>JBKHWC010000081.1:0-14674 GCA_046569765.1 Alphaproteobacteria bacterium | reverse complement strand
ATCCGCGACCAGCCAGGTCACCAGCACATGGTCCATGTTGCTGCGGTGGTTCATCACGAAGACCACGGTGGCCTTCGGATCGATGGTCCGCAGCGCCTGGTCCACCTTGCCGACCCGCACCCGGAACAGAAGGCGGCTCAGCCATTTCGCCGCCCGCGTGCCAAACCCGAAATAGACCGTCGCGGAAAACCCCGGCACGATCTCGCGCGCATAGCGGCGGGCCTCCTCAAAGGCGACCTCCCCCGGCACGCCCGTCTCGGCCGCATGGACCATCGCCGCCTCGACCACCCTTTGGTCATAGGCCAGCCGCGCCACCATGTCCGAGCGTTCCGCCAGCTTGAAGAGATCGATCTTCCGGTCCAGCCGCGCGTTCAGCCGGGACAAGGCCCGTTCCGCCCGCCGCCGGAAGAACCACCGGACCGAGGGGAACAGGAAATGCGTCGCAAAGCTGATCGCGGCGAAGCACAGGATCAGGACCAGCAACCAGACGGGAACCGCGACCGTGCCGAACATGGACCAACCCTAGCCCAATCGCCTTCTCCGGCAACGCCTTTCATCTTTGCTCAAATATCCCACGGGGGTGCGGGGGTGTGAAACCCCCGCGCCACCAGAGTTGCCGCAGCGCAGCGATTGACATTGGCACGATCTTTCCCGTATGCCTGCCTTGACGCAATAAAATTACCCGAGCGATTCACGAGGCCACCATGACCGAAAAGCCCTGGCTCTTCCGCACCTACGCCGGCCATTCCACCGCCGCGGCCTCGAACGCGCTTTATCGGACCAACCTCGCCAAGGGGCAGACCGGCCTCTCCGTGGCCTTCGACCTGCCCACCCAGACCGGCTATGACTCCGACGACCCGCGCAGCCGCGGCGAGGTCGGCAAGGTCGGCGTCCCCGTCGCCCACCTGGGCGACATGCGGGCGCTGTTCCAGGACATCCCGCTGGAACAGATGAACACCTCGATGACGATCAACGCCACCGCCCCCTGGCTGCTCGCGCTCTACATCGCCGTGGCCGAAGAGCAAGGCGCCGACATCGCGGCCCTGCAAGGCACCGTCCAGAACGACATCATCAAGGAATACCTCTCGCGCGGGACCTACATCCTGCCGCCCGAGCCCTCGCTCCGCCTCATCACCGATGTCGCCGCCTATACGGGCAAACACCTGCCGAAGTGGAACCCGATGAACGTCTGCAGCTACCACCTGCAGGAAGCCGGGGCGACGCCAGAGCAGGAACTGGCCTTCGCCCTCGCCACCGCCTGCGCGGTCCTCGATGATCTGAAAGTGAAAGTCCCTGCGGCAGATTTCCCCGCAATGGCGGGCAGAATGTCGTTTTTTGTCAACGCCGGCATCCGCTTCGTGACCGAGCTTTGCAAGATGCGGGCCTTCACGGCCCTCTGGGACGAGCTTCTGGAAACCCGCTACGGCATCACCGATCCCAAGTTCCGCCGCTTCCGCTACGGCGTCCAGGTCAACTCCCTGGGCCTGACCGAGCAGCAGCCGGAAAACAACGTCTACCGCATCCTGATCGAGATGCTGGCCGTCACGCTCTCGAAGAACGCCCGCGCCCGCGCCGTCCAGCTGCCCGCCTGGAACGAGGCGCTTGGCCTGCCCCGCCCCTTCGACCAGCAATGGTCGCTGCGGATGCAGCAGATCCTGGCCTACGAGACCGACCTTCTGGAATACGACGACCTCTTCGACGGCAACCCCGCCATCGACCGCAAGGTCAACGAGCTGAAGGCAGGAGCCCTGGAAGAACTCGCCCATATCGACGCGATGGGGGGCGCCGTCGCCGCCATCGCCTACATGAAATCCCGCCTGGTCGAGGCCAATGCCGAACGCCTCGCCCGCATCGAATCCGGCGCGACCACCGTCGTCGGCGTGAACAAGTTCACCACCACCGAACCCTCCCCCCTCGCCACCGGCGAAGGCGCGATCATGACCGCCGACCCCAAGGCCGAGGCTGACCAATGCGCCCGCCTGGCCGACTGGCGCAGCCAGCGCGATCCCGAAGCGGTCGCCAAGGCCCTTGCCGCGTTGCGGCAGGCCGCGCAAACGGGGGAAAACATCATGCCCGCCTCGATCCTCTGCGCCAAGGCGGGCGTCACGACCGGCGAATGGGGCGGCGCGATGCGTGCGCTTTACGGCGAATACCGCGCGCCGACCGGCGTCAGCCAGAACCCCTCGAACCGCACCGAAGGGCTGGAGCCCGTCCGCGACGCCGTCGCCGCCGTTTCCACCAAGCTCGGCCGTCCGCTGCGCCTTCTCCTCGGCAAACCCGGCCTCGACGGTCACTCGAACGGCGCCGAACAGATCGCCGCCCGCGCCCGCGACTGCGGGATGGAGATCACCTATGACGGCATCCGCCTGACCCCGCAGGAAATCGTCACTGCCGCGGCCGAGAAGCAGCCCGACGTGATCGGCCTCTCTATCCTCTCTGGCAGCCACCTGCCGCTGATCCGCGAGACGCTGGACCTCATGCGCCAGCAGGGCCTGACCCAGCCCCTTGTCGTCGGCGGGATCATCCCGGACGAGGATGCGACGACGCTGAAGGCGATGGGCGTGGCGCAGGTGTATACCCCCAAGGACTTCCAGCTGAACCGGATCATGCTGGACCTCGTGGCGCTAGCCGATCCGGCCCAGGTCGCGGCCGAATGACTTGACGCAGGTCAATCCGCGCCACCCCGAACCGCGCTAGGCTTTCTTGTGCGCCACGCCAAGGGGACCCGCCATGTTCGACCGTATCCGCACGCTGCTTCACCGCCTGCACGAGGTGAATGAGGTCAGCGCCCTGTCCGACAGGGATCTTGACGATCTTGGTCTCTCGCGCGAACAAGCCCTGCAGTTCGTCCGCATGCCCACGGACATCGCCGAACGCGTCACCGCAATGGGTGCGATCTTCGGCGTCCCGGAGGCCGACCTGAAGCGCGATCATGCTCAGTGGATCGACCTTCTGACCACCTGCGGCCATTGCGGCGACCGCAAGGCCTGTTCCCAGGTCCTTGGCAGCGACCACCCCCAGCCCGCCGATTGCGGCTTCTGCGGCAATCGCCGCAGCTTTGCGGACCTCGCGCTGCAGCCGCCCTGACGCCCCCTTGCGGTCCCCCTGTCACCCCGACTTAATGGGGGCGAACGGGCACGAAGCCCGCGACAGGGAGCGACCATGACCGTCCATATCGGTGCCAAGCCCGGCGAGATCGCCGAAACCGTCCTGATGCCAGGCGACCCCTACCGCGCCCGCTGGGCCGCGCAGACCTTCCTGAAGGATGCGGTCCTGGTGAACGAGGTCCGGGGGATGCTGGGCTATACCGGCATCTGGAACGGCCACCGCGTCACCATCCACGGCTCGGGCATGGGGATGCCGTCGCTGTCGATCTACGCCAATGAACTCATCCGCGACTATGGCGCCAGGACCCTGATCCGCATTGGCTCGGCCGGGGCGCTGCCCGAAAGCGTCAAGGTGCGCGACGTGATCCTGGCGCAGACCTGCTCGACCGTGGGCTCCCCCTCGCGCACCATCTTCAAAGAGCTGAACTTCGCCCCCTGCGCCGATTTCGGCCTTCTGTCCAAGGCTTACGCCGCAGCCCGGGCGAAGGGCGTCCCTGTCCATGTCGGCGGCATCTACTCCTCGGACACCTTCTACGACGAACGCCCGGACCTCTCGGAGCAACTCCTCCGCCACGGCTGCCTCGGGGTCGAGATGGAGGCCGCCGAGCTTTACATGGTCGCCGCCCGCCACGGCGCGCGCGCGCTGGCTGTGCTCACCGTTTCGGACCACATCACCACGGGCGAGGCGCTGCCCTCCGACCAGCGCGAACGCAGCTTCGGCGACATGATCGAGATCGCTCTCACCGCCGCCTTCGCCTGACTGCTCGCGAGGAGTCCCCGCAGGGCTCGAGGAGCAGGCCCGTCAGACCGCCTCCAGAAAAGCCGCCACCCGCGCCACGGCCCCGCCCCGCTCCATCGGGCGGGCGGACCACAGCCGGAACCCCGCGGCCAGCGCCACACGCTGCGGAAACGGCGCCACCAGCGCCCCCCGCGCCAGATGCCCCGCGACCAGCGCCCCGTGCCCCATCAGCACCCCGGCCCCGTTCACCGCCTCTTCCACCGCCAGCGCATACAGCGAGAAGACCGGCCCCCTCACCGCCACCTTCGCCCCAACGGCGTTGAGCCAGACCTCCCAATCCCGGTCCCAGACCGAATCCGACAGGCAGGGCAGCGTGCCCAGGTCCTCGAGCCGCTGCAACCGCGCCGCCAGCGCCGGAGAGCAGACGGGGAAAAGCTCATCCGCCGCCACCAGCCGCCCCCCGGCTTCGGCCGGAAACAGGCTCAGGTCATGCAGGCTGCGCTTCAGGTTCGGCGCCGCCTCCAGCGCGGTGATCGACACCGAAATCTCCGGCGCCGCCGCCCGCAATGCGGGCAAGCGGGGTGACAGCCACAGCTGCGCAATCGCCGGCAGCGTCGCGATATGCACCTCGCGCGGCAGGGCCAGCGCCCTGAGACGAGCTTCGGCCCCCGCCAGCGCGTCGAAGGCCCCCGTCAGCTCCTCTGCCGCCGCCAGACCCAGCGCCGTCAGCCGCACCCCCCGCGCCTGCCGTTCGAACAGCGCCGCGCCCAGCCGATCCTCCAGCGCCTTCACATGCGCCGTCACCGCGCCGGGCGTCACCCCAAGTTCCGCCGCCGCCAGCGTGAAGGCCCCCGTCCGCGCCGCCGCCTCGAAGGCACGCAGCGCGTTCAGCGGCAACCGGGTCAGGGGCGGCGGCGCGACGGGCATGGCTTAACTTTCCTGACCCTAATTTTCCGCAGAACTGATTTGTCCGCAAGCCCCCGCCTGCCTACCCTGCCGCAAAAGGAGTCCCGCCATGCCCCACCTTTCCCCCCGCCCCTGGGTCCCCGCCGCCTGTGAGACCTACATCCAGCGCCTCGCCAGCGATGCCGGGAAACCCTCCGCGCTGGTCGCGCACCGCCTTGACGACCTCATCGCCACGAACCGTCGGATCCACGACCAGGACTGCTTCAACCTCAACCCCGCGACCAACGTGATGAACCCAAGGGCCGAGGCCGCGCTTGCCTCGGGCCTCGGCTCGCGCCCCTCGCTTGGCTATCCCGGCGACAAGTACGAGATGGGGCTGGAGGCCATCGAGGAAATCGAGGTCATCGCCGCCGAACTCGCCGCCGAGGTTTTCGGCGCGAAATACGCCGAAATCCGCGTCGCCTCGGGTGCGCTGGCGAACCTTTATGGCTTCATGGCGCTGGCGAAACCGGGCGACAGCATCATCGCGCCCCCGGCCACCGTGGGCGGCCACGTCACCCACCACCAGGCCGGATGCGCGGGGCTTTACGGTCTGACCACCCACCCCGCCCCCATCGACGCCGACGGCTATACCCTTGATCTGAAAGGGCTTTCCGACCTTGCCCACGCCGTCCGGCCGAAGATCATCACCGTCGGCGGCAGCCTCAACCTCTTCCCGCATCCGGTGGCCGATGTCCGCAAGATCGCCGACCAGGTCGGCGCCAAGGTCCTGTTCGACGCAGCCCACCAGTGCGGCATCATCGCGGGCGGGGTCTGGGCCAACCCGCTGACCGAGGGCGCGCATCTGATGACGATGTCAACCTACAAGTCGCTTGGCGGCCCCGCCGGTGGCCTCATCGTCACCAATGACGCCGAGATCGCCGAGCGTCTGGACGCCATCGCCTTCCCCGGCCTCACCGCCAACTTCGACGCCGCGAAATCCGCAGCCCTCGCCTATACCCTCCTCGACTGGCGCGACCACGGCTCCGCCTATGCCAAGACCATGGTCGACCTCGCCAAGGCCGTCGCCACCGAACTGACGAACCTCGGCCTCCCGGTCTTTGCCGCCGACCGTGGCGCCACCACCTCGCACCAGTTCGCCATTGAAGCCGCAGCGTTCGGAGGCGGCCAAGCCGCCTCCAAGACCCTACGCAAGGCCGGGTTTCTGGCCTGCGGCATCGGCCTGCCCATCGCCGAGGTGCCGGGAGACCTGAACGGCCTGCGCATCGGCACGCCCGAGCTTGTCCGCCGTGGCGTGACCCCCGCCGACGCGCCCGCTCTCGCGGCCCTCATCGCCGAGGGTCTGCGGTCGAACGCCCCCGAAACCGTTGCCCCCCGGACCAAGGCCCTGCGCGCCCGGTTCCAGGGCCTGCACTACATGACCGCTTGACCATCCCCGTCCCCTCCCGTCTTCTGCCGCCAAACGGCAGGAGACGGCGATGCGACAGCGGCAACTCGGACAAAATGGCCCCATGGTCTCGGCCCTTGGCTTCGGCTGCTTGTCCTTCGGCGGCATATTTGGCCCGACGACGGAAACCGAAAGCCTGAGAACCCTCGACGCCGCCTGGGAGGCCGGGATCACCTTCCTCGATACCGCGAACGGCTACGGCAAGGGGATCAGCGAGACCGTCATCGGCACCTGGCTACGGACGCGCGGCCACCGCCCCCATATCGCGACCAAGGCCGCCTTCACCGACGATCCCGCCCGCCGTGTCGACAACCGGCCCGAGCATCTGCGCGCCGAACTTGAGGGCTCGCTGAAGCGGCTGGGTTTGGACCATGTGACGCTGTTCTACGCCCACCGCCATGACCCCCTGATCCCGGCCGAGGATCTGGCAGGCACCATGCAACGCCTTCACGAGGAAGGCAAAATCCTTGGCTACGGCCTAAGCGAAATCGGCCCGTACACGCTGGAACGCTGCCATGCCGTCCATCCGGTCATGGCCGTGCAAAGCGAATACTCGCTCTGGACCCGGCAGCCGGAACTGGGCCTGATCCAGCGCTGTGCAAGCCTTGGGGTGGCCTTCGTGCCCTTCTCGCCCCTCGCCCGCGGCGCGTTCGGGACGCCGATGGCCGACCCCGAGACCTTTGCCCCGGGCGAGTTCCGCAGCCGCATCCCCCGCTTTCACCCCGATAACTGGCCGCACAACAAAGCGAGGCTGGAGGCCTTCCACGCCTTCGCCCGCGACAATGGCCTGACGCCCGCCGCCCTTGCGCTGGCCTGGCTTCTGGACCGCGGCCCTCACCTTGTCCCGATCCCCGGCACCCGCACGGCCGAGCATCTGCGGGCCTGGAGCATGGCCCCAGAAATCGCCCTGACCGACACCGACCGGGCCGAGATCGACCGCCTGCTTCCCGTCGGCTGGGCCTGGGGCGACCGTTACGACGACCTGCAGACGGCCACGGTCGAACGCTACAGCTGACCGGCCGCCACCGATTTCTTCAAAGAAATCGGACCGGAGCCTTTGAAGGCTCCGATGCGGAGTTTTCAAAAACTCCGCAGCCCCGATTGCAACCGTCGCGCGCCGGTGGTCGGCGGTGGGCTTACACCACCCGTTCCACCATCATCTTCTTGATCTCGGCAATCGCCTTCGCCGGGTTCAGCCCCTTCGGGCAGGTCTTCGTGCAGTTCATGATCGTGTGGCAGCGATACAGCTTGAACGGATCCTCCAGCGCGTCCAACCGTTCCCCGGTCGCCTCGTCGCGGCTGTCGATGATCCAGCGATAGGCATGGAGCAGCGCGGCAGGCCCCAGATAGCGGTCCGAGTTCCACCAGTAGCTCGGGCAAGAGGTCGAGCACGACGCGCACATCACACATTCGTAAAGCCCGTCCAGCTTCTTGCGGTCCTCGATCGACTGCCGCCATTCCTTGGCCGGGCGGTTCGTCTTCGTCTCGAGCCAGGGCATGATGCTGGCGTGCTGGGCGTAGAAATGCGTCAGGTCCGGGATCAGGTCCTTGATCACTTCCATATGCGGCAGCGGATAGATCCGCACGTCGCCCTTGATCTCGTCCAGGCCATAGATGCAGGCCAGGGTGTTGATCCCGTCGATGTTCATCGCGCAAGAGCCGCAGATGCCCTCGCGGCAGGACCGGCGGAAGGTCAGCGTCGGGTCAATCTCGTTCTTGATCTTGATCAGCGCGTCCAGGACCATGGGCCCGCAGGTATCCATGTCGACGAAATAGGTGTCGACGCGTGGGTTCTCGCCGTCATCGGGGTTCCAGCGGTAGATCTGGAACTTGCGGACGTTCTTGGCGCCCTCCGGCTTCGGCCAGGTCTTGCCGGTGCGGATCTTCGAGTTCTTGGGCAGGGTAAGCTGGACCATGGGAAATCAACCTTTCCAGTCGGGTCTTGCGTAAAGCGGACGACTTGGCGGCTCGCCCGCCTTGGCCATCACGCAGGTCTCGTAGACGGCCGCTGGATCGCGGCCCATCAGATAGTCGGAACTGATGTTCAACTCCAGCCCGGCGCCGGCGCGGCCGTCCGAATCGACCCCCACCGCGAACTCGCCCCGGGGCTGCTGCGCCAGGCGCGCGCGCTCGAAGCATTGCCGCTCGGCCTCGGCCAGGGTCATCGGACCGCAGGCGGCCAGCAGGGCCAGCGCCAGCAGAGGGATCGTCACGACCGCCTTCTTCATCCCAGCCTCCTGTCGCGCATGGGCTTGCCCGTCACCGGACGCACCGCCTCAAGGGCGACGAAATCGGCGAAGGGCATGGTCTTGCCGCCGCCGCCGCGCCCGTGGCCCTTGCGGAAATCCTCCAGCACCACGCGCCCGTCGCAGCGCACGCGCGAGGCGTAAAGCGGGATCATCCGCACCGGGTAGTCGCGGACGGCGTGCTGCACCAACTTTTCCGAATGGAGCATCCGCCCGTCGGCGCAATAGTCCAGCATGATCCCGGCCCGCCGCCCATAGGCGTCGATCGCGCCCTCGCCCCTGACCAGCGCCAGCCGGTCGTTCAGCCCCTCCCACTGCGCCCAGTCCGGCACCAGGACCTGCGGCGCGCGGCTTGCGGCAAGCTCGGCCAGCCAGGGCGCGGCCGAGGTGTGATAGTGCAGGTCCGGCCGCGCGAAGATCACGATATCCGGCCGATGCACCTGCGCCAGCAGCGTCGCCCGGCGCAGTGAGTGCAACTGGTGTACCAGGTTGCGAAAGGCGCGGAACTTGTTGCGCCAGGGATCGCCGTTCCGCATCAGGGCTTCCATCGGATAGCCCTCCAGGCAGACCCCCGGCGCCTCGCGCTCGACCTCGTCCAGATCCAGCAGCCGGTATTCCTCGGGGTCCAGCGCCCCGACCTCGCCCGAGCGCGGGTTGTTGATCTGGTCCTGATCGTAGAAATGGCCGACCAGCCGGACCTGCGCGGTCAGGGCGCGGGCGGGCTCGATCAGGTTGCGCCGGATCGAGTCGAGCGTATAGCGCAGCGAGCGCGTGATCCCGAAGAACACGACCGCAATCCGCAGATCGGCCGACGTCCCTGTCATCGCCCCTGTCATCGCGCCGGCCCCGCCTAGCGCACCGGCGGCACGCCAGCCGCCATGAAACAGGCCTGCGCCCCGGGCCGCAGCGCGATCTCGCGGATCGTGGCCTTGGTCGAGGTCCCGGCCTCGACACCCACATCGCGGGCCAGAAGCCGCAGCTCGTCGGGGCTCGCGGCGTCCAGGATGCAAGTCGTCGCCGCCCGCGCCGGATCGGCGGGCATGTCGATGTTCACCACCGGGAACACGACCGACTCGGCCGTCCGCCGCACGGCCTTGTCCGCAAGCTCGGCCGGGTCGCAGGCTGAGAGCGCAATCACCGCACCTGCGGCAAACCAGAGCCCGCGAGCGATCATGGCGCAGCTTCCCCGATCAGAGCAGGTCTGGCCTCGCGAGCGTGTGCGGCCAGGATCTGCTCACGCGTTACGCCAAAGCGCATGGACAGGAAGTCACCAAGGACATCGGCAAGATAGTCGGCATCGGTGGCAAAACGGGGGAAGCTGAGGAAGGTCGTCGGGATCTGGTGCTTGACCAGAGTTTCGACCAGGCTGTGGAACTTCCGCGCCAACTCTGCCTCTTGCGCGTCGGGGTCCGTCACGTCCCACAGCCCGCCGTTCACGTTCTGTGTTTCTTTCTTCAGCGTGCGGGCACGTTCGGTGACCCTCGCGCGGCTTCTTGCAGCGTCAGCCAGTGCCCGCACCGGGACGATGGCGTGATCGACCGTAAACCAGCCCTGCGCCAGAGCGGTTTCCAGCAACTCGGTTAGATGCGGCGATTTCACGATCTCGGGCAGGCGGGCTGCGCGCTTTGCGTTGATGATCTTCTCCAGCCCTGCGCGACCGACCTCTTGCTCGACAGCCGCGAGATCAGCTTCAGTGAACTGGGTGTCCAGCCCGAGACGGGTCAGAATGCGAACCAGAAGCGTCGTGCCCGCGCGGCCGGTCCCGGTGATGATCACCTTGCCACGCCGCTTGGCCGTCACTGCCTTGGCCGGCTCGTGTCCGTCCGACATCAGAACTTCCTTTCCGCCGGGGCGATCTTCTTCAGCGGGATGCCGCCCTCGGCCTCGGTGGTCAGCGGGTCGGCGTGGACCGGACGATAGTCCAGCGTCACCTTCGCCCCGTCCACCCAGGCCAGCGAGTGCTTGCGCCAGTTCACGTCGTCGCGGTGCGGGTGGTCCTCATGCGCGTGGGCGCCACGGCTTTCGGTCCGGGCATGGGCGCCATAGATCGTCGCCAGCGCGTTCGGCATCAGGTTCGTCAGCTCCAGCGTCTCCATCAGGTCGCTGTTCCAGACGAGGGAGCGGTCGGTGACCTTGAGGTCGCCCATCTTGCCCGCGATCGCCGTCATCTTCTTCTCGCCCGCCGCCAGGGTTTCCTCGGCGCGGAAGACGGCCGCATCGGCCTGCATGGTCCGCTGCATCTCCAGCCGCAGCTCGGCCGTCGGGATCGCGCCCTTGGCGTTGCGCAGGTCGTCGAAGCGGCCCAGCGCCTTGTCGACCTCGGCCTTGTTCGTCGCCGGAACGCTTGCGCCCCGGTCCACCACCTGCCCGGCGCGGATCGCCGCCGCCCGGCCGAAGACCACCAGGTCGATCAGGCTGTTCGAGCCCAGCCGGTTCGCCCCGTGGACGCTGGCACAACCCGCCTCGCCCACCGCCATCAGGCCCGGGAACACCGCATCGGGGTTGTCCTTGGTCGGGTTCAGCACCTCGCCCCAATAGTTCGTCGGGATGCCGCCCATGTTGTAATGTACGGTCGGCAGCACCGGGATCGGCTCCTTGTGCAGGTCGACGCCCGCGAAGATCCGGGCGCTTTCCGTGATCCCCGGCAGCCGCGCCTCCAGAGTCTCGCGCGGCAGGTGGTTCAGGTGCAGGTGGATATGGTCGCCATTCGCGCCCACGCCACGGCCTTCGCGGATTTCCAGCGTCATGCAGCGGCTGACATAGTCGCGCGGCGCCAGGTCCTTGTAGTGCGGCGCATACCGCTCCATGAACCGCTCGCCGTTGGCGTTGGTCAGATACCCGCCCTCGCCCCGCGCGCCTTCGGTGATCAGGCAGCCCGAGCCATAGATGCCGGTCGGGTGGAACTGCACGAACTCCATGTCCTGCAGCGGCAGGCCCGCGCGGGCCACCATCCCGCCACCGTCCCCGGTGCAGGTATGCGCGCTGGTGGCGCTGAAATACGCCCGCCCATAGCCGCCCGTCGCCAGCACCACCATCTTGGCGTTGAAGACATGGATCGTGCCGTCGTCCAGCTTCCAGGCCACCACGCCGGTGCAGGCGCCATCGGTGATGATCAGGTCCAGCGCGAAATATTCGATGTAGAATTCCGCGTTGTTCTTCAGGCTTTGACCATAAAGCGTGTGCAGGATCGCGTGCCCGGTCCGGTCGGCCGCGGCACAGGTGCGCTGCACCGGCGGGCCTTCGCCGAACTCGGTCGTATGGCCGCCGAAGGGGCGCTGGTAGATCTTGCCCTCTTCCGTGCGGGAGAAGGGAACCCCGTAATGCTCCAGCTCGTAGACCGCCTTCGGGGCCTCGCGCGCCAGGTATTCCATCGCATCGGTGTCGCCCAGCCAGTCCGAGCCCTTCACCGTGTCGTACATGTGCCACTGCCAGCTGTCCGGGCCCATGTTGCCCAGGCTGGCGGCAATGCCGCCCTGCGCGGCGACCGTATGGCTGCGCGTGGGGAAGACCTTGGTCACGCAGGCCGTGCGCAGACCCTGCTCGGCCATGCCCAGCGTCGCGCGCAGACCCGCGCCGCCTGCACCCACCACGACCACGTCATAGTCATGCACTTCATAAGGATAGGCAGTCATCATCATTCCCTTCAAAGCGCGATGCGGACCAGGGCGAAAAGGCCCGTCGCGGCGATCGCCCAGGACAGCGCGACGACGCCGATGATCAGCATCTTGCGCGTGGTGCCGCGGGCGTAATCCTCGATCATCGTGGTCGCGCCCATTGCGAAATGCCGCAGCCCCACGACCAGCAGCAGCGCGGTCACGATCGCCGGGAACGGCCGGGCGAAGGTGGCCAGCACCTCTTCCCGCGTGCCGCCCAGGGCCGAGCCGAAGACATACAGCCAGACCGGAACCAACAGGGCCAGGCCGACGGCCGAGACCGTCATCGACCAGTGATGCTCGGTCCCGTGACGCGCCGAACCCCGGAACTCGGCGCGCTTGCGTGCGGTCAGATAACGCATGTCGACCCTCACTGAACCAGAAGGATGGTGATCACGGTCAGCACGACCGAACCGATGATGCAGGCCCAGCCCAGCTTCTCCGCCGTCGGGATGTCCAGCCCCTTGCCCGCATCGAAGATCAGGTGCCGGATGCCGGCCAGATAGTGATACCACACCGCCCAGAGCGACAGCGTGAACACCAGATCGCCGAACCAGCTGGTCGCGACCGCATTGGCCACCGCGAAATACTCTTCCGAGGTCGCGGCGGCGAGCAGCCACCACACCGCCAGCAGCGCGCCGACGATCAGCCCGTTGCCGGTGATCCGCGTCAGGATCGAGGTGATCGAGGTCATCTGCGGCCGGTAGTAGGGCCCGATCATGAACGGGGAGAGGGGCCGTTCGACCCGCTTCGGTGCAGCCATTGCGGTTCCCTTCGTCGCTGTCCCGGAACCCGGTTCCGCCGGGCCTGGTGGCTTCGATTATTGCTTCTTTCAATAGCGCGGATTTCCACCATGTCACGCGCGGAATGCCGCGATTGCAGCATGTTCTCGCTACCAACCCCAGAAATCCGACGTTTGTGATCACCAATTTTCGACGCGTGATCACAGGCGGGCAGCAGCGCTGCCTATCTCAGCTTCGCCATCACCTTCTCAAGCTCGGTGTCCAGCGTGAACGAGATCACCCGGTGTCCCCCGTCCTGCGGAACCGCCAGCCAGTAAGTGAACAATGGCCCGACCTTGGCGTCGAACATCACGACGTTCTGCACCATCCCGCCCAGATCGCTGCGCTGCGCGATGGTCGCGCAGCCCGTGAAACCCTCGCCGTAGATCGAGGACAGGCCGTCCAGGCTGGTCCCCAGATCGATGCCGATCTCGGTCTTGATCGCGGCGACGAAGCCCGCGATGTCCAGATCCAGCATCAGCTGGTTCATCGACTCGACCTTCGCGACGGTGGTCCCGCCCTCCGGCGCACAGCCCTCGGCCAGGGCAAGGCTTGGGACGATCGACAGAAGACCCGCGACAAGGATGGCTTTCATGGTGGACTCCCTGGTTGAAAGAAGCTGTCTTATACGTCGCATGGCCCGGACCGGGCGCCACCTTCAGATCGGCAGCAGCGCCCAGTAATCCAGATCCAGCAGGACCTCGGGCAGATATTTCCCGTCCGGCCCGCGCAACTCGCCTGCCTTGCCGCGCGTCGCCACCAGCCGCAGCCGCAGCGCCCCGACCGAGGGGACCGAGGTCTCGGCCCTGTCCAGCACCTCGGACCAGGCCCTGACCGTATCCCCGGCGAAACAGGGGTTCGCATGGGCCCCCGCGTTCAGCGCGACGATCATCTGCGCATTGGCGAGGCCATTGAAAGACAGCGCACGGGCCAGGCTGATCACATGCCCGCCATAGATCAGCCGCCGCCCATCCTCGCGCTGCGTGACGTCGAAATGCACCTTGGCCGTATTCTGCCACAGCCGGGTGGCAAGCATATGCTCGGCCTCCTCGACCGTCACGGCATCGACATGGTCGATCACCTCGCCCACCACATAGTCGCCCCAGCGATGCGGCTCCCCCGCCAGCCCGAAGTCATAGCCGCTGAAATCCAGCCCCGGAGGCACCACCAGCGCCCCCGCATCGACCACAGGCGCCAGGTCCGGCACCGACACCGGCACCTCGACCTCCCGCCGCCGCTTCCGCACCATGACCCAGCGGACATACTCCAGCACAACGTCCCCGCGCTGGTTCATGCCCCTGGTCCGCACCCAGACCACCCCCGTCGCGCCGGAGGAGGTCTCCTTCAGCCCGATCACCTCGGACTCCGACCGCAAGGTATCCCCCGGCCAGACCGGCCGCAGCCAGCGCCCCTCGGCATAGCCCAGGTTTGCCACCGCGTTCAGGGAAATATCCGGCACCGTCTTCCCGAACACCGTATGAAAAGCCACCAGGTCATCCAGCGGCGAGGCTTTCAGCCCCACGCCCTTCGCGAACTCGTCCGACGAATACAAAGCCCCCCGCGCCGGGTAGAGCGCATGGTAAAGCGCCCGCTCGCCCAGACCCACGGTCCGCGGCACCGAATGCCGGATCACCTCGCCCAAGGTGTAATCCTCGAAGAACCGTCCCGGATTGGTCTTCATTGCTCGCCCAGCTTCACGTCCGGGTGGTAGTCGCCCTCCACCTCCTTCACCACCGCCTGCCCGCAGCGCATCACGCCATTGGCCGCGTCGAAGGCGTAAGTGGGCGAGCCATG
>JBKHWC010000080.1:0-15227 GCA_046569765.1 Alphaproteobacteria bacterium | reverse complement strand
GCTGATCCGGGCGGCCGGCTGAGCGACGCCGCCCGGGCCTGGCGCAAGAGTAGGCGGGCGATATCGCCCATCCTACGCCTCGGCGGGGACCTGCCAGCCGTCGATCACCGAGACCGCCTCTTCCGCTGTCTCGACAATCGCGAACAGCTTGAGGTCTTCGGGGCTGATCACCCCGGCCTCGGCCAGATGGCCCCAGTTCACCACCTTCTCCCACCAGTCGCGGCCGAAGAGAAGGAAGGGAATCCGCTTCATCCGGCCGGTCTGGATCAGAGTCAGGCTTTCGAACAGCTCGTCCATCGTGCCGAAGCCGCCGGGGAAGACCACGATGGCGCGGGCGCGCATCAGGAAATGCATCTTGCGGATGGCGAAGTAGTGGAAGTTGAAGGCGAGGTCGGGGGTGACGTAGGCGTTCGGCGCCTGTTCGTGCGGCAGGACGATGTTCAAGCCGATCGACTGCCCCCCGGCCTCGTCCGCGCCGCGGTTGCCGGCCTCCATCACGCCGGGGCCGCCGCCGGTGGCGATGACCCATTCCCGGCCATAGGTGGCCAGGCTGCGTTCGGTCATCCGCTGCGCGAAGCGCCGCGCCTCGTCATAGTAATGCGACAGGTCGGCGAGGGTCTGGGTCCGGGCATGTTCGCGGTTCTCGGGCGCGGGGATGCGGGCGCCGCCGAACATCACAACGGTCGACTCGATCCCGCGTTCGTCCATGATGAGCTGCGGCTTCAGAAGCTCCAGCTGCAGCCGGACCGGGCGCAGCTCGTCCCGCAAGAGGAAATCGCGGTCGGCGAAGGCCAGCCGGTAGGCCGGGGCCCGGGTCTGCGGCGTGTCCGGGATCCGCTTGGTGGCCGCGATGTCCTCGATGCTGTCGCGGAACGGATGGCTGCGGGGTTCGTCTTTCATGCGGGCACTCGAGATTGCGTGGTGTGAGGTTCAGCCTTATAGGGTCGGCTGGCCCATGACCAATCAAAAGGGAATTCCGATGTCCTACGCCGCACTGGAAGCCGCCATCGAAGCCGCCTGGGAGGCGCGGGACACGATCACCCCGGCCACGAAGGGCGATACGCGCAACGCGATCGAGGCGACGCTGGCCGCGCTGGATGCGGGCACGTTGCGGGTGGCGGAAAAGCGCGGCAATGACTGGCATGTGAACCAGTGGGCGAAGAAGACCGTGCTTCTGGGCTTCCGCCTGAGGGACATGGCGCAGCAGTCGGGCGGGCCGCAGGGCGGGTCCTGGTGGGACAAGGTGGATTCGAAATTCGCCGGTTGGGGTGACCTGGAGTGGCGCCAGGCCGGATTCCGTGCGGTGCCGAACTGCATCGTGCGCCGGTCGGCCTATATCGCCAGGGGCGTGGTGCTGATGCCCAGCTTCGTGAACCTGGGCGCCTATGTCGACGAGGGTACGATGGTCGACACCTGGGCTACGGTGGGCTCTTGCGCGCAGATCGGCAAGAATGTGCACCTGTCGGGCGGCGTCGGGATCGGCGGCGTGCTGGAGCCGATGCAGGCGGGCCCCACGATCATCGAGGACAACTGCTTCATCGGCGCCCGGTCCGAGGTGGTCGAGGGTTGCATCATCCGCGAGGGCAGCGTCCTGGGGATGGGGGTTTTCATCGGCAAGTCGACCAAGATCGTCGACCGCGAGACGGGTGAGGTCATGTATGGCGAGGTGCCGGCGGGCTCGGTCGTCGTCGCGGGGTCGATGCCGTCGAAGGGCGGGATCAATCTCTATTGCGCGGTGATCGTGAAGAAGGTGGACGCGCAGACCCGATCCAAGACCTCGATCAACGAATTGCTGCGGGACTGACATGACCGACAGCGCGGAGAAGCCCAAGCGCCCGCAGCAGGTCTATACCCTGGTGGTCGAGGTCGGCCGCAAGGCGGGCGACGGGCTGCCTGACAAGGCCACGGGTGCGGGGCTGGTGATCTATGCCAGCGGCGTGGACGAGGCCGAGGCGGTGCGCGAGACGGTGGCGATCCTGAAGGAGGCCGACCTGGCGCCGCTGGAGGTCACCGGCCACGGAACGCTGGACGAGCGGCTGAAGGCGGGCGACGAGATCGATCCCGAGGAACAGGCGCTGATGCAGCGGGCGCTGGACGAGAATTCGGTGATCGTGGCGCAGATGACGCCATTCTTCGACTGAGGGGGCGGCTCCTCGATGGTCTTCGACGACGCGTCGCAGGTCCCGCGACGAGCCGGCGAAGCCGTGGGAGGAGCCAATGCCGCGCCTTGAGGTTGTAGACCGGAGCGGGTAGCAAGGGGGCCCATGCCCCTTGCCGAAGTGACCCGATGACCGCTCTGCTTGATCCCGTCGACCTGACCGCCCGGCTGATCCGCTGCCGCTCGGTCACGCCAGAGGACGGCGGGGCCATACCGCTTCTGGCCGAGGTGCTGAGGGAGGCAGGGTTCACCTGCACCCGCGTCGACCGGGGCGACATCGCCAACCTTTATGCCCGCTGGGGCAAGGCCGGGGCGAACCGGGCCTTCGGCTTCAACGGCCATACCGATGTGGTGCCGGTGGGCGATGCCTCGGCCTGGACGCATGACCCGTTCGGGGCCGAGATCGAGGCTGGCGTGATGTATGGTCGGGGTGCCTGCGACATGAAGTCGGGCGTCGCGGCCTTCGTCGCGGCGGCGGTGGATTTCGTCAAGCTGACGCCACCCGATGGCGCGGTGATCCTGGCGATCACCGGCGACGAAGAGGGCGAGGGCAAGGACGGGACGGTGGCGATCCTGGACTGGATGGCCTTCAACGGCGAGCGGATGACGCATTGCCTGGTGGGCGAACCCACCTGCCCGAACGAGATGGGCGAGATGATGAAGATCGGCCGCCGCGGGTCGATGACGGCGCAGATCACCGCGACCGGGGTGCAGGGCCACAGCGCCTATCCGCATCGGGCGAAGAACCCGCTGACCGCGATGGTCCGCCTGCTCGCGCGGCTGGAGGCGGAACCCCTGGACCGCGGCACGCCGCATTTCGACCCCTCGACGCTGGCGATCACCACGATCGACTGCGGCAACCCGGCCAACAACGTGATCCCGGCGCGCGCCACGGCGACGGTCAACATCCGCTTCAACGACACGCATTCCGGCGACACGCTGTCCTCGTGGCTGCGGTCCGAGGCCGAGGCGGTGGCCGAGGCGACGGGGGTGGAGATCGCGCTGAGGATCTCGATCTCGGGCGAGGCTTTCCTGACCCCGCCGGGCGAGCTGTCCAATCTGGTCGCGCGGGCAGTGGAGGCCGAGACGGGGCGCAAGCCGGTGGCCTCGACCAGCGGGGGGACCTCGGACGCGCGTTTCGTCAAGGAACATTGCCCGGTGGTGGAATTCGGGCTGGTCGGCAAGACCATGCACCAGGTCGACGAGAGGGTGGAGGTGGCGCAGATCCACCAGCTGAAGGCGATCTATGGCCGGATCCTGCGGGACTATTTCGCATGATCCGCATCGAGGAGACGCGCGACATCGCCACCTGCCAGCACCTGCGCCGGGTGGTGTTCATTCAGGAACAGGGCGTCAGCGAGGCCGATGAGGTCGACGGGCTGGACGATAGCGCCCTGCACCTGCTGGCCTTTCTGGACGACCGTCCGATGGGGACGGCGCGGCTTTTGCTGAAGGGCGCGACGGGCAAGATCGGGCGGGTTTGCGTGCTGCCAGAGGCGCGGGGCACCGGCCTTGGCGCGGCGCTGATCCGTACGGCGCTGGAGGTACTGCGGCGCCAGCCGGGGGTGAGCGAGGCCTATCTCGGGTCGCAATCCCATGCGACGGGCTTTTACGAGAAGCTTGGCTTCACGGTGGAAGGCGAAGAGTTCCTGGACGCCGGCATCCCGCACCGCCACATGCGTCGGCCCTTGTAGGCGGCGGTTGCAGAGCAGAGCGCTGGCGCGCGAAGACCTTTCCTCTCGTCGTCGGCCTTCGCCTCCTTCTCGGCTGATGGGGGCGCTGCCCCCAAACCCCCGGGATATTTGTGCAAAGATGAAATCCGCCTTTCATCTTTACACAAATATCCCCGCCGGAGGCTGCCGACCTTGCAACCCGTGCTCCGGCCTGGCGGTCGTCCCCGGCAGCGCCGCCGTTGGGGGCTCGATGCCCCCAAGGGCGGCACTCCTTCTCAGGCCGCGTCCAGGAGCGGGCGCAGAAGCTGCATCGGATGGGCCCGCAGCGTCAGGCGGTAGGAGAGGTAATCCTCGACCACCGCCTCGCCCAGGGCCATGTCGCGGAAGGTAACCTCGGGTTCGGCAATGGCTTCGCCGTCCATGTCGGTGGCGAAGAGTGGCAGTTCCGGCCCCGGGGCCAGCGCCTCGGCCGCCCAGAGCGCCTCGCGCCGCGACAGGCCCAGGGCGGCGAAGGCATCGGCTTCGGCCAGGCGGGCGAGCGTGGCGGGGCTGACGCCGGCGCGGCGGTGGACGTCGGCCAGCGTCTGATAGCCGTTGCCGCGCGCGGCGGCGATCCAGCGGCCCTCTTCCTCGGCGACGCCCTTGATCTGGCGGAACCCCAGCCGAAGCGCCAGTTCGGCCGGACCGCCTCTGGGCGGGGCCAGCCATTCCATCCGGTTGTCCCAATCGCTGGCCTGGATGCAGGGTGGCAGGACGGTCACCCCATGTTCGCGCGCATCGCGCACGATCTGCGCCGGGGCGTAAAAGCCCATTGGTTGCGCGTTCAGAAGCGCGCAGGCGAAAATCCCGGGATGGTGCCGCTTGATCCAGGCCGAGGCATAGACCAGGAGCGCGAAGCTGGCGGCGTGGCTTTCGGGGAAGCCGTAGCTGCCGAAGCCCTCGATCTGGGCGAAGCAACGGCGGGCGAAGTCCTCGTCATGGCCGTTGGCCAGCATGCCCGAGATGAAGCGGTCGTGAAACTCGCTGACATTGCCGTGCTTCTTGAACGTCGCCAGCGAGCGGCGCAGGCGGTCGGCCTCGTCCGGCGTGAAGCCCGCGCCGACGATGGCGATCTGCATCGCCTGTTCCTGGAAGAGCGGCACGCCCAGCGTCTTGGCCAGCACCTTCCCCAAGGCGTCCGAGGGGAAGCTGACCTGTTCCTGTCCGTTCCGGCGGCGCAGGAAGGGATGCACCATGTCGCCCTGGATCGGGCCGGGGCGGATGATCGCCACCTGGATCACCAGATCATAGAAACAGCGCGGCCGCATCCGGGGCAGGAAATTCATCTGCGCCCGGCTTTCCACCTGGAACACGCCCAAGGAGTCCGCCCGGCAGAGCATCCGGTAGGTCTCCGGGTCCTCGGGCGGGAGGGTGGCCAGGGTGAAGCGCTGCTGGTGGTGGGTCTGGATCAGGTCGAAGGCCTTGCGCAGGCAGGACAGCATCCCCAGCGCCAGGATGTCGACCTTCAGGATCTTGAGGCTGTCGATGTCGTCCTTGTCCCAGGGGATGATCGTCCGATCCTCCATCGTCGCGTTTTCGACCGGACAGAGTTCGTCAAGCCGACCTTCGGTGATGATGAAGCCGCCGACATGTTGCGAGAGATGCCGGGGAAAGCCCTGGATTTCGTCGATGAGGCGCAGGGTCTGGCGCAGGCGGCGGTCGCGGGGGTCGAGGCCGATCTCGGCCAGCCGCTGGTCGGTGATCGCCCCCGGCCCGCCCCAGCCCCAGATCTGGCTGGACATGGCGGCCAGACTGTCCTGCGTCAGGCCCATCGCGCGGCCTACCTCGCGCACGGCGCGTTTGCCGCGGTAGTGGATCACCGTCGCGCAAAGGCCGGCGCGGTGGCGGCCGTAGCGGGCGTAGATATGCTGGATTACCTCTTCCCGGCGTTCGTGTTCGAAATCGACGTCGATATCCGGCGGCTCGTTCCGCGCCTCGGAGATGAAGCGTTCGAAGACCATGGTCCCGATTTCGGGACTGACCGAGGTCACGCCGAGGGCATAGCAGACCACGCTGTTCGCGGCCGAGCCGCGGCCCTGGCAGAGGATGTTGCGGGACCGGGCGAAGGCCACGATGTCGTGGACGGTGAGGAAATAGGGCTCGTACCGCAGCTTGGCGATCAGGGCGAGTTCGTGGGTCATCTGGGCGCGTACCCGGTCTGGCGGTCCCTCGGGATAGCGCCAGTCGAGCCCGGCCCAGGCCAGCCGGGCCAACCTTTGCGCCGCGCTTTCGCCGTCCGCGACTTCGGACGGGTATTCATACTGCAACTCGTCCAGCGAGAAGGCGGCGCGGGCGGCGATCTCTCCGGCACGGTGGACGGCGGGTTCGTGGCCGCGGAAGAGGCGCAGCATCTCGGCCTCGGACCGCAGGCGGCCTTCGTTGTTCGGCAGCGCCCGGCGGCCAAGGCGGTCGACGGTGAGGCCGAGGCGGATCGAGGTCAGCACATCGGCCAGCCGCCGCCGCGCGCCGTGGTGCAGGAAGGGCAGGGCGGTGGCGACAGGGGGGATCTTCAGTTCAGATGCCAGCGCGGCCAGCCGGGCGAAACGCGCCGGGTCCTGGCCGTCGTAGCGCGGAGCCATGCCAAGGCTGATCTGGCTGGGGAACCGCGCGGCCAGTTTGCGGACATGGGCCTGCCAGCGCGCCGGGTCGCCCATCGGGGCGGGGGGGGCTTCGGCCAGGGTCAGGCGCTGGTCGGGGGGCAGGACCAGCATCTCCAGCCCTTCGCCCCAGGCGAGGAGATCGGCGAGTTCGAGCCGGCACTCCCCCTTTGCGGCGCGGAGCTGGCCCAGGCTGAGCATCCGGCAGAGCCGCCCCCAGGCCGCGCGGTCGCGCGGCAGGCAGGTGAGCTGGAACCCGTCCGCCAGGATGATGCGCGCGGCGGGGATCAGCCGGATCTGCGGGCCGCCGTCCCGCGCGATCTCGCGCGCCTTGGTATGCGCCCGGACGATCCCGGCGACCGAGTTCACATCGGCCACGGCCAGCGCGGGCATCCCCATTTCCGAGGCGCGCAGAATCATCTCCTCGGGGTGGGAGGCCCCGGTGAGGAAGGTGAAATTCGTGAGCGCGGAGAGCTCGACGAAGGGCATGGCAGCGGGCGATTCGATTGGAACAAAGGAAGAACATTGTGCCACGGGCGCGCCTGGCAGGCCAGTGCTTCGCAGGGTGGGAGGACTGTTGAAAGGAGCGCCTTGCGGCGCAAGCCTTTTGTCTCGCCTTGTGCGCGCGAAGGGCGCGCAACGGCTCGGAGGCTGGGGGTTTTCCACCCCCAGACCCCCGGAGGATATTTACGCCAGTATGAAAGGGGTTTTGCTCAGCGCAGGTGGTCGAGCACCTGAAGGCTGGGATAGCCGTCGGGTACCAGGCCGCGCGCTTTCTGGAAGGCCTTGACCGCCGCGACCGTCTTCGGGCCCATGCGCCCGTCCACCCCGCCCGAATCGAAACCGGCCTGGGTCAGCCGGTCCTGCAGCTCCTTGCGCTCGTCCAGGGTCAGGGCGCGCAGGTCGCGCGGCCAGGAGGACTGGATCGGCGGGCCGCCCTTCAAGCGGTCGGAGAGGCTGCCGATGGCCACGACATAGGCGTCGGCGGTGTTGTATTTCTCGATCACCTGGAAATTCGGCCAGATCAGGAAGGCCGCGCCCCGGTGGCCGCCGGGCAGGAGGATCGAGCCCGGCCCGTGGTCGGGCAGGTCGGCGCCGAAAACGGTGCGGACGCCCAGCGCCCGCCAGTCCGCGACCGGCTTGACCACGCGTTCGGTGGTCTGGTCATAGTCGAAGCCTTCGGGAAGCCGTACTTCGATCCCCCAGGGCTGGCCCGTCGTCCAGCCCCAGTGGCGCAGGTAGTTGGCGGTCGAGGCCAACGCATCGGCAGGATCCTCGCCCCAGAGGTTGCGCTTGCCGTCGCCGTCGAAATCGACCGCGAACTTCTCCCAGCTGGAGGGCATGAACTGGGTATGTCCCGAGGCCCCGGCCCAGGAGCCGGCGAAGCGGTCCACATGGCCGCCGTCGACGATCCTGAGCGCGGCGATCAGCTCGGCTTCGAAAAAGGCGGCGCGGCGGCCGTCATAGGCGAGCGTTGCCAGCGAACCCAGGACCGGGAGATCGCCGCGATAGGTGCCATAGGCACTTTCCAGGCCCCAGACGGCGGCGATGACCTCAGCCTCGACGCCATATTCCGCCTGAATCCGGTCGAGCAGCGCGCGGTGCCGGTCGATGGCCTGCAGGCCAAGGGCCACCCGGTCCTCGGAGACGGCGGTGTCGAGGTAGTCCCAGATCGTCTTGGTGAACTCGTTCTGGTTGCGGTCGCGTTCGACGACCTTGGGATCGAACTCCACCCCGCGCAGCGCCGCGTCGAAGGTCGCGGCCGGGATGCCCGCCGCAAGGGCGCGGGGACGGAAGTCCTGAATCCAGGCGTCGAGCCCGGCCTGAGTGCCCATTTTTGCCTCTACCCCTGTCACCGGATCGGGCAGGATCGTCTGCGCCTGCACCGCGCTCACGGAAAGCGTGCCGCCAATCACGGACACGACCAAAATCCTTCGAAGGATTCTGCAAATCTTTTCGAAAAGATTTGCTCCGCCCCTCATCGACGTTTGCGCACCAGCCGCCGTTTCGCCGCCGCCTGCGCGGGTTTGCGGGGGCTGTACTTGCCCCCCTTCCGGCGCGGCGGCCGCAGCGTCGCGCCCTCGACCGACAAGAGGTCCAGGATCAACCCGCCCGTCACCGGCACCGCCTCGGCGAGCCGCACCATGACCTTCTGCCCGATCCCCAGCGTCAGGCCCGTCTCGGCGCCCATCAGGGTCTGGCTGCCCTCGTCATAGTGGAAATACTCCCGCCCCAGCGCCCGCACCGGGATAAGGCCATCCGCCCCCGTCTCGTCCAGCCGGACAAAGACCCCGAAGCGCTGCACGCCCGAGATCCGGCCTGCGAACTCTGCCCCCACCCGGTCGGCCAGATAGGCCGCCAGGTAGCGGTCCGTGGTATCCCGCTCGGCCGCCATGCTGCGCCGTTCGGCCTCGGAGATCAGCTTGCCGGTTTCTTCCAGGTTTTCCTCGTCCCATTTGGACAACCCGTCCTTGCCCCAGCCGTGGGCCGAGATCAGCGCCCGGTGCACGATCAAGTCGGAATAGCGCCGGATCGGGCTGGTGAAATGGGCGTAGTTCTGCAGGGCGAGGCCGAAGTGGCCGTAGTTTTCCGGGTGGTAATAGGCCTGGGTCATCGACCGCAGGGTCGAGAGGTTGATCAGTTCGTCGAACTCGGTCCCCTCGGCCTGGGCGAGGAGGCGGTTCAGGTGCCTGGTCTGCAGGACCTGCCCCTTGGCCAGCGTCATTCCGGCGCTTTCGGCGACCTCGCGCAGGCCCTCCAGCTTGAGGGGCGAGGGTTCCTCGTGCACCCGGAACAGCAGCGGATGCTTCAGCCGGATCAGTTCCTCGGCTGCGGCGACGTTGGCGAGGATCATCATTTCCTCGATCAGCTTGTGCGCCTCGAGCCGTTCCTTGAAGGCGACCGAGGTCACGCGGCCCTCGGCGTCCAGTTCGATCTTGCGTTCGGGCAGTTCGAGGTCGAGGGGCTGGCGGTGTTCGCGGGCGCGTTTCAGGGCGGCATAGGCGCCGTAGAGCGGTTTCAGGACAGGGTCCACCAGCGGGGCGGTCTTGTCGTCCGGCATCCCGTCCACGGCGGCCTGCACCTGGGCGTAGTGGAGCGAGCCCTTCGACCGCATCAGCCCCCGCGCGAAGCGATGGCTGCGCTTGTGCCCGCCCGCGTCGATGACCATCCGCACCGCCAGGCAGGCGCGGTCCACGCCTTCGTGCAAGGAACACAGGTCGCCCGAGAGGATATCGGGCAGCATCGGGACCACGCGGTCGGGGAAATAGGTGGAGTTGCCGCGCTTGCGTGCCTCGCGGTCCAGGGCGCTGCCGGGGGTCACATAATGCGCGACGTCGGCAATGGCGACCCAGACGATAAAGCCGCCGATGTTGCCAAGGTCGGTGTCGGCCTCGGCATAGACCGCATCGTCGCGGTCGCGAGCGTCGACCGGGTCGATGGTGACAAGGGGGAGGTCGCGCAGATCCTCGCGTCCCACAAGGCCCACGGGTTCGGCCCGGTCGGCCTCGGCGATCACCGCGTCGGGGAAGGTGTCGGGGATGCCGTGCTGATGGATGGCGATGAGGCTGGCGGCGCGGGGGCCGGCCGGGTCGCCCAGCCGCGCCACGACCCGAGCCGCGGGCAGGCCCAGCTTGCGGCCACCGACCGCCTCGGCCTCGACCAGCTCTCCGTCCTTGGCGCCCATCGCCATGTCGGCGGCGACGCGCCATTCCTTGTCGTCGCCCTTCTCGATCGGAATGATGCGCCCGCCTTGGGACCCCAGGCGGAACACCCCCAGCACCTTGCGCGGGTTCGAGCCCAGCCGCCGGATCAGCCGCGCCTCATAGACGTAGTCGTCGAGGTCCACCTTCGCCAACCGCGCAAGGATGCGGTCCCCCGCGCCAAGCGCCGGGTCGCCCTTCTTCGGGATCACCAGGATGCGGGGCGTCTCGTCCACCCCTTCCTCCAGCGGTTTCGCATAGAGGTCGCCGTTCGCGTCGGGCGGCAGGACTTGCAGCACGGCGACCGGGGGCAGCACGCCGGGCTCGCGGAAGCGGCGGGCGGATTTCTCGATCCCGCCCTCCTCCTCCAGCTCGCGCAGAAGGCGCTTCAGCTCGATCCGGGCATCGCCCTTGATCCCGAAGGCCTTGGCAATGTCGCGCTTGGCCGAGAGGCCGGGGTTTTCAGCGATCCACTGGCGGATCTCGTCCTTGGAAGGCAATGGTTTCATGCTGCAATGGGTAGCACGTCGCCCGGGCCTTGACCATTGCCGACACCTGCCGACGACGGCGTTGCGACAGGTTTGCACGTTGAAAGGCGGGCGTGCTGTGGCTAGGGGTTGCGCATGACGCCATCCTCTTATCCCCCGTTGCGCGACCTTGTCCTGATTGGCGGCGGCCATGCCCATGCGCTGGTGCTGCGGATGTGGGCGATGGACCCCCTGCCGGGCACGCGGCTGACGGTGATCAATCCCGATCCGGTGGCGCCCTATACCGGGATGCTGCCGGGACTGATCGCGGGGCATTACCGGCGCGACGAGCTGATGATAGACCTTGTCAGGCTGGCACGGTTCGCCGGGGCGCGGCTGATCCTGGACCGTGCGACGGGGCTGGATCGCGAGGCGCGGACCGTCCTTCTGGAGGGGCGGGGACCGTTGCCCTATGACCTCTGTTCGGTCGACGTCGGCATCACCTCGGACCTGCCGGACTTGCCGGGGGCGGAACACGCGGTCGCAGCCAAGCCGCTGGCTGCCTATGCCGCGGCCTGGGAGGCCTTTGTCACCCGTGGCCTGGCCTTTCCCCGGGTCGTGATCCTGGGCGCGGGACTGGGCGGCGTGGAACTGGCGCTGGCCACAGTCCACCGGCTGCGCAGTGCCGGGGCAAAGCCGCAGGTCACGCTGATCGACCGGGCGACCTCGCTGCTGCCGGGGCTGGGCGCGGCGGCGCGGCGGAAGGTGCTGGCGCGACTTCAGGCCGAAGGGGTGAGCTTGCGGACCGGGGTGGAGGTCGAGGCGATCCGCCCGGCTTCGGTCCTGCTGGCGGGGGGCGAGGAGATCGGCTCGGATTTCACCCTGACGGTCGCGGGCGCGCGTCCGCAGGGCTGGCTGGCCGGGCTGGGGCTGCGGCAGGAACGCGGGTTCCTGGTCACGGATGCGATGTTGCGCACCTCGGACCCCCTGGTCTTTGCCGCCGGGGATTGCGCCACGGTCGAGGGCGCGGCGCGACCGAAGGCCGGGGTCTTTGCGGTGCGGGCAGCGCCGGTGCTGCATGCGAACCTGCGCGCGGCGCTGACGGGTCAGGCGCTGCGCCCCTTCCGGCCGCAGCGGGATTACCTGAAGCTGGTGGCGCTGGGCGGCAAGGCGGCGGTGGCGGACAAATGGGGGCTGGCGGTTTCGGGACCCCGGCTGTGGCGGCTGAAGGACCGGATCGACAGGGAGTTCATGGAGCGGCTCTCGGACCTGCCTGGCATGGCGCGGCCGGCGGTTCCGACCGTGGCGACCAAGGGGCTGGCGCAGCATCTGGCGCAGCGGCCGCTGTGCGGGGGCTGCGGGGCGAAGCTGGGGCCGGGGACGCTGGCGGATGCGCTGGGCAGCCTGCCCCAGCCGCAGCGGCCCGAGGTCCTGTCGGGCCCGGGCGACGATGCGGCTGTGCTCGCGCTGGGCGGTGGGCGGCAGGTGCTGACCACCGACCATCTGCGCGCCTTCACCCCTGACGCCCGGCTGATGGCGCGGCTGTCCGCGCTGCACGCCTTGGGCGATATCTGGGCAATGGGGGCCGCGCCTCAAGTCGCGCTGGCGCAGGTCACGCTGCCGCCCTTGGGGCCGGACTTGCAGGCGCGGATGCTGGCCGAGGTGATGGAAGAGGCCGCTGCCGCCTTCCGCCGCTTCGGGACCGATGTGGTGGGGGGACATTCCACCGAAGGGGCCGAGCTGACCATCGGTTTCACCATCACCGGGACGGCCGACCGGGTGATCGGCAAGGGCGGCGCGCGTCCGGGGGATGCCTTGGTGCTGACGAAGGCCATCGGCTCGGGCGTGATCCTGGCGGCCGAGATGGCCCTGGCGCGGGTGCCGGGGCTGATGCTGGGCGAGGCCTGGGCGGACTGCATCGCGCGCATGTCGCGGGCGCAGGGCGATGCGGCGGCTTTGCTGGCAGGCGAGGCGGGGGCGATGACGGATGTGACAGGCTTCGGCCTTGCCGGGCATCTGCTGGAGATGCTGCGCGCCTCGGGCACGGCGGCGGAATTGCGACTGGAGGACGTGCCGCTGATGCCCGGCGCGCTGGAGCTGTCGCGGGCGGCGCAGGGGTCGTCTCTGCAACCGGCGAACGCGGCGGCGGTGAGTTGGCAGATGACGGCACCAGCCGATGACAGGGTGGCGCTGCTGACCGATCCGCAGACCTGCGGCGGGCTGCTGGCGGCGGTTCCTTCGGAACGGGCGGCGGCGCTGGTTGCCGCGCTGCGGGACCAGGGGCATGAGGCGGCGGTGATCGGCCGGGTGACCGAGGGCGCGCCGCGGCTGGTGGTGGTCTAGCGGATCGCGCGGGCCAGCCGTTCGGCGATGGCGGGCAGGTCCTCTGGGGCAAGTCGGTCGGCGGCGATCTCGGCCATCGGGGCGGCCATGCGCTCGCGGTGCTTGCCGTAGCGCGGGTCGTAATGGCGCTCCATCAGACCGTCGGCCAGGGCCTGGAACTGGCCCGCCGCGCCCAGAGCCTGCCACTCCTCGATCACCTCGCGCGGGTGGAGGGGTTTCAGGAGGTCGATGGTCGCGGTCAGCCGGGCCGGGTCGGCTGTCAGGTCGGCATAGGCGCGGGCAAGATAGTCGGCGCGGGCCGCACGGGGCGCGGCGATCGTCACGCGCGGGGCGACGACCATGGCCTTCCACAGCTCAGGCGGGATCCGGCAATTGCCGATCTTGGAGCTTTCGGCCTCGACCACCACCGGCCGCGTCGGGTCCAGCCGTGCGAGCGCCAGCGCCAGCGCCCCCTCGAACGCCTTTTGTGAGGGCTGCGGGCCAAGATTGCCGAACAGCGAGCCGCGATGGTTCGCAAGGCCCTCAAGGTCGATCACCTGCACGCCGAAGCCGGGGAGCAGGTTCAGGATCTCGGTCTTGGCGGATCCGGTATTGCCGTCCAGCACGACCACGGGCGCGGCGACTGGCGTGTCGTAGACCGCCTGCACCACCAGCCCGCGCCAGGTCTTGTAGCCGCCGACCAGGGTTTCCACCCGCCAGCCGATCTGGGACAGGATCGTGGCGAAGGAACCGGATCGTTGCCCGCCGCGCCAGCAATAGACCAGCGGACGCCAGCCGCCCGGCTTGTCGGCCAGCGGTCCCTGCAGATGCGCCGCCGCGTTCTTCGCCACCAGCGCCGCGCCGACCTTGCGGGCGGTGAAGGGCGAGACCTGCTTGTAGATCGTCCCGACGCGGGCGCGTTCCTCATCGTCCAGCACCGGCAGCGAGATCGCGCCGGGCAGGTGGTCCTCGGCATATTCCGCAGGGGCGCGGACGTCGATGATGTCATCGAAGCCGTGCGTCGCCAGATCGGCCAGAGAGGTCAGGGTGATCGCCATCACGCGGTTCTTACCGGCCCCGGCGGAAAGGTGCCAGCCCTAGCCTGCCGCAGGAATTCCGCACTCGATTTTACAAGGGTCGGCAGGCATGATTTCGCCATGCGCAACCTTGTCCTGATCCTGTCGCTTCTGTCCGGCCCGGCCCTGGCCGCCGCCTCGGAACCCTCGCGCCTGACCGAGGCCGCGCGTGAGCAGGTGGGCGTGACGGTGACCTATGACCCGGCCTATGTCGCGCTGGAGTTTCCGGGCGGCGACCTGCCGCGCGACCGGGGGGTATGCACCGATGTCGTGATCCGTGCGCTGCGGGACGGCTGGGGGATCGACCTGCAACTGGCGGTCAACCGGGACATGAAGGCCGAGTTCGCCGCCTATCCGGCGCTTTGGGGGCTGTCGCGTCCCGATCGCAACATCGACCATCGCCGGGTGCCGAACCTGCAGGTGCTACTTGCCCGCGTCGGGGCCGAGCTGCCGCTGGAGGACGCGCCGACCGCCTGGCTGCCCGGCGATATCGTCACCTGGACCCTGCCCGGCGGGTTGCCGCATATCGGAATCGTCTCGGACCGCCGCACCGCGGACGGCACGCCCCTGATCCTGCACAATATCGGCGCGGGGGCGCGAGAGGAGGACATCCTTTTCGCCTATCCGATCACGGGACATTACCGCCTGGGCGCCGATCAGATCGCCCGGCTGCGGGCGCTGACCACCTGACTTCACGTCAGCGCGCGGAATGACGTGACGTTACGCTGACGTTAACGTCAACCTGTCTGGTATTCTTTACGAAGGGTTCGCATCTGCCTGTCAGATGCTCCCGTGTGACGTGATGCCATGACCCAAGATGCCAAGACCGATCTGATGACGATCCGCCAGATGTGCGACGCCTATGACGTGACCCCTCGGACCCTGCGCTTCTACGAGGCGAAGGAGCTTCTGAACCCGATCCGTCAGGGCGCCCGCCGCCTGTTCACCCGGCGCGATCGGGCGCGGCTGGCGCTGATCCTGCGCGGCAAGCGCTTCGGCTTCAGCCTGGAGGATATCCGCCAGACGCTGGACCTCTACGACCGCGAGGGCGGCGTCTCGGCCCAGAGGCAAAAGGCCTTTGAACTGGCCGTGAAGCGCCTGGCCGAGATGGAGGCGCAGCGGGCCGAGCTGGATCTGGCGATCGCGGAACTGAAGGCCGAACTGGCCGAGGCCGAGGCGCAGGGGCTTGTGCCC
>JBKHWC010000079.1:0-15284 GCA_046569765.1 Alphaproteobacteria bacterium | reverse complement strand
CCCCCCCCCCCCGCGTCGATGCAGCAGGGCGAGGCCGGGCATGAGCCGTCTCGACCGCCTTCTGCGCCCGCGCCACATTGCCGTTCTGGGGGCTGGCTGGGGGCTCAACGTGATCGAGCAGTGCCGCAAGATGGGCTTTGAGGGGCCGGTCTGGCCGGTGCATCCGACCAAGGAGCAGATTGGGGGCCTCAAGGCCTATCCGAGTCTTGCCGATCTGCCGGACGCCCCCGACGCGACCTTCATCGGAGTGAACCGCTTCGCCACCATTGACGTGGTGGCCGAACTCGCCGCGATGGGGGCGGGGGGCGCGATCTGTTTCGCGTCGGGCTGGACCGAGGCGGGCGAGCCTGACCTTCAGGACAAGTTGGTCGCGGCGGCAGGGGACATGCCGATCCTCGGGCCCAACTGCTATGGGGTGATCAATTACCTCGATGGCGCGCTCCTCTGGCCCGACCAGCATGGCGGGGTGCGGGTGGAGAAGGGCGTGGCGCTGGTCAGCCAGTCGTCGAATATCGTCATCAATCTGGGGATGCAGCAGCGGGGCCTGCCGGTCGCCTATGTCGCCTGTCTGGGCAATGCCGCCGTCGTCGGGCTGGCCGAGCTGACCGGGGCGCTGCTGGAGGACCCGCGCGTCACGGCGGTAGGTCTGTATATCGAGGGGATCGACGATGCCCCGGCCTTTGCCGCCCTGGCCGAGAAGGCGCGGGCGATGGGTAAGGGCGTCGTCGCCATCAAGTCGGGCAAGACCGAGCTGTCGCGGACGGCGGCGGCCTCGCATACCGCCTCGCTGGCGGGCGGGGGGGCGGCGTCGTCGGCCTTCCTGCGGCAGATCGGTGTGGCAGAGGTGAACACGCCCTCGGAGCTGATCGAGACGCTGAAGATCTTCCATGTCCACGGGCCTCAGATTGGCGCGCGGCTGTGTTCGCTGTCCTGTTCGGGCGGCGAGGCGGGGCTGGTCGCGGACCTTGCCGCGCCCTTCGGGCTGGAGTTCCCGCCGGTGCCGCAGCCCACGCACGACCGGCTGTTTGCCGTGCTGGGCGAGATCCCGACGATTTCCAACCCGTTGGATTATCACACCTTCATCTGGGGCGACGGACCGAAGACCACGGAAGTCTTCAGCGCGATGCTGGAGGCCTATGACGCGGGCATCTACATCATCGACGCGCCCCGGGCGGATCGCTGCGATCCGTCGGGCTATGACCCGGCGTTCCGCGCGATCATCGAGGCGCAGAAGGCGGTGGGAAGACCCGCGTTCCCGGTGGCCTCGATGGCCGAGAACTTCGGCGAGGGCCGGGTGCAGGCGATGATGGAGGAAGGAGTCTGCGCGCTGCTGGGGCTGGAGACGGCTCTGGCGGCGATCCGCGCGGCGCAGACTCCGGCGGGCGTGGCAGGGTGGCGGCCGGTTCCGGCTTTGCCGCCGAGGGAGGCCCGGATGCTGACCGAGGCGGAGGGGAAGGCGCTGCTGGCATCTGCGGGGGTGGCGGTGCCGGGGTCCGTGTCCGGGGCCACGCTGGCCGAAGTCGCGGGGAAGGTGCGCTTTAGCGCACCCTACGCCCTGAAGGGGCTGGGCTTTGCGCACAAGACCGAGGCGGGGGCGGTGCGGCTGGGGCTGACATCGCTGGAGGGGCAGACCGAGATGCCGGGGGCGAGTGGCTATCTGGTCGAGGAAATGGTGACGGGTGCGGTGGCCGAGGTGCTGCTGGGCCTGCGGCGTGACCCGGTTTATGGCGTGAGCCTGACGCTGGGCATGGGTGGGGTGACGGCGGAGGTGCTGGCGGATACGGTGACGCTGGTGCTGCCGGTGACCGAGGCGCAAGTGCTGGAAGCGGCAAGGGGGCTGCGGCTCTGGCCCTTGCTGGACGGCTATCGGGGGAGGCCGAAGGCGGACATGGGCGCGGTGGCGGCGATGGCGGTCCGGCTTGGGGCGCTGATGCTGGCTGACGAGAGCCTTGAGGAAATCGAGATCAATCCGGTCATGGTGCGCGAGCAGGGCGCCGTGGCGGTGGATGCTTTGGTCAGGAGGCTGTGATGGCGATGGAAATGCGGACCGAGGGGCCGGTCAAGACCCGGCGCGAGGGGGCGGTGCTGGAGGTCACTCTGGACCGGCCAAAGGCCAATGCGATCGACCTTCAGACCAGCCGGATCATGGGGCTGGTGTTCCGGGATTTCCGGGACGACGACAGTTTGCGGGTCTGTATCCTGCGGTCGGCCGGCGAGAAGTTCTTCTGCCCCGGCTGGGACCTGAAGGCGGCGGCCGAGGGCGATGCGGTTGATGGCGATTATGGCGTGGGCGGTTTCGGCGGGTTGCAGGAGCTGCCGAACCTCAACAAGCCGGTGATTGCGGCGGTGCAGGGCATCTGCTGCGGCGGGGGGCTGGAACTCGCGCTGTCGGCGGACCTGATCCTGTGTTCCACCAACGCGACCTTCGCCCTGCCCGAGATCAGGTCGGGCACGGTGGCGGATGCGGCCAGCATCAAGCTGCCGAAGCGGATTCCCTATCATGTGGCGATGGACCTGTTGCTGACGGGCCGCTGGTTCGACGCCGAGGAGGCCTTCCGCTGGGGCCTGATCAAGGAAATCTGCGCGCCGGAGGAGCTGATGGCCAAGGCCTGGGACCTTGCCCGGCTGCTGGAGTCGGGTCCGCCGCTGGTCTATGCCGCGATCAAGGAAGTGGTGCGCGAGGCGGAGAACATGCGCTTCCAGGACGCCTTGAACCGGATCACCAAGCGGCAGATGCCGACGGTGGACCGGCTTTACTCCAGCGAGGACCAGCTGGAGGGCGCGCGGGCCTTTGCCGAAAAGCGCGATCCGGTCTGGAAGGGGCGCTAGGGTCGCAGGCTGTAGTGCGACTGGACGAGGCCGGAGGGGAAGGTGACCGTCCGTTCGTGCCGGAACTTCGCGTCGCGGGGAAGCGGCCCGAACAGGCTGCGCCCTTCGCCGATCAGCACGGGCACGCGGGAAATCACCATGTCGGCGATCAGACCGTCGCGCAGGAAGGCCTGCACGATCTGCCCGCCATCCACATAGACCCGCGATGCTCCCTGGCGGCCCAGATGGTCCATCGCGGCGCGGGGGGTGAGATCGGCAAAGCTGACCTTGCCGCGCAAGGCCTGGGGCGGCTCGGTCCCGGCCAGCTGGCCTGACAGGACGAGAACCGGCTTCTCATAGGGCCAGGCGTCGAAGCCAAGCACCGCTTCGTAGCTGCCGCGTCCCATGACAATGGCGTCGATCTTCTGGATGAAGGCGGTGTAGCCGTGATCCTCATCCTTGTGTTCGGGCAGGATCAGCCAGTCGAGGCTGCCATCCTTGCGCGAGATGAAACCGTCGAGGCTGGTGCCGATGAAGACATGTCCAGTGGGCATGGTGGGTCTCCTGAAGGTGGGGCGGCTTGCATGTCATGTCAGGGCGGCTTTGCCAAGGTCATGTTTCCCGTTCGTTCCGGGCTGGCCCCCTGGCCTGTTGCGGTCTAGCCTGGCACGCATGGCAAGGGAGGCGACCGATGCCCAATCACGACTATACCACCCGGATCCTGTGGACCGGCAACCGGGGCGAGGGGACGGCGCATTACCGCGCCTATGACCGGACCTGGGACATCGCGGTGCCGGGCAAGGCGGTGGTCCATTGCTCGAACGACCCGCTGCTGGGCGGCGATCCGGGAAAGATGAACCCGGAGGACCTGCTTCTGTCGGCGCTCTCGGCCTGTCACATGCTGTGGTATCTGCATTATGCCAGTGATGCGGGGATCGTGGTGACCTCGTACTCGGACGCGCCTTTGGGCGTGGGCGAGGTCGGGCGCGGCGGGGCGGGGCGGTTCGTGAAGGTGACGCTGCGGCCGCATGTGGTGGTCAAGGCGGGCACGGACCTTGCCGCCGCCGAGGCGATCCATCATCGCATCCACGAGGTCTGCTTCATCGCCCGATCGGTGAACTTTCCGGTCGACTATGCCCCGACCTTCGAGGTGGTCTGAAGGTTGCGAAATTGAGCGCCTTGCGGCGCGAAGTCCTTTTGTCTCGGCCCCGCGCGCGAAGGGCGCACGGGACCTCGGCGTGCCTCCGGCGGGGATATTTGCGCCAATGTGAAAGGGCTGGGCGGTGGCTGCGACATCAGGTGTCGGGAAATGACCATCCCGGCGTAATCTGCGCGCTTAGGTTGGCCGCCGGAGCGACGGGGGCCGGGATGGACGAGACCGATTACATCATCGTGGGCGCGGGGTCGGCGGGCTGCGTGCTGGCGGAACGGCTGACGGCCAATGGCCGGCACAAGGTCACGGTGCTGGAAGCGGGGGGCACGGACCGGCGGTTCTTTGTCCAGCTGCCGCTGGGCTATGGCAAGCTGTTCTACGATCCGGCGGTGAACTGGCTGTACAAGACCGAACCCGATCCGGGGCTGGCGGGGGCGCGGGACCACTGGCCGCGGGGGAAGATCCTGGGCGGGTCTTCCAGCATCAACGCGATGGTCTGGATCCGGGGGCATCGCGCGGATTACGAGGATTGGGGGCGCGTCAACCCCGGCTGGGGCTGGGAGGAGTGCCTGAGGGCCTACCGGGCGATGGAGGATAACGAGGCGGGCGTGGACGATTTCCGCGGCAAGGGTGGACCGCTGTTCATCTCGGCCAACCAGACGGGCCTGCATCCGCTGGTGACATCCTATGTCGAGGCCTGCACCCAGGCTGGGCTGGCAGAGAACCCGGACTTCAACGGTGCCGAGCAGGAAGGTGCCGGCATCTATCAGATGACGATCAAGGCGGCGCGGCGGAATTCCGCGGCCCGGGCTTTCCTGCGGCCGGCGATGAAGCGGCCCAATCTGCGCGTGATCACCGGGGCCCTCGCAAGCCGGGTGGTGATCGAGAACGGCCGGGCCACGGGTGTGGAATATCGCAAGGGCGGCGAGACTCATGTGCTGCGCGCGAGGGCCGAGGTGATCCTGTCGGGGGGCGCGATCAACTCGCCACAGCTCTTGCAGCTGTCCGGCATCGGGCCGGGGGCGCTCTTGCAGGGCCTGGGCATCCCGGTGATCCGGGACAACCCGAACGTGGGCGACCATCTGAGCGACCATCAGGGGCTGAACTATACCTGGACGATGAAGGTCCCGACCTATAACGACGAGCTGCGTCCCTGGTGGGGCAAGCTGCGGGCCGGGTTGCAGTATTTCCTGGGCGGCGGCGGGCCGCTGGCCAGGTCGATCAACCATGGTGGCGGGTTCTTCCGCACAAGGGCGGATCTGGATCGGCCGAACATGCAGCTGTATTTCCAGGCCTTTTCCACCCTGATCCCGCGTGAGGGGGAGCGCCCGCTGCTGACGCCGGATCCGTGGTCGGGCATGTCGATCGGTCTGTCGAACTGCCGTCCGACCAGCCGGGGCCATATCCGGCTGCGGACCGCGCGGGCCGAGGATCATCCGGCGATCAGCGCCAATGCGTTTTCGACTGACAATGACGTCGAGGAGATGCTGGCCGCGGTCAAGTTCCTGCGCCGGATCGCGGCGCAGCCGGCGCTGGCGCGATTGATCAAGGAAGAGCTGCGGCCGGGGCCCGCGGTGGTGACGGACGTGGACCTGATCGCCGATTTCCGCGCGCGGTCGGGGACGGTCTATCACCCGAGCTGCACCTGCCGGATGGGGCCGGAGGGCTCGGGGTCCGTGGTGGATCCGGGGCTGCGGGTGCATGGGGTGGGCGGACTGCGGGTGATCGATGCCAGCGCCTTCCCGAACATCATCGCCGGGAACACCAATGCGCCGGCCATGCTGATGGGCTGGAAGGGCGCCGAGCGGGTGCTTGCGGACGCGCGGTGACCTCCGGTCACAACGACAACAGTGACCATATCGAGCCTCAGCCGTCCTTGGTCTGCTTGACCCAGATCATGTTGCGGGTGGAAGGTCTGTGTTTAGCTTCACAAATTGGTTCGAAAGCGGCGAAGGGGAAGAGAACATGAGGAAACTGGTCGCCCTGCTAGTGGCATCATCGACATTCGGTCTTTCTGCCTGTGTCGGGAATTCAACCCTTGATCGGGCGGTCGTAGGTGCCGCAATCGGTTGCGCAGCCGGGGAGGTTCTTGTCGACGGACGTTGCGTGGAAGGTGCAATCGTTGGGGCAGGCGTTGGTGTCCTGACCGAATAGCAGAGCACGCTGCCGTAGGGGCAGGGGATGAGCGTCGTCCCAAGCGGGTCCGCGCTCACCGTTGCGAAGCCTGGTTCCTGCACGGCGTCGATGTGGCGGTCGAAGATCGGGCGTGTCCCGCGCGCGACTGCAGTGCTGCGTGCGGACCAAGTGGACGCTGGCGGCGCGAGCCGATTGTCTGCCTTGGCTGGATCAGATGACCGGCCCGCCGTTCCTTGCCTTAAGGACGGGGGTCTACTCTCCCCTTGGGAAGCGCTTGCTTTCTTCCAGCACGTTCAGGTCCATGTGGTTGCGCATGTAGCGTTCCGAAGCGGCGCGGAGCGGCTGGTGGTCCCAGGGGTAGTAGGCGCCGTTGCGCAAGGCCTCGTAGACCACCCAGCGACGGGCCTGGCTTTCGCGGACCTGCGCGTCATAGGCGGCGAGGTCCCAGCGGGTGTCGGCCAGGGCGCGGAAATGGTCGAGCACCTGCGCCGCGCGCGGGTCCCGGGCGAGGTTCGTCGTCTCGCCCGGATCGTTCGCCAGATCGAAGAGCAGTTCGGGATCGGCGGGGCAGCGGATGTATTTCCAGGCGCCGTCGCGCAGGGCGACCATGGGGGTGATCGTGCCCTCGGCGGCATATTCCATCGCCACCGGGCCGCGCGGCGCGCCCTTGGCCACGGGGACCAGGTTCACGCCCTCGGTCCAGGGGGCGACCTCGTCCATCAGGATCCCGGCCAGCGCCGCAAGGGTGGGCGCGAGGTCGATCGTGCTGACCGGCGTGTCGATACGGCCGGCGGGCAGTTCCGGCGCGGCGATCATCAGGGGGACGCGGGCGGAGCTTTCGAAGAAGTTCATCTTGAACCACAGGCCCTTCTCGCCCAGCATCTCGCCATGGTCGGAGAGGAAGACGACGTTCGCCTCTTGCCGGGTCGCCTTCAGGACCGCGAGGATCTCGCCGATCTTGTCGTCGATATAGCTGATATTGGCGAAATAGGCGCGGCGGGCGCGGCGGATGTGGTCGGGCGTGATCTCCATCCCGCGCCAGTCGCAGGCGTCCATCAGGCGCTGGGAATGGGGGTCCATGTCCTCATAGGCCAGACCCTCGGGCGGCTCGCACTCCGGGGCGCCTTCGTAGAGGTCCCAGTACTTGCGGCGGGCGACGAAAGGGTCATGCGGGTGGGTGAAGCTGACCGTGAGGCACCAGGGGCGGGGGTCCCCGCCGCGGGAGAGATCGTACAGTTTCTGCACTGCCTGGAAGGCCACGTCATCGTCGTATTCGTACTGGTTGGTGATCTCGGCCACCCCGGCGCCCGTCACCGAGCCGAGGTTGTGGTACCACCAGTCGATCCGCTCGCCCGGTTTGCGATAGTCGGGGGTCCAGCCGAAATCGGCCGGGTAGATGTCGGTCGTCAGGCGCTGTTCGAAGCCGTGCAGCTGGTCGGGGCCGACGAAATGCATCTTGCCCGACAGCGCCGTCTGATAGCCAGCGCGGCGCAGGTGGTGGGCGTAGGTCGGGATGTCCGAGGCGAATTCGGCGGCGTTGTCGTAGACGCGCGTGCGGCTGGGAAGCTGGCCCGACATGAAGCTGGCGCGAGCCGGGGCGCAGAGGGGCGAGGCGGTATAGCAGTTGCGGAACCGCGCCGCGCGGGCGGCAAGGGCGCGCAGGTTGGGCGCATGCAGGAAATCGGCCGGGCCGTCGGGGAAGAGCGTCCCCGTCAGCTGGTCGACCATCAGGATCAACAGGTTCGGTCTGGTCATCGGGATGCCTTCCTTCGGTTGCGCCCTCCTTGCACGCATGGCGTGTGCCGGTCTGGCCCCCGACCGACCTTGTTCGCCGCTTTTCGGCATGCGCCTAGCCGGCGTAGGAAGGGTCCTCGGCATCCAGGATCGCGCGGAGTTCCCGCAGATGCGCCTCGGCGAAACCGGGATAGCTCTCCCATTCGAGGGCGGTCTTTTCGGCGATCGCCTCGGGCAAGACGCGAAGCGGTCGGCCGGTCTGCAGAGCGCGGATATAGGTCTCGGCGGCGCGCTCGAAGTAATAGAGGCGATTGAAGGTCTCGGCCACGGTCCGGCCGATCACCAGGACGCCGTGGTTGCCCATGATCATCGTGGTGATCTTCGGGTCGGCGAGAAGCTGGGCGCAGCGGGCCCCCTCTTCCTCGAAGGCCATGCCGCCGTAATGGTCGTCGACGACATGGCGGTTGTGGAACATCGCGGTGTTCTGGTCGATCGCGGGCAGGTACGAGTCCGCAAGGCTGGCCAGCACGGTCGCATGGATCGAATGGACATGCATCACGCAGGCCGCATGCGGGCAGGCGCGGTGGATCGAGCCATGGAGGCCCCAGGCCGTCGGGTCGGGGGCATCGGGGCGGGACAGGGTGGCGGGATCGTTCGCGTCGATTTCAACCAGGGACGAGGCCGTGATGCGGCTGAAGTGCCGCCCGTTCGGATTGATGAGGAAGCGCGTCCCCTCGGGGTTCACCGCCATCGAGAAGTGGTTGGCCACCGCCTCGTGCAGGCCCAGGCGCGCGGTCCAGCGGAAGGCGGCGGCAAGATCCTGGCGCAGGTCCCAATGGGCAAGGTTCGCGTGCTGGTTCATCCGATTATCCCTTTGTGATTCGCCCGCAGTTTCGCGCATTACGGGCTGCATTCCGAGACGAAATGGGTTAACAAAACGGGGCAAGGCGTTAACAAACTCCCGGAAGGCGAGCTGTGCAACCCTGACGTGGCATGGCGGCGGCGGACGGGCAACTTATGCTGGAATGTGGCGGCTCATCCGATTTTGACCTGTAACTTTCCTTGTTTCCGGCAAATGCTGGCTGCAATGCCAGATTACGCAGGCCCGTATTGATGGAGGTGCGCAGTGCAGACAGTCCCCCGGATCGACGGAAACAGCCCCGCGCCCCAGGCGCCGGGCGTGCGGGTGATGCTGTTGACCGACCGGCCCGAGGGGGAAAGTGCGCAGCGACTGGCAGATTATGGCAGCCTGGTCGAGTTGGCGGATGACCCCGGCGCGGCGCTGGCCGCGGTGCTGGATGATCCGCTGGGATATGACCTGTTCGTGATGGATTGCGACGCTTTTGGCGGGATCGCGGCGGCCGAACGCGCGATTGCCACGCTGATCGCGGCCGAGGCGCGGATGCGGGTGATGCTGGTCAGCCGGGAATTCGACGTGCCGGCCTATCCCCTGGGGCGGCGCACGGCGGTCTGCCTGCCAGACCCGGTGCCCGAGCCGGGCTTTCGGCGCGGCTTCGACCATGTGCTGCGCGACCGGGTGCCGGTCACGCTGATGTAGAAGGCCAGGGGCGGCGCACCGCCCCGGCCAAGGATCGCTTAGGCGAGCGCGAGGTTGGTCGCGGATTCACGCCCGTCGCGGCCGGCTTCGATGTCGAAGGTGACCGGCTGGCCGTCCTTCAGGCTGCGCAGCCCGGCCCGCTCCAGCGCGGTGATGTGGACGAACACGTCCTTCTTGCCGCCTTCCGGGGCGATGAAGCCGTAGCCTTTGGTTTCATTGAACCATTTCACGGTGCCCTTGGCCATCGTGAAGTTCTCCTGTCTAGTCTGCCGCCCGCGGAAGTGCGGCGGCCCGGCCCCGTCAGCTTTAAGTCGATTGCTGTGGCCGAAGGTCGGAGACAGTGGTCGAGAAGATAACGTCGCAGCCAGAGAATGACACAGGTTGACGCGGAATCCAAGCCTTGCAGCAGCGGGGCTGTGCTGCGGCTGCGGAAAGCGCTATGCTGCGTTGCGGCAAAGGGGGATTCGCGATGGGCAAGGTCGTGACCGTGGCGCAGCAGAAGGGCGGGTCGGGCAAGACGACCCTGGCCGTGAACCTTGCGGTCGAGTTCCGGCGGCGGGGGTTGACGGTGGCTTTGCTGGATACTGATCCGCAAGGCAGCCTTGGCCGCTGGTTCATGGCACGGCGGGAACGGCTGGGTGAGGCGGGGATGGAATTCTCCACCGCTTCGGCCTGGGGCGTGGGCTATGAATGCGAGAAGCTGAAGAAGCAGGCGGATGTGGTGATCGTGGACACCCCGCCCAAGGTGGACGCCGACCTGCGGCCCGCGCTGCGCGAGGCCGATCTGGTGCTGGTTCCGGTGGCGGCCTCGATGGTGGATCTCTGGGCGACGGATGGGGTCTTCGACCTGATCGGACGTGAGGGGCGGCGGGCGGTGATCGTGCTCAACCGGGTCAAGGCCGGGACGCGGCTTGGGGCCGAGGTGGCCGAGGCGGCGGGCGCGGTCGGGGGGGTCGCAGGGGCGGTGCTGGGCCAGCGGGTCGTCTATGCCGAGACTCTGGGCCAGGGCCTGGGTGCGTCCGAAGCGCGGGGCACGGCGGCGACCGAGGTCGCGCGGCTGGCCGATGAGGTTCTGGGCCTCTTGGTCTGAACCCCGGGCCGCCCTTGGAGCGCCCGGGGGTGCGGATGTCAGAAGACGTCCAGCAGGTACAGGATGATGATGATCGGGATCGGGATCCCGATCAGCCAGGCAAGCGCGCCTTTCATGGGGGGTCTCCTTCGGATGGTTGCTTGGCCGGGGTAACGCCGGCGGCACCGGCGGGGTTCCCTCGGTTCAGGGGCGGCGGGTCAGATCCGGCCGGTCAGAACCATGACCAGAAGGATGATGACGATCACCCCGACCGCGCCTGAGGGGCCATAGCCCCAACCGCTGGAATAGCCCCAGGTCGGAAGGGCTCCGATCAGGATGAGGATCAGGATGATGAGGAGGATGGTGCCGACCGTCATGGGATGCGCCTTTCGCAGAGGGAGGGCCGGGAGGGGCCCGATCTGCGGAAGAACGCATGTCTCTCCCGGTTGGTTCCGGGCGACTCCTGGGGTCGGGGGTAGGGTGGGGTTGAACCCCACCCTACGTCTTAACGGGCGAAGCGCTTGTACTTGACCCGCTTCGGCTCCAGCGCGTCGGGTCCAAGGCGGCGGACCTTGTCTTCCTCATAGGCCTGGAAGTTGCCCTCGAACCATTCCACATGGGCGTCGCCTTCGAAGGCGAGGATGTGGGTGCAGAGCCGGTCCAGGAAGAAGCGGTCGTGGCTGATGATGATCGCGCAACCGGCGAAATCCTCGATCGCGGCCTCCAGCGCCTGCAGCGTTTCCACGTCCAGGTCGTTGGTCGGTTCGTCAAGGAGCAGCACGTTGCCGCCGGACTTCAGCAGCTTGGCCATGTGGACGCGGTTGCGTTCCCCGCCGGACAGGAGACCGACCTTCTTCTGCTGGTCCGTCCCCTTGAAGTTGAAGGCGCCCGTATAGACGCGGGAGTTCATCTGCATGTCGCCCAGGTGGATGACCTCGGCCCCGCCCGAGATTTCCTCCCAGACGTTCTTTTCCGGGTCCAGCGCATCGCGCGACTGGTCGACATAGGCGAGCTTCACCGTCTCGCCCAGCTTGATCGTGCCGGCGTCGGGCTTTTCCTGGCCGGTGATCATGCGGAAGAGCGTCGACTTGCCGGCACCGTTCGGGCCGATGACGCCGACGATTGCGCCCGGCGGGACGACAAAGGACAGGTCCTCGATCAGGAGCTTGTCGCCCATCGCCTTCTTCAGGCCCTCGACCTCGATCACCTTGTTCCCAAGGCGCTCGCCGTTGGGGATGATGATCTGCGCGGTGGTGGCGCGTTCGAGGACGGTCTGGCTGGCCATCTCGTTGTAGCGGGCGATCCGGGCCTTGCCCTTGGCCTGCCGCGCCTTGGCGCCAGAGCGGATCCACTCCAACTCCTTTTCCAGCGCCTTCTGCTTGGACTTGTCCTCGCGCGCCTCTTGCGCCATCCGCTTGGCCTTCTGGTCAAGCCAGGCGGAATAGTTGCCCTCGTAGGGGATGCCCCGGCCGCGGTCGAGTTCCAGGATCCAGCCGGTGATGTCGTCCAGGAAATAGCGGTCGTGGGTGACGATCAGGATCGTGCCCTTGTAGTCGATCAGGTGCTTCTGCAGCCAGGCGATCGATTCCGCGTCCAGGTGGTTGGTCGGTTCGTCGAGAAGCAGCATGTCGGGCTTTTCCAGCAGCAGCCGGCAGAGCGCGACGCGGCGGCGTTCCCCGCCCGACAGCGTGGTCACATCGGCATCGTCCGGCGGGCAGCGCAGCGCGTCCATCGCGACGCCGACGGTGGCTTCCAGTTCCCACAGGTTCTCGGCGTCGATCTTGTCCTGAAGGGCCGCCATCTCGTCTGCGGTTTCGTCCGAATAGTTGACGGCAAGCTCGTTGTAGCGGTCCAGGATCGCCTGCTTGTCGGCGACGCCCAGCATCACGTTGCCCTTGACGTCGAGGTTCGGGTCAAGCTGTGGCTCCTGCGCCAGGTAGCCGACCTTGGCGCCCTTGGCGGCCCAGGCCTCGCCTTTGAAATCCTTGTCGATCCCGGCCATGATCTTCAGAAGCGTGGACTTGCCCGCGCCGTTGACGCCGACGACGCCGATCTTCACGCCGGGCAGGAAGTTGAGGTGGATGTTCTCGAAGCACTTCTTCCCGCCGGGATAAGTCTTGGAGACATTCTCCATGTGATAGACGTACTGGTAGCTGGCCATGACTCGGATTCCTGAAAGGGGGGTTGGCGCGTATGTAGCGACGAAGGGGGTCGGCTGCAACGGCTGGCGGGGGCTACAGGTCTTTTGCGAACCAGACCTGGGCATAGGGTTGTCGTTGTAACGCGGGAACTCGCTCCATCCCAGGCTGCGGTAGAGGGAAAGGGCCCCAGTCCGCGCGGGTGGCCATGAGGAAGGCGCCCTGCGGCGGGCGATAGCGCGCCGGGTCGGCGGGCGGGCCGGGATCGAAGCCGCCGGGAAAGCGCTGGGCGAGTTCGGCGAAATAGGCGGCCAGGCAGTGAAGCGCATCGGCTGCGGCGGGGTCGCCCAGGGCGATGGCAATGTCGTCGGTCAAGGGGATCGGGACCGTAGGGTGGGGTTGAACCCCACCCTACGCCTGTACGGGGCGGCATTGTCAATTCCGCGCCGTTGCGGTCAAGTGGCCGACGGGGAAGAGGAAGCAGTTCATGCGGCAGGGATTTCCGGTGGCCAGCCGGGGCATGGTGGTGGGCCTTCTGGGCGGGTCCTTCGACCCCGCGCACGAGGGCCATGTCCACATCACCTGCGAGGCGCTGAAGCGGATGGGCCTCGATCAGGTCTGGTGGCTGGTCACGCCCGGCAATCCGCTGAAGGCGCGGCAACCGGCTCCGCTGGCTGACCGGCTGGACCGGGCGCGGCGGGTGATGCAGCACCCGCGGGTGAAGATCACGGCGCTGGAGGCCCGCCTCGGCACCCGCGCGACCATCGACACCGTAACCCGGCTGCAGGCGCTGTACCCCGGCGTCACCTTCGTCTGGCTGATGGGCGCCGACAACCTGGCGCAGTTCCACCGCTGGGGTCGCTGGCGTGACATCCTGCGCTCGGTCGCGGTGGGGGTTCTGGCTCGGCCAGGCTCGGGCGTGACGGCGCGGACCAGCGTGGCGGCGCGCGCCTTCCGGGTGTACCAGGTCCAGCGGGGCGAGAACCTGCGCGGCCGCAAGCCCCCGGTCTGGGCCTTCGTGAACCTGCCGATGAACGACGCCTCCTCGACCGAGATCCGGGCGCGCGGCGGCTGGGGACCGGGCGGTGTGACGCGGACGTGAGTCGCGCCGGACTGGCGGAATCGCCTGCGTAGAGTCTATCACCAGGGAAACGGCGGGAGGGCATGGACGTGATCACGCGGCGCTTGGTTCTGGGCGGGCTTGTGGCAGGCGCTGCGCTGCCGGCATGGGCCGAGGGGCTGGTCAGTTCTCCGCGTCCGGTGCCGCGCGCGGGGCGTGCGGCGGAACGGCCCGGGGCAAGCGATGCCGAGGCGCTGATTGCGGCGGCCAAACTGGGGGGGGCGGTGGCCTATGTGGTGGCTGACGCCCGGACCGGTGCAGTGCTCGAGGCGCGCGATGCCGACCTCTCCCTGCCGCCCGCGAGCGTGGCGAAGGCCGTGACCGCGCTTTACGCGCTTGACAGGCTGGGGGCGGGGTACCGCTTTGCGACGCGGGTACTTGCGACCGGTCCGGTTGCACAGGGGATGGTGCAGGGCGACCTGGTGCTGGTCGGCGGGGGCGATCCGACCTTGCAGACCGACCAGCTGGGCGACCTCGTGGCGCGGCTGGCCAAGGCTGGGTTGAAGGGGGCGACGGGGCGCTTCCTGTACTGGGACGGCGCCCTGCCGCGGCTGGAGGGGATCTCCGGGGACCAGCCGGACCACGTCGGCTACAATGCCGCCGTCTCGGGGCTGAACCTGAACTTCAACCGGGTGCATTTCGAGTGGAAACGGGCGGGCGGCGATTGGCAGGTCGCGGTCGACGCGCGGGGCGAGCGCTTCGTGCCCGAGGTGGGCATGGTCCGCGTCGGCATCCGGTCGCGTGAGGCGCCCTTGTTCACCTATGACCGGGGGCAGGTCGAGGAATGGACGGTCGCCTCGGCCGCGCTGGGAAAGGGGGGGAGCCGGTGGCTGCCGGTGCGCGATCCCGGCCGCTATGTGGCCGAGGTCTTCCGGACGCTGGCCCGGGCGCAGGGCATCCGGCTTCCGGCTGGCGAGCGGGTCGGGGCGCTGCCTGCCGGGGCCGAACTGGGCCGCGTCGAAAGCGAGCCGCTGCCCGAGGTCCTGCGCGACATGCTGCGCTTCTCGACCAACCTGACGGCGGAATGTGTGGGGCTGACGGCTTCGGGGGCCGGGGGGCTGGCGGCCTCGGGGCGGGCGATGTCGGACTGGGTGCGGGCGACCTTCGGGGTGGGGTTCGACCTGCGCGACCACTCGGGCCTCGGAGGGGAGAGCCGGGTGACCGCCGCGGGGATGGCGCGGGTGCTGGTCCGCGCCGAGGCGGAGGGGCGCGGGTTGAAGGCGATCCTGCGGGACGTGGGGATGAAGGACGACGAGGGGAAGGTGATCGAGGGGCATCCGGTCAAGGTGCTGGCGAAGTCGGGGACCTTGAACTTCGTTTCCGGGCTGGCGGGGCATGTGGTGCCGCCCCCGACTTCAAAAAATGGGGGTCGGGAACTCGTGTTCGCGATCTTCTCGGGCGACCCGGAGCGGCGGGATGCGGTGCCGGTCGCGCTGCGGGAGGAACCGGAGGGCGGCAAATCCTGGACCCGCCGGGCCCGGCGGCTGCAGGGGCAACTGGTGAGCCGCTGGGCGGGGGCCTATGGGTGAGCCAGGGGCCGCAAGGGACTCTGTCCACGGTGGACGGAT
>JBKHWC010000078.1:0-15363 GCA_046569765.1 Alphaproteobacteria bacterium | reverse complement strand
GGGATTAGCGCAACCGGCTGCGGCGTTGATCCGTATGGATTTTCGCATGTCGCCGGGGCTGGACGTCCGGCGGGCCAAGCTCCATATGCGGGCGGAACGCAAATCTTGCAGAAGGCCATCATGCTTAGCCGCCCCGCCGTCGGACTGTTCCTGGACCGCCCCCTCGTCACCCGTTTCCTGATCGCCGTGATCCTGGTCAATGCCGTGACCCTGGGTCTTGAGACCTTCCCCCCGGCGATGGAGCAGGCCGGGGGCGTCCTTCGTGCGGTGGACCGGGCTTGCCTGGCCATCTTCGTCGTCGAACTGACCGCCCGGCTTTATGCCCAGGGCCTGCGGTTCTTTCGCAATGGCTGGAACGTCTTCGACTTCGTGATCGTCGGCATCTCGCTGATCCCGGCGGGGACGGGTTTCTCGGTCCTGCGGGCGCTGCGGATCCTGCGGGTGCTTCGGGTGGTCTCGGTCACGCCGAGCCTGCGGCGGGTGGTCGACGGGCTGGGCCGCGCGCTTCCGGGGATGGGGTCGGTGTTCCTGTTGATCCTGCTGATCTACTACATCGCGGCGGTGATCGCGACCAAGCTCTTCGCCGGCAGTTTTCCCGAATGGTTCGGCAGCCTGGGCGCCAGCGCCTATTCGCTGTTCCAGATCATGACGCTGGAAAGCTGGTCGATGGGCATCGTCCGCCCGGTGATGGAGGTCTATCCCCACGCCTGGGCCTTCTTCGTTCCCTTCATCCTGATGACGACCTTCGCGGTGATGAACCTCATCGTCGGCCTGATCGTGAATTCCATGCAGGAGGCGGCCTCGGAGGAGACGCGCGGCGAGACCCAGGCCTTCGAGGACAAGGTGCTGGCACGGCTGGCCGAGATCGAGCGCAAGCTGGACGGCCGCGGTTAGGTGAGTGGATAGGGTGGGCGATATCGCCTACCGCCCGGCGGGGCCATCAGCGATGCGCGTCGTACAGCGCCGCGGCCCGGTCGAAGAAGCGCTTTCGCACAGCCGACCCTTCCATCATGATCTCATGTTCGGCCCCGGGGTAAAGGTCCAGCTGACCCTTGGCCCAGGCGGCCATCCGCAGATGGATCGGCGCCAGATCCACCACCTTCTCGGCCGTTCCCAGCGCGCAGATCGCCGGGACGTCCGGCGCCAGCCGCGCTGCCAGCGCGGCACATTCCCTTAGCGCCGCCCGCAGCCAGGCAACCGAGGGGCCCGCAAGCGCCAGATCGGGCACCTCACGCAACTGGCGCACCATATAGTCCCACATCTCGCGGTCGGTGGTCAGGACATTGCCCTCGAACGGGTTGGTCAGCAGATAGGCCTCGCCCCCGGTGGTCGGCGCATAGCGGTGCGCATAGCGCAAGGGTCCCGACAGCGCCGTGACCACCGTCGCCACCGGCCGCAGCCAGGCCGCCATCGAGATCCCCCACATCGGCGCCGAGAAGACCGCCGCGCGGAACGGCAAGCCGCGCATCAGGGCGCGCAGGCCGATGCAGCCGCCCATGGAATGGGCCATCAGATACCACGGCTCCGGCAGGTCCGCGCGGCGGGCTGTCTCCAGCATCACGTCAAGGTCCTGCTGGAATTCGGCGAAATCGTCGACATGGCCCGCCATCCGGTCCGGCAGCGCCCGGTCGGCCAGACCCTGGCCCCGCCAGTCGATCGTCGCCACGGCATAGCCGCGCGCCCCAAGGTCGGCGGCGGCGCGGCCATATTTCTCCACACATTCGGTGCGGCCGGGCAGCAGGAACACCGTGCCCTTCGCCCCCTCCGGCCACCAGGCAAGCCGAATTCGCGCCTTGCCCGATTGCACCCAGACCGCGACCGCGCCGGCCGGGCCATCCGCCAGCGCGGCATGAAACGGCGCCGGCGTCACCCCAGGACCGCGCCCAGCTTCATCGCCTGGCCCATCGAGCCATCGACCTTCAGCTTGCCGGTCATGAAGGCCATCGTCGGGTTCATGTCGCCATCCAGGATCGCGCGGAACACATCAGCCTCGGCCGTAAGGGTCACGTCGGCCTCTTCATCCCCGGCGCGGACACCCTGCCCGTCCAGCATGATCGCGCCTTCGCCGGGGATCACGAACTTCGCCACCCCGTCATAGCCGCCCGACAGCTTGGCCGACAGCGCCTTGACCGCCGCCTCAATCATTTCGCTCATGCAAGTCTCTCCTTCGTGACCCTGTGCCACTGGCATTCTGGCACGGATCGATTACTTTCCTGTTATGGGTGTCCGGGCCGCCATTCTCAATCGTATCGTTGCGGCAGTTCTGCCGCTTTTCCTGACTTGCGCGGTGGCGGCGGCCGAGGATACCGCGAAACTTGACGGCCTGTTCGAGCAGCTGAAATCGGCGCAGGCGGCCGAGGCGGGGCGGATCGAGACGGAAATCTGGATCGAATGGTCCAAATCCGGCTCCCCGGCGCTGGACCTGCTGTTGCAGCGCGGCCGCGATGCGATGGAGATGGGCGACACGGCCCAGGCCATCGCGCATTTCTCCGCCGTGATCGATCATGATCCCGGCTTTGCCGAGGGCTGGAACGGACGCGCCACCGCCTATTACCAGGCGGGGGAATTCGGGCCCTCGCTGGCCGATATCGGCCGGGTACTGACGCTCAATCCCCGGCATTTCGGCGCGCTGGTCGGTTTGGCCGCGATGCTGGAGGAAAGCGGCAATACGGAAAAGGCGCTGGCGGCCTATCGCGCAGCGCAAGACATTCACCCGCATCTGGACGGAGTCGCCGAGGCCATTCAGCGGCTAGAGGCGCAGGAGACGGGTCAGGAGCTTTAAGTCATGGACGCCCCGCGCCGGGTGACGGCGGTCCTCGGACCGACGAACACCGGCAAGACCCACCACGCGATCGAGCGGATGCTCGCCCACCGCACCGGCGTGATCGGCCTGCCGCTGCGGCTTCTCGCGCGTGAGGTCTATGACCGCATCGTCGCCCGCGTCGGCCCCTCGGTCGTGGCGCTGGTCACCGGCGAGGAGCGGATCATCCCCGACCGCACCCAGTACTGGGTCTGCACGACCGAAGCGATGCCCCTGGAGATCGGCGCCGATTTCGTCGCGGTGGACGAGATCCAGCTTTGCGCGGACGCCGACCGGGGCCATGTCTTCACCGACCGCCTGCTGCGCGCGCGCGGCCTGCACGAGACGCTGTTCCTGGGTTCGGACACCATGCGCGGGGCGATAGCGGGCCTTGTCCCGCAGGTCACCTTCCTGCGGCGCGAGCGGATGTCGACGCTAAGCTACTCAGGTTCGAAAAAGATAAGCCGGATGCCGCCCAGAAGCGCCATCGTCGGCTTTTCTGTTGAAAATGTCTATGCCATCGCCGAGTTGATCCGCCGCCAGAAGGGCGGCTGCGCGGTGGTGATGGGCGCGCTCTCGCCCCGCACCCGCAATGCGCAGGTCGCGCTCTACCAGAACGGCGACGTGGATTACCTGGTCGCCACCGATGCCATCGGCATGGGCCTCAACCTGGACATCAAGCACGCGGCCTTTTCCGCCACCGCCAAGTTCGACGGCCGCCGGATGCGCCCGCTTTACCCGCACGAGCTGGCCCAGATCGCCGGCCGCGCCGGCCGCCATACCGAGGACGGGACCTTCGGCGTCACCGGCGAGGCGCGGCCCTTCGACGAGGATCTGGTCGAGGCCATCGAGACCCACCGCTTCGCCCCGGTGAAGAAGCTGCACTGGCGCAACGAATCGCTGGATTTCGGCAGCGCCGACCGGCTGATCCGCAGTCTGGAAGAACCCACCTTCAACGACTGGCTGACCCGCGCGCGGGACGCCGACGACCTTCTGGCGCTGAAGGCGCTGGCCGCCCTGCCCGAGGTACAGGACCGCCTGACCGAGCCCAAGCGCGTCCAGCTTCTGTGGGACGTCTGCCGCATCCCCGACTTCCGGTCGTCCAGCGGGGCGGAACACACCACGCTTTTGACCCGGATCTTCGAGTTTCTGGTCGGCCGCGGCCTTGGCGGGGGGCGGATTCCCACCGACTGGCTGGCCAAAGCGATCCAGCGTATCGACAAGACCGAGGGCGACATCGACACTTTGTCGCGCCGCCTGGCCTATATCCGCACCTGGACTTACGTCACTCAGCGGAAAAACTGGGTCGAAGACGAAAGCCATTGGCGCGAGGAAACCCGCGCTGTAGAAGACCGCCTGTCGGATGCGCTGCATGCGGCGCTGACACAACGATTTGTTGACCGGCGGACAAGCGTCCTTCTTCGCCGGTTGAAGCAGAAGGAGGCTTTGGTGGCCGAAGTGAACGACAAGGGCGAAGTGACGGTCGAAGGCGAATTCGCCGGGAAGCTGGAGGGGTTCCGCTTCAAGCAGGACGCCAGCGCGACGCCCGATGCGGCGCGGACGCTGGCCCAGGCGGCCCTGCAGGCGCTGAAGCCGGAATTCCACCTGCGCGCCGACCGCTTCTACAACGCGCCGGACACCGAGCTGGACTTCACCGAACAGGGCGGCCTCATGTGGGGCACCAATGCGGTGGGCAAGCTGGTGAAGGGTTCGGAACCCGCGAAGCCAGCCGTCGAGGCCTTCGTCGATGAAGAAGCCGGCCCCGAGGTCGCGGAAAAGGTCCGCCGCCGCCTGCAGCACTTCATCGACCGCAAGGTCGCGGCCCAGTTCGAGCCGCTGCTGAACATGTCCCGCGACGAGACCCTGACCGGCCTCGCCCGCGGCTTCGCCTTCCGCCTGTCCGAGGCGATGGGCGTCCTGCCGCGCGATGCTGTCGCCGCCGAGGTCAAGGAGCTGGATCAGGACGCCCGCGGCGCGCTGCGCAAGCACGGCGTCCGCTTCGGCCAGTTCACCATCTTCCTCCCCGCGCTGCTGAAACCGGCGCCGACGCGGCTGCGGCTGGTGCTCTGGTCGCTGTGGAACGGGCTGCAGGAATTCCCCGAATCCCCGCCTCCGGGCCTGGTCACCATCCCGAACGTGGCCGAGGTGCCGAAGCAGCACTACACGCTCGCCGGTTACCACCCGGCCGGGTCGCGGGCGATCCGCATCGACATGCTGGAACGCCTGGCGGACATCCTGCGCCAGAAGGACTCCCGCGCCGGGTTCGAAGCGACGCCCGACATGCTGTCGATCACCGGCATGACCCTTGACCAGTTCGCCGACCTGATGGCGGGCCTTGGCTACAAGGGCGAAAAGGCGGAACGTCCCAAGGTCAAGGCGGCCGAGGCGCCGAAAGCCCCCGAGATCTCCGAAGAAGCCGCCGCCGCCATCGCCGCAGGCGTGCCGATCCCCGAGGAGGTGTCCATCCTCGCCCCCGTGGCCGAGCCCGAGCCGGAAGCGGCGCCGGAGATGGAGGTCTTCTACACCTTCACCTGGGCGCCGAAGCCCCGCCCCCGCCCGGAACGCAGCCCCCGCCCCGAGCGCAAGGAAGGCGCCCCCCGTGGCGACCGCCCACAGGGCGAGCGTCCGCAAGGCGACCGCCCCAAGCGCGAGGGCCAGGGCGACCGGTCCAAGCACGACCGGCCGAAAGGCGACCGCCGCGACGACCGCAAGGGGGGCAAACCCCCGCGCGACGACCGGCAGAAGTCGTTCGAGGCTCGTCCGCCCCGGCCCGAAAAGCCCATCGACCCCGACAACCCCTTCGCCGCGCTGCTGGCGCTCAAGGGCAAGGTCTGATTGGCCGGGCCTTCGGGCAAGCCTGATCCCAATGCAGCCGCCAGATTGCGGCTGGACAAATGGCTCTGGCAGGCGCGGTTCTTCAAATCGCGCGGCCTGGCCGCCGAGGTGATCGAGGCGGGCTCTGTCCGCGTGAACGGAACCCGCGTCTCGCGCCCCGGCCGCGACGTGACCGAGGGGGACACGCTCACCTTTCCTCAGGGCAGCCGCATCCGCGTCGTGCGCATCACCGCCCTGGGTTACAGGCGCGGCCCCGCCACCGAGGCGCAGGGCCTTTATCTCGATCTCGACCCGCTCCCGATACCGGACCCGCTTGAATGATCACGCCGCATGGCCTAACTGGCATGCAAAGGATCCGCACCGGGGCACACCCATGACCTACGTCGTCATCGACAACTGCATCGCCTGCAAATACACCGACTGCGTCGAGGTCTGCCCCGTCGACTGCTTCTACGAAGGCGAAAACATGCTGGTCATCCACCCGGATGAATGCATCGACTGCGGCGTCTGCGAACCGGAATGTCCCGCCGACGCCATTCGCCCGGACACGGAACCGGACATGGAGGAATGGGTTTCCTTCAACAGGAAGTATGCCGTCCAGTGGCCGGTGATCGTGACCAAGAAGGACCCGATGCCCGGCTATGAAGAACGGGACGGGGAACCGAACAAGCGCGAGAAGTATTTCTCGGAAGCCCCCGGCGCCGGCGGCTGATCGCCGACCGATTCGGCCGTCCGCTGAACCACGAATCGGTGACGGCGGAAAAAGTGCCTGGAATACAAAGCGTTACCACTTCAACGCCGTTTTTCGCGGCGATTGGAATCAGGTGTGATTTGTGTTATGGTTTGTTTACAAACAAGCATGGAAGCCTGTCTGACGGCTTAGCGCATCTCGCCTGGGCCCTCTACTTTTGTGACAATCCAACTCCATTCACCAGGGCGGGGGTGCCCGGGTGGGCGGAGTTTGTTGCGGAAGGGGCCTCCGATCTGGGGAATGTGCCGAATGACCAAACTGAAGAAGCCTGAATTCCGCCCGAACGATTTCGTGGTCTACCCCGCGCATGGCGTGGGCAAGATCATCTCGATCGAGGAACAGCAGATCGCCGGGATTCAGCTGGAGCTTTTCGTCATCTCCTTCGAGAAGGACAAGATGACCCTGCGCGTTCCCACCCACAAGGCGCTGGACATCGGCATGCGCGCGCTGTCGGCCCCCGATGTGGTGACCAAGGCGCTCGACACGCTGAAGGGCAAGGCCAAGGTCAAGCGCGCCATGTGGTCGCGCCGCGCCCAGGAATACGAACAGAAGATCAACTCGGGCGACCTTCTGTCCATCGCCGAGGTCGTGCGCGACCTGCACCGCGCCGACGACCAGCGCGAGCAGTCCTATTCCGAGCGTCAGCTGTATGAAGCCGCGCTGGAACGCCTGACCCGCGAAGTCGCGGCTGTCTCGGGCGTGGACGAGGCGGGCGCCGCCAAGCAGGTCGACTCGGTCCTGGTCGGCCGCGCGGCCTGAGGTCCGGTCCAGCGCAGTCAGGAACGGCGGTCCCCCGTGGCCGCCGTTGTCATTTGCGGCCGAGCAGCGCCGTCATCCTTCGCCCCCGGGTCGCGGCAAGCGACCGTGGCGTCTCACCGAACTCCGAGCGCGCTTCGGGATCTGCCCCCGCCGCCAGCAGGGCCTCGACCACCTGCGGATCGCCCAGCCGGACCGCGATGTGCAACGGGGTTTCCGCCATGTCGCCGACCGCGCCCACCTTCGCCCCCGCCGCGATCAGCATCAGCGCGGCCGCGCTGTCCTGGCGCCGAAGCACGACGTGAAGCGGCGTATCGCCATCGCTGTCGGTCGAGGTCACCTGCACCGGCGTCCGGCCCATGCCGGCCGGGAACAGCGTCGCCGAGCAGGAGGCCAGGATGTCTGCCAGGGTCCGGGATCCCCCCGTGCTTGCCGCAGCGGCTATCCGCTTCATCCGAAATACCGCTCTGCCGGCAGATAGCCCGCAAGCCGCCCGGCCGCGCGCCAGTCCCGCTCCAGTCCCAGCTCACCCACAAGGATCACCTGATCCGACGGCAGCTTCCCCAGCGCCGCCCGCACCCGTTCCCGCATCTCCCCGAAGCTCGCCAGCGCGTAGGGCGCGGCGGAGACCCCATCCAGCACCGGATTGGCCGCTTCCACCATCCCCGGCGTCAGCGGCGCCACCGCCAGGGCCAGCCGCCCGCAGGTGACCTCCGCCAGCTTTGCCGCCCGCGCACCGGGCATCGCAGGCCGCGGCACAAAGACCCGCAAGGCATTGGACGAAAAGAGAAACGCCACCACGTCATGCCCGGTAGCCGCCCGAACCCCGGCATAGGTCCTGTAGTCCAGCCCCAGGGCCTGCGCCCGCTTGACCCGCAACCGCACCACCTCGATCGGCAGGGTGGGCAACAACCGCGCCCGGGCCGAGGACCAGCAATGCCGCCGCCAGCTGACCCCACCCTCCAGCGACGGCCCGCCGTTATGCCCGATCCCGCCCATCAGAAAGCCCGCGGCATGTAAGTCGGATCTGCATTCATCTTTGCACAAATATCCTGCGGGGGTCCGGGGGTGCAAAACCCCCGGGGCCAACCAGAGGCACAACCTCAGTCATATTCGCGCAGCCGCGCCACATAGCGGGCCATCGTGTCGACCTCCAGGTTCACCTTGTCGCCCACGGCCACCTCGCCCCAGGTCGTCACCTCTTGCGTATGCGGGATCAGGTTCACCCCGAACTCTGCGCCCTCGACCTCGTTCACCGTCAGCGAGGTCCCGTTCAGCGCAACCGAGCCCTTCGGCGCGATGAACCGGGCCAGCGCCTCGGGGGCGCGGAGGGTCACGCGGACCGACCCGCCCTCATGCCGCACGCCCACCACCTCGGCCAGCCCGTCAACATGGCCCGAGACGATGTGCCCCCCCAGTTCGTCCCCGACCTTCAGCGCACGCTCCAGGTTAACCCGCTTGCCGGGCGCCCAGCCGCCGACATTGGTCTTCGAGACCGTCTCGGCGCTGATCTCGACGTCGAACCAGTTCGACGGCTCCGTGCCCAGCGCGACAACCGTCAGACAGACCCCATCGCAGGCGATCGAGGCGCCGATATCTATCCCGCCCACCTCATACCGCGTGGCGATCCGCGCGCGCAGGTCGCCCGTGACCTTCGTCTCGACGATCCGCCCCACATCGGTGACAATTCCGGTAAACATCCGCGCCTCTCCTCTTTCCCCCCGAGGTAAAGCCGCCCCGACCGCCTTGCAAGTCCGCCCGGCCTCGCGCCATGATCTCTCCACGATTTGCCACTACTTCCGCTGCAATCCGGCGCAAATCGTGGCCAAGACGAGGGACCCTGTGACCGACCGCCGCTTCCTGTTCCTGCAAGGCCCGCACGGGCCCTGGTTCCACAAGCTGGGCCAGCTTCTGCGCAAGGCGGGCGCGCAGGTCTGGCGCGTGGGGTTCAACCTGGGCGACCGGATGTTCTGGCCCGGCCAAGGCTACATCGGCTTCCACGACAGCCATGACCGCTGGCCCGCGACCTGCGGCGACCTCATGGACCAGCACCAGATTACCGATCTCGTCATCTATGGCGACACCCGGCCGATCCATGCCCAGGCGGTGGCCCTCGCCCGCGCCCGTGGCATCACCGTCCATGTGTTCGAGGAAGGCTATCTTCGCCCCTATTGGGTCACCTACGAACGCGGCGGGGCCAATGGTCATTCGCGGCTGATGCACCTGGCGCTGCCGCAGATGCGCGCCGCCCTGGATCGGGTGGACCGCGACCTGCCCGACACGCCGGGCACCTGGGGCGACATGCGCCAGCACATGTTCTGGGGCGCGCTCTACCATGGCTTCGTGGCACTCGGCGGCCTCGCCTACCGCAACTTCCGCCCGCACCGCGCCCTGACCGTGGGGCAAGAGTTCCGGCTCCACCTCGCCCGCTTCCTGATGATGCCGCTGCACCGGCTGGAACGCCGACTGGCCACCTACCGCATCCGGCACGGCGGTTTCCCCTATCACCTGGCGATCCTGCAGCTGGAGCATGACGCGAGCTTTCGCGACCATTCCCCCTTCGCCAGCATGACCGACTTCCTCGCCCTGGTGATCGAGGGCTTCGCCAGGGGCGCGCCGCCCCATCACCACCTGGTCTTCAAGGCCCACCCGCTGGAAGATGGCCGCGTCCCCCTCAAGCCCGAGATCCGCCGCCTGGCCCGGCTGCACGGGATTTCCGACCGCGTCCACTTTGTCCGGGGCGGCAAGCTGGCCGGGCTCTTGAACGAGGCGCGCTCGGCCGTCACGGTGAATTCAACCGCCGGGCAACAGGTCTTGTGGCGCGGTCTGCCGCTGCGCACCTTCGGCACCGCGGTCTATGCCAAGCCCGAGTTCGTCTCGGACCAGCCGCTGGAGCAGTTCTTCGCCGCCCCCGACCGTCCCGACACCCGCGCCTATCGCGATTACCGCCAATTCCTGCTGGAAACCTCGCAGCTGGTGGGAGGCTTCTATTCCTCGCAGGGGAGACGCGCGCTGCTACGACAAGTTGTGGATCTGATGCTGTCGCCGGACGACCCCTATCAGGCGCTTCTGTCCGGCACAGCGGCACCGCGGCAACAGTTGCGCCTGGTGCGTTGATTTCCACTCCTGCCGCTGGCCAAGCCACGGAGCTTTCGCTAGATTTCCCGCCGGAAGACCAGGGCGGAACGCAAGGAATACGGGCAGTGCAGGGTACCGGCAGGAAGTTGACAAAGGCCGTGATGCTTATGGCCGCGGTCGCGCTGGTTGCGTCCTGTGGCCTGCCGCGCAGCGGCCCGAACAAGCGCGAGATCATGGCCGGCTCGGTCGATCGCAAGGGCGACGCCTTCATCGTCCCGGTGACTCCTGCCGTCAGCCGCGCCACCGCCGTACAACCCAGCTTCGGCTTCAGCGCCGCGTTCCGCGATGCCGGGATCATGGGCTCGGACATGATCGCCGCGGGCGATACCCTTGCCGTGACCGTGTTCGAGAACGTGAAGGATGATCCGCTTCTGGGCAACACCGGCCAGCGCGTCACCCCCCTGCAAGAGATCCAGGTCGACGGCCAGGGCTTCATCTACATCCCCTACGCCGGGCGGATCAAGGCCGCGGGCCAGACGCCCGACGGGCTGCGTCAGGCCATAACCCGGCAACTGGAAGACCAGACCCCGGACCCGCAGATCACCGTGACCCGGCTGGCGGGGGATGGCGCGACGGTCTCCATCGCGGGCCAGGCCGGGGCGAACGGCGTCTACCCGATCGAGCCCGGCACCCGCACCCTTAGCGCCATGCTGGCCCAGTCGGGGGGCGTAACCGTCGATCCCGCCGTCGCCATCGTCCGCGTGACGCGCGGCGGGCAGACGGGCAAGATCTGGCTGCAGGACCTTTACGAAAACCCCTCGCTCGACATCGCCTTGCGGCCCGGCGACCAGATCGTGATCGAGGAGGACAGCCGCAGCTTCATGGCGCTTGGGGCGACGGGGGCGCAGAACGTCATCCCCTTCGACAGCGCGACCATGTCCGCGCTTGAGGCGATTGCGACCGTGGGCGGCCTGTCGACCTATTCCGCCGATCCGAAGGGCGTCTTCGTCCTGCGCGACGAATCCGAGGCGATTGCCAAGGCCGTGCTGGGCCGCAACGACCTGACCGGCGACCAGCGGATTGTCTATGTGCTGGACCTGACCGAGCCCACCGGCCTGTTCGAGGCGCGCGACTTCCAGATCCGGGACGGCGACACGCTTTATGTCACCGAGGCGCCGTTCGTGCAGTGGCAGAAGACGCTGGGCGCGATCACCGGCACCACTGGGGCGGCGGCGAATCTCTCGAATACCACCAACTCCGGCAACTGACGCAGCCGTGACCGATCCGGGGCGGAAGCTGGCGCTGACGGGGGTTCCCCGGCGGCTCTGGCATCAGAACCTGTCGCTGGCCCGTGACCGCCGGATCCGCCGCATCTTCGAGCTCGCCGGGCATGAGTTGCGGCTGGGTCTGCCGTCGCCCGGCGACGGCGTTGTGGTCTGGGGCCACAGTCCGACCGCCTGGCGCGGTGAGCGGGTGGCCGCGAGGCGCGGCTGTCCGCTGATCCGGATCGAGGATGCCTTCCTGCGCTCCATCCATCCCGGCCGCGCGGCGGGCGAAGGGCCGCTCGGGCTTCTGATCGACCCTGTCGGCCTGCATTTCGACAGCGCCTCACCCTCGCGGATGGAAGAGATCCTGACCTCTGCTGCCTTGCAGAATTCAAACATTCTGGAACGGTCCAGCCGCGCGATTGCGCGCATGAAGCATCTTCATCTTTCAAAATACAACAACTCTGATCCTGCACTGCCTGTTCCCGATCCGGGCTATGTCCTGGTCGTCGACCAGACCCGCGGCGATGCTGCCATCCGCCATTCCGGGGCAAGTGCGGTGGATTTTCCCCGGATGTTGGCCGCCGCGCTGCAGGATCACCCCGACCGCCCCATCCTGATCCGCGCCCACCCCGAAACCTCGGCAGGCCTCCGCCCCGGCCATTTCTCCTCCGCCGATGCGGGGGGAAGGGTGAGCCTGCTGACTGACCCGGTCTCGCCCCATACCCTGCTGGCCGGGGCCGCTGCGGTCTATACTGTCTCGTCCCAGCTGGGGTTCGAGGCGATCCTGCACGGCCACCGTCCCCAGGTTTACGGCCAGCCCTTCTATGCCGGCTGGGGCCTGACGCGGGACGACCGCCCCCTGCCCCGCCGGACCCGCCGTCTGACCGTGGCTGAGCTGTTCGCCGCCGCGATGATCCTCGCGCCGGTCTGGTACGACCCCTGCCGCGACCAGCTTTGCGAGCTGGAGGACGTGATCGACCAGCTCGAAGCCGAGACCCGCGCCTTCCGTGAGGACCGCCGGGGCCATGTGGCTACCGGGATGCGACTGTGGAAACGGCCCCATCTGCAGCGGTTTTTCGGTCCGCTGCGGTACCGGGACGATCCGGCAGCGGCGGACCGGCTGGCGGCTGGGTCCGGCCGTGGCCTGCTCATCTGGGCCGGGAAGGAGCCAGAGGGGTTCCGCCCCTCGGCCCGCTGCCTGCGGATCGAGGACGGATTTCTCCGCTCCAGGGGCCTAGGGGCCGAGCTGGTGCCGCCGCTGTCGCTGGTGACCGACGACCGGGGGATCTACTATGATCCCACCCGCCCCTCGCGACTGGACCGCCTGCTGGCGACCCCCATGCCGCCAGGTGGCGAGGATCGGGCGCGGATTCTGATCGACCGGCTGCGGGCGGGGGGCTTCTCGAAGTACAACATGCCCGCCCCTCCCCTGCCCTCCCTGCCGCCTGGCCACCGCATCCTGGTGCCGGGCCAGGTGGAGGACGACGCCTCGATCCGGCGCGGGGCGGGGGCGGTGCGGACGAACCTGGCCCTCCTGCAGGCGGTGCGGGCGGCCAATCCGGGGGCCGTCGTCCTGTACAAGCCCCACCCCGACGTGGTGGCGGGGCTGCGGGGCGGGGGGGTAGACGGCGGGCTGGCTGATCTGGTGATCGAGAGGGCGGACCCCGCGGCGCTGCTGGCCGAGGTGGACGAGGTCTGGACGATGACCTCGCTGCTGGGCTTCGAGGCGCTGGTGAGGGGGGTGCCGGTGACCTGCCTTGGGACCCCCTTCTACGCCGGGCGGGGGCTGACGCGGGATCTGGGGGCGGTGCCGGGCTGGCGGGAGAAGGTCAGCCTGGAGCGGCTGGTCCACGCGGCGCTGGTCGAGTATCCGCGGTACTGGGACCCGGTTTCCGGGCGGGCCTGTCCGGTGGAGGTGGTGCTGGACCGGCTGGAAGTTGGCGAGGGGCTGGGGGCCGGCCCGGTCAACCGGGGGCTGGCGAAACTGCAGGGCTGGCTGGCGGGGTGGGCCTGGATCTGGCGATAGTGTCCACGGTGGACAGAATTGGGTTTTTCTTTTTCTCTCCGATACTTGCGTTTTTCTGTTAGGGGAATCTTAACACCTTGCCGCAAGGCCCCCCACCCCATCCCTCCCCCACAGAGGGGGGAGGGAGGCGCTTGATGGAAGCCTTGGCTATGGAGCGGAAACCGGGGTGATCTGGTCCGGCATCTGGCCCGCGATTTCCAGGATCAGCTTGCGGCGGAGCGCGGTCACGAAATCCTGCCGCCCGAGGGCGGGGATGGCAAAGGCACCGGGGCCGCCAATGATCCGCTCCTGATACTCTTGCAAGAGCGGGTCGTCGGGGCCTTCGTCCAGGATCGGCAGGCCGTTGATGACGATCCCGGCGGCGAGGACCTCGGCCCGCGCCTCCTCGATACTGGCGCCCGAGAAGTTGCCGGTGCTGTCGCCGGAGAAGTCGATCACCTGGCGGAGGGAGGGGATGTCGTTGGTTTCGATCAGCCGCTTGCCTTCCAGAAGGGCGTTGCCGATGGCGTTGCGGCCGGTGGCGAGGCGGGGGGGCCCGAGGAGGGCGGCGGCAAAGGCTTCGGCGCTCTCGGGGCTGTCGATGATGGTCCAAGGGACGACGGTGGCCTGGTTGGCGGCCCATTCGACGTAGGTGACGGCGATGGAGCCGGTGAGGGTGTTCCGGATCGCCTCCAGCACGGCGGGGTCGGTGATCGCGGTGGCGGTGCTTTCCCGTTGGAAGTCGATTTCCGCTTGCGTGATCGACCCGGAGGCATCGGCGAGGAGGACGAGTTCGAGGTCCACCTCCTGGGCGTGGAGGGGGGTGGCGAGGAGGAAGAGGGCGATCAGGCTTCGCATGCGGAAAGGGTAGTTCGGTGGGGGTTGGGGGCAAGAGTCGGGGCAAGCCCCGACCTACGCCGATCTGTCATCCCCGCGCAGGCGGGGATTACAGTCCGTTTTGACGCGACACCGGGCTGAAAAGCTGACCGCGACCGGCACGCGGGGGTGGGGGCGATATATCGCGCCCGCCCCCGGGGGGCGGGTCGGGCGCGGTCAGATTTGCTTTGGGCAAATCTGACGTGGTGAGGGGTGCAGTGGGATACCATCCTGCATTTTGAACGTTGCCTTAGCGATGTCGCTGTAACCACTCAAACAAATCAGGCTTGTTTCTCTCCACCATAGAAGTCACCCAATTTGCCGCGTTGACACGTTCACTTTCGTCCCTAAAGAATTCAGGTCCAAGACTACCTGAGTCCCTCAAGAGATGAAATCCAGACATCCTTCCTACAATACCCTGGATCATGAGTAGGGTAACGACAATCACATACGCTTTGCCGCCAGTGTAAGGGTCGAGAACCTGCGTCACCTTCATGAGGAAGTTCGGTGAAAATTGGCTACTAACAATAATAATTGCTGCCAAGAGCAAGAAGTTTGTTGTGGCAATTGCTTCTCCCTCCATCGCCTTGGCATGCGTGACTTCATGTTCTGAAATTCTTTTTGAAAGTTCAGGAAGATCGTTCCGGAACGCATAGTCTTTTGCGACATTCAAACTAACTGCCTTCGCTCGATTTCTTTCCTGCAGAATTCGGAAAACTGGCACGCCTCCTGACTTCCAAGCCCCAAGGACTTTCCGTGCAATCCAAGCTGGTACTCCTGCAACTATGATATAAGTTGCCATCGCCACGGGAAAAATCCAAGGCGTAAGCAAAAAAATCGTCACTGAGATGTATAGAAGCTCTATCGAGTGAGAATCCAGAAAATCAGTCAATGTAAAGTAGATTGGTGATTTCGATGCTGTGAGGAGAAAATATCCCACATTCTCCAAGTAAGTCGCTGATTTCGCTGTCGTAATCGTGATATTTCGCATATA
>JBKHWC010000077.1:0-16022 GCA_046569765.1 Alphaproteobacteria bacterium | reverse complement strand
CAAGCGCGCCGACGAGACAAAAGCCATGCGGCGACACGCCGCTCCGCTTGCGAAGCGCAGCCACCCGCGGGCGTTAAGAAAGTCTGAACGCCCGCGAGTAACCTGTTGAAGTCAAAGGATCACCCGGCTTTGTCCACTGTGGACAGGGTCAGAAGTGGAAGTCCTCCACCACCACCCGCCGCCCCAGGGTCAGGGCGTCGGCGACATGGACCATCGGGGCCAGATCGACCTCGCTTGCGCCCGCGCGGACCAGCTCCGCCATGCGGACGTAAAGGGCCGGGTACTCCCCCATGATCGAGTTCTCGGCCGCCTGCGCCACCCGGTCGATCTCCAGCACATTGCCGCCCATCCGCAGCGCCAGGGTGCCGCGGTCGGTTTCGATCACGATGTCCCAGGTCTGCGGGCCCTCCTGCCGCCAGTCGAAATCCGCTGTCACCCCGCCCGAGAAGGCCAGCCGGGCCGCGATCGGGGTCTGGCGATTGGCCGGGAAGGATAGCTCTGCCCCGGTCAGGTGGACGGGGTGGGGCAGGATCTCGGTCAGGATCGAGAGCGCGTTGATGCCGGGGTCGAAGACGCCCATCCCGCCGGGCTCGAACACCCAGTCCTGCCCGGGATGCCATTTGCGGACATCCTCGCGCCAGGTGATATGGGCCTTGCGGATGGTCTTGTCCGTGAGCCAGGCCTTGGCCGGGGCGACGGCATGGGCCATCCGGCTGTGCCAGGTGGCGTAAAGGGTCAGCCCCCGGTCGCGGGCCAGCGCCTCCAGCGCGTGGACCTCGGCCAGGGTCGCGCCGGGGGGTTTTTCCAGCATCACATGCCGCCCGGCCATCAGCGCCGCCTCGGCATAATCGAAGCGCGGGACCGGGGGCAGGGCCAGCGAGACGACGGGGATGTCGGGCCGCTGGGCCAGGAAGCTGGCAAAGTCGGTGAAGGCCGGGACGCCCGCGACCGTGCCCTTGCGGCTGACGGTGGCGGCAAGCTCCCAGTCGGGAGAGGCGGCAAGCGCCGGGACGTGCTGGTCGAGGGCGATCTTGCCGATGCCGACGAGGGCGAGTTTCGTGCGGGTCATGGGGCAGGCCTTTGGTTGAAGCCGGAGGGGGCGGGGCTGGCGTGGCGCCCCCCCTCCCCATCCCTCCCCCCCGCGGGGGGAGGGAGGCGTCCTTGGGGGGGGCGTCGGTCCTGACGGTCGGCGTCGCAGCGGCCGTCAGTGGCTTTCCCGCGCGACCGCATTGCCGCGGCAGCCGGTCAGGAAGTCCATGTCGGCCCCCTTGTCCGCGCCCTGGACATGGTCGTGGTACAGTTTCGCATAGCCCGAGGCCGGGGGTTCCACCGCCGGTTTCCAGGCGGCGAGGCGGGCGGCCAGTTCCGCGTCCGGGATGTCGAGGTGCAGGCGGCGGTTGGCCACGTCCAGCTCGATGAAATCGCCCGAACGCACCACGGCCAGCGGGCCACCGCGCGCGGCCTCGGGCGAGGTGTGCAGGACCACGGTGCCGTAGGCCGTGCCCGACATGCGCGCGTCGGAAATCCGCACCATGTCGGTGATCCCCTTGCGCAGGACCTTGGGCGGCAGGCCCATGTTGCCCACCTCGGCCATGCCGGGATAGCCGCGCGGGCCGCAGTTCTTCAGGACCATCACGCAGGATTCATCAATATCCAGCGCCTCGTCCTCGATCCTTGCCTTGTAGTCGTCGATATCCTCGAACACCACGGCGCGGCCGCGGTGCTGCATCAGATGCGGCGAGGCGGCCGAGGGTTTCAGGACTGCGCCATCGGGGGCGAGGTTGCCCTTCACCACGACGATCCCGCCCGACTGGGTCAGCGCCTTGTCTGCGGGCAGGATCACGTCGTCATTGTCGATCCGGGCGTCCTTCACCTCGTCCCAGATCGGCCCGCCCGAGACGGTCAGCGCGTCCTTGTTCAGCATCCCGGCCTCGCCCAGGCGTTTGATGACGGCAGGAAGGCCGCCGGCGTAGAAGAATTCCTCCATCAGGTATTTGCCCGAGGGCATCAGGTTCACGACGGTCGGCACGTCGCGGCCCCAGTTGTCCCAGTCGTTCAGCGTCAGGTCGATCCCGCAGCGACCGGCGATGGCGAGGAGGTGGATCACCGCATTGGTGGAGCCGCCGATCGCAGCATTGGTGCGGATTGCGTTCTGGAAGGCTTCGCGGGTCAGGATGTGGGAGGGGCGGAGGTCGTCCTTGACCATCTGCACGATGCGGCGGCCGGTCAGATGGGCCATGACGCGGCGGCGGCTGTCCACCGCCGGGATCGCCGCATTGCCGGAGAGGGTCATTCCGAGAGCCTCGGCCATGCTGGCCATGGTGGAGGCGGTGCCCATCGTGTTGCACGACCCCGGCGAGCGCGACATCGAGGCCTCGGCCTCGACGAATTCCGCGGCGGTCATCTCGCCCGCCTTCACGGCCTCGGAGAATTTCCAGAGGTGGGTACCGGAGCCGACACGCTCGCCCCGGAAGTAGCCGTTCAGCATCGGCCCGCCCGAGACCATGATCGTGGGCAGGTCCACCGAAGCCGCGCCCATCAGGAGCGAGGGCGTGGTCTTGTCGCAGCCGACCAGGCAGACGACGCCGTCCATCATCTGGCCGCGGATCGTCTCCTCGACCGCCATGGCCGCAAGGTTGCGGAACATCATCGCGGTCGGGCGGAAGGCGGATTCGCTGACCGAGAAGACGGGGACGATGATCGGGAATCCGCCCGCCTCGTAGACGCCGTGCTTCACCCGCTCGGCCAGGTCGTTGAGGTGGGCGTTGCAGGGGTTCGCTTCGGAAAAGGTGTTCAGGATGCCGATCACCGGGCGGCCGTCGAAAAGGTCGGCGGGCAGTCCCTGGTTCTTCATCCAGGCACGGTGGTAGATCGCGTCCTTCGACGTGCCGGAGAACCATTCTTGGCTGCGGAGTTTGCGGGGCCAGGGGGCAGGCTTGAAGGTCATGGTGTCCTCACAGGGCTTTGACGGCGGTCGGGCCCGTCTCTTTCGGAGCGAAGGCCAGGGGGTTCTTCAGGGGCAGGCCGAAGGGCGGGGCCTCGATCTCGAACATATCCCCGGCTTCGGTCTTGATGCCATCGGCGACCGAGAGGGTGGCGGTGCCGAACATGTGGACATGCAGATCGCCGGGCTGGCGGAAGATGTCGTACTTGAAGTGGTGGTGTTCCAGGTTGGCGTAGCTGTGGGACATGTTGGCCTCGCCCGACAGGAAGGGCTTTTCCCAGATCACGCGGCCGCCGCGGCGGATGCGGCTGGTGCCCTGCACATCGGCGGGAAGGTCGCCGAGCAGGATCTCGGGGCCGAAGCTGGCCGGGCGCAGCTTGGAGTGCGCGAGCCAGAGGTAGTTCACCTTCTCGATCACATGGTCCGAGAATTCGTTGGCCAGCGCCCAGCCGATGCGGAAGGGCTGGCCGTCGGGGCCGATCAGGTAGATGCCCGCGACCTCGGGCTCCTCGCCGCCGTCTTCGGCGCAGGGGGGCGCGGTGAGCGGTTGGCCGGGGGCGACGGCGGTATGCCCGTTGCCCTTGTAGAACCATTCCGGCTGCACGCCGATCTGGCCGGGGGCGGGGCGGCCGCCTTCAAGCCCCATGCGGAACATCTTCATGCTGTCGGTCAGCACTTCGGCGCCTTCCAGCTTGGCGTGCATCGCATCGCGGGCCGAGGCGCTGCCAAGGTGAGTCAGGCCGGTGCCGGTCAGGTGCAGGTGCGCGGGGTCGGGGTGGGTGACCGGCAGGGTCACGCGACCCTCGTCCAGGAGGCGGGAGAGGTCCACCGCCTCGCCCAGGCCATGGGCGGCGATGGTGGCTGCAAGGGTCTGGCCCGAGGCGATGGCCTCTTCAGCCAGGGCATAGGTCGAGGCCGCGCCCTTGACAACGGCGGCCTCGGAGCCCTCGCGGGCGACCACGGCCAGGCTGCCATCGGGGCGGAGGATCTGGGAAATCAGCATCTTGACCTCATTTATTCTTGTTGTAGACGTCGAAGATCACGGCGGCGAGGAGGACGAGGCCCTTGATCACCTGCTGGTAGTCGATGCCGATCCCCAGGATCGACATGCCGTTGTTCATCACGCCCATGATCAGCGCGCCGACCACGACGCCGACGATCTTGCCCGAGCCGCCCGCCATCGAGGCCCCGCCGATGAAGACGGCGGCGATCACGTCCAGCTCGAACCCGGTGCCGGCCTTCGGGGTGGCGCTGTTCAGCCGCGCGGTGACGATCATCCCCGCCAGCGCGGCCAGGACGCCCATGTTGACGAAGCACCAGAACACCAGCCGGTTGGTGCGGATGCCCGAGAGCTTCGCCGCCTTCTCGTTGCCGCCGGTGGCATAGATGCGCCGCCCGGCCGAGGTGTTCTCGGTGAAGAAGGCGTAAAGGACGGTCAGGATCACCAGGATCACCAGCACGTTCGGCAGGCCGCGGAACTGCGCGAGTTTCCAGCCGACGAAGACCAGCGCGGCCGAGACGACCACGTTGCGCGCCCAGAAGAGGCCCGCAGGTTCCGGGGCGATGCCGAATTCCGCGTCGCGGGCGCGGGCGCGCAGGCCCAGCCAGATCAGCACCATCGCCGCGATGGCCACCACCATCAGCGCGGTGGCGTTCAGCCGGTCCATCCCCAGCGCGGCCTGGTCCATCTCGCCGAAAAGGTCGGGGATGAAGCCGTTCGCCATCGCCTGGAACTCGCGCGGGAAGGGGCCGATGTTCTGGCCGTCCAAAAGCCACAGCGTCAGGCCGCGGAACACCAGCATCCCGGCCAGCGTCACGATGAAGCTGGGGATGCGCCAGAAGGCGACCCAGTAGCCTTGCGCGGCCCCGATCAGGCCGCCGACGATCAGGGTCGCGGGGATCACGATCCAGACCGGCAGGCCCATCTGCACCGTCAGATAGGCCGCGACCGCGCCGGTGAAGGCCGCGACCGAGCCGACCGACAGGTCGATGTGCCCGGCGACGATCACCAACAGCATCCCCAGCGCCATGATGATGACGTAAGAGTTCTGCAGGAACAGGTTGGTGATGTTCTGCGCCGAGAGGAAGTCGATCGGCTGCGGCGGCACCACGCGGCACAGCACCACGAACAGCACCACGATGGCGACCAGCGCCAGCAGCATCCCGTTTTCCCGCAGATGCCCGCCGAGCCGGGCCTTGATGCCGTCGCCTGCTGCCATAACGGTATCGCTCATCACGCCGCCTTTCCGCTGTCTTTCAGGATCAGCGCCATGATCGCCTCCTGACTGGCCTGGTCGCGGGTCAGTTCGCCCACGATCCGGCCTTCATTCATCACATAGATCCGGTCGCACATGCCCAGAAGCTCGGGCATTTCAGATGAGATCATCACCACGCCTTTGCCCATCTCGGCCAGCTGGTTCATGATCCCGTAGATTTCGAATTTCGCGCCCACGTCGATGCCGCGGGTGGGCTCGTCCAGGATCAGCACCTCGGGGTCGGTGAAGAGCCATTTGGACAGGACCACCTTCTGCTGGTTCCCGCCGGACAGGTTCACCGCCTTCTGGAAGACGCCCGGCGTGCGGATCGCCATCTGCTTGCGGTAGCTTTCCGCGACCTGCGTCTCGCGCCGCTTGTCAAGGACGCCGCGCACGGCGACGCCGGCAAGGTTCGCCAGCGTGATGTTGCGGGTGATGGGTTCTTCCAGCACCAGGCCCAGGGCCTTGCGGTCCTCGGTGACGTAGGAGAGGCCCGCGTCGATGGCTTTCGCCACGGTCGAGGTGTCGACGGGCTTGCCGCCCATAAGGATTTCGCCGGTGATGTTGCGGCCGTAGCTGCGGCCGAAGAGGCTCATCGCCAGTTCGGTGCGGCCGGTGCCCATCAGGCCGGCGATGCCGACGATCTCGCCCTTGCGCACGGTCAGGCTGGCGGATCTGATGACCTGACGGCCCGCCTGGTCGGGGTGCCAGACGTTCCAGTCGCGCACCTCCATCAGCACCTCGCCGATCCTGGGTATGCGTTCGGGGTAGCGGTGGGCCATGTCGCGGCCGACCATGTCGCGGATGATCCGGTCCTCGGTGATCTCGTGGCGGTCCATGGTCGAGACGGTCGCGCCGTCGCGGATCACGGTGATCCGGTCGGCGACGCGGGAGATTTCGTTCAGTTTGTGGCTGATGATGATCTGGGTGACGCCCTGGGCCTTCAGCTCCAGCATCAGGTCCAGAAGTTTCTGGCTGTCGTTTTCCTGAAGCGCGGCGGTGGGTTCGTCCAGGATCAGAAGGCGCACGTCCTTGGCCAGGGCCTTGGCGATCTCGATCAGCTGCTGCTTGCCGACGCCCAGCTTTTCGACCTTGGTCGTGGGGGCATCCCTGAGGCCGACCTTGGCCAGAAGCGCCTCGGTCCGCTGGAAGGTCTCGCGCCAGTTGATCACGCCGCCGGGGGCGACCTCGTTGCCGAGGAACAGGTTTTCGGCGATCGACAGAAGCGGGACCAGGGCAAGCTCCTGGTGGATGATGATGATCCCCTTGGCCTCGCTGTCCTGGATGCCGCGCAGGTGCAGCAGCTGGCCGTCGTAGTGGATATCGCCCTCGTAAGAGCCGTGCGGATAGACGCCCGACAGGACCTTCATCAGCGTGGACTTGCCTGCGCCGTTCTCGCCGCAGATGGCGTGGATTTCGCCCTGTTCCACGGTCAGGTTGACGCGGTCAAGCGCGCGCACGCCGGGAAAGACCTTGCTGATCTCCCGCATTTCCAGAAGGGCTGGCATATGATTTCCCCTGTCGAGCCATGTCCCGCCCCGCCCGGGGGAGCTTCCGGGCGGGGCGGGCAGGGTCCGGTCAGCTTATTTCAGCTGGTCGGCGGTGTAGTAGCCGGATTCGACCAGCACCTTCTCGATGTCGGCGACGCCCGGCGAGATCGGTTCCAGCAGATAGGACGGCACGACCTTGACGCCGTTGTCATAGGTGGTGGTGTCGTTGATCTCGGGCTCGCCGCCCTGGAGGATCGCGTCGACCATCTTGACGGTGACGCCCGCCAGCGCGCGGGTGTCCTTGAACACGGTCGAGTACTGCTCGCCCGCCAGCATGGACTTGACAGACGGGATCTCGGCGTCCTGGCCGGTGACGATCGGCATCGGCAGGTCGCCCGAGCCATAGCCCACGCCCTTGAGCGAGGAGAGGATCCCGATCGACAGCCCGTCATAGGGCGACAGCGCGCCGTGCAGCTGCTTGTCGCCGTAGTTCGCGGACAGAAGGTTGTCCATCCGCGCCTGCGCCACCGCGCCGTCCCAGCGCAGGGTGCCGACCACATCCATGCCCATCTGGCCCGAGGGAATCGCGATTTCGCCCGCGTCGATCATCGGCTGCAGGACCGACATGGCGCCGTTGTAGAAGAAGAAGGCGTTGTTGTCGTCGGGGCTGCCGCCGAAGAGTTCGACGTTCCACGGCTTCACGTCGGGGAAACGCTCTTTCAGGCCCGCGACGAGAGATTCGGCCTGCTGGACGCCGACCTTGAAGTTGTCGAAGGTGGCGTAATAGTCCACAGCGCCGCTGTCGCGGATCAGGCGGTCATAGGCGATGACCTTGATGCCCGCGGCGGCGGCGTTCTCCAGCGCGTTCGACAGCGTGGTGCCGTCGATGGCGGCGATGACCAGGACGTTGACGCCCTTGGTGATCATGTTCTCGACCTGGGCCAGCTGGGTCGGGATGTCATCCTCGGCATATTGCAGGTCGGTGGCGTAGCCCGCGGCGGTGAACTGTTCCACCATCGAGTTGCCGTCCGAAATCCAGCGCGAGGAGGATTTGGTGGGCATGGCGATGCCGACGGTGCCCTTGTCCTGCGCGAAGGCCGGCAGCGAGGCCAGCGGCAGGGCGGAAGCGAGCGCGAGGAGCGCGCGTCTGGAAAGTTGCATGGGTATCCTCTCCCCCTTGGGTGGCGGGACTGTCGCCCGCGGTCTGCCTGGTCCCAGTGCGGCAACCAGGTCTGACAGGTGTTTGCAATCTGCCCACATATCCGTCAAATCATGTTTTGCGATTGATACATAACGGGCGCGTTATGCAACCTTTGGTCCTGCTGGCCCGTGGCCTGAAGCTGAGCCATCTGCAGATGATGGCGGCCTTTGCCGAGACCGGCCAGATCGGCCGCGCGGCCGAGCGGTTGGGGATCGCCCAGCCCGCCGCCTCGCGCCTGCTGTCCGAGGTCGAGGAGATCCTGGGCCAGCCGGTCCGGGCGCGGGCGGGCCGGGGGGTGGTGCTGACCGAAGCCGGGCGGGTGCTGGCCGAACGCGCGGGCCGGGTGATGCAGGAGCTGGCCGAGGCGGGGCGCGAGGTGGCCGAGATCGCGGCGGGCGGGGTGGGGCGCGTCAGGATCGGCTCGGTCACGGCCCCGGCGCTGGACCTGATATTGCCCGCCCTGCGCAGCGCGCGTCTGTCACATCCGCGGATCGAGTCCGAGGTGGTGGTCGCGGCCTCGGATATCCTGTGCGACCAGCTGGCCTCGGGGCGGCTGGACTTTGTGATCGGGCGGGTGCCGACGGGGGTGGATGCCGGGCTGTTCGACGGGCGGGTGATCGCGCCCGAGCCGGTGGCTTTGGTGGTGCGCAAGGGCCATCACCTTGCGGAGCGGCCGCCGTCCGACCCGGTCGAGCTGATGGGCTATGACTGGGTCCTGCCGGGTGAGGAGAGCCCGCTGACTCAGGCGGTGCTGGCGCGGCTGGCCGAGCTGGGGCTGCCCCGGCCCAGCCAGCGGCTCTCGACCGCGTCCTTCCTGCTGACGTTGGCGCTGCTGCATCAGTCGAACGTGGTGGCCCCTCTGGCGCAGGCGGTGGCGGACCAGTTCGCCCGGGGGCCGGATGCGCCGCTGGTGCAGGTGCCGGTGGACCTGGGGATCGAAGTGGCGCCTTACAGCCTGCTGACGCGCAAGGGCGCGCGGCTGACGGCGGCGGCGGAGACGGTGCTGCGGATCGTCGGGCTGAGCCTGCCGGGGGATCAGGCGGGGTCCTTGGGGCGGCGCAGCTCCACCACCTCGCGGACGAAGGTGTAGTCGTGATAGCCGAGCCGGGCTACGGGGTGGTAGCGGGTCACGTCGAAGCGCCCGTCCACCAGGCAATCGTCGCGCAGGTGGATGCCCACCACCTCGCCCACCACGAGGTGGTCGTCCCCCGGCAGGTCGAGGATATGCAGCACCCGACATTCCAGCGTCGCGGGGGCCGCGGCGACGCGGGGGCAGTCGATCTCGCTACAGTCGGCCTTGGGCACGCCGACGGCCTGAAACTCGTCGGTGCCCTGCGGAAAGCGGGCCGAGGTTTCGTTCATCAGCCGCCACGACGCCTCTTCAACGACATTGACCGCGAAGACGCCGGTTTCGCGGACATTGGCCACCGTATCGCGCGGGTCGCCCGCGAACATGACCTTGGGCGGGGTGTAGCCGACCGTGTTGAAGAAGGAATAGGGCGCGAGGTTGTCGCCCTTGCTGCCCCGGGTGGAAATCCAGGCGATCGGGCGGGGCGAGACGATGGCCGAGAAGGGGCTGTGGCGCAGGCCATGGCCCTCGGCTGGGCGGTAGAACATGCTGAGGCCTTTCAACGATTTGATCCTGACATGCGCGCATGTTACGGCGCGCTTCAAGCAGATTCGACCTAGGCGAATTGGGGGCCCCCGCGCGTGTACCGGCTTGAGGAAGAGACCGAGGACGACTGGTGGGAGGTCGAGGCGCTGTATGACCTCTGCTTCGCGCCGGGCCGGACCGCGCTGTCATCCTATCGGCTGCGCGACGGGGTGCCGACGGTCGCGCCTTTGTGCCTGACGCTGCGGGATGACGACAATGCGCTGGTCGCCGTGATCCGCTACTGGCCCGCGCTGATCGGCGAGCATGACGTGCTGCTGCTTGGCCCCGTCGCCGTCCACCCGACCCATCAGGGCGAGGGGCTGGGGGCGATGCTGATCACCGAAAGCCTGGCCGAGGCGCGGAAGCTGGGCTGGGAGCGGGTGATGCTGGTGGGCGACGCGCCCTATTACGCGCGGTTCGGGTTCCGCAAGCTGGAAGGCGTGGAGATGCCGCCGCCCACCAACCCGGACCGCGTGCTGGGGCTGGAACTGAAGGCGGGGGCCTGGGACGGGGTGAGGGGCAAGGTCACGAAAGCCACCTGAGCCCATTGCACAGGGGGCAGGCGGCCCCATATCGACGGGATGGACCAGACCCTGCCCGTGCCTGTCTCTGACCTTGGCCCCCGGATCGCGGATCTTGCGCGGCGCTACAAGCGCGCGAACGGGCCGGTGATGCGGCTGGTCAACCGGATGGGCAATACGCTGGAGAGCCAGCTTGCCGTGGTGCCGGAAAAATACCGTGGCCATCTGGAACGGGCGAGCGCCCAGGCGCTTGAGGCGGCCTATGGGCTGGCGGGTCGGGCGCCCGATCTGGGGCCAAGGGCGCCGCTGGTCGCCGTCCTCGCCTCGGGCGCGGCGGGGGGCGCGGGGGGGCTTGCGACCTCGGTCGCGGAACTGCCGGTGACGGTGACGGTCATCCTGAACGCGATCCGGGCCGAGGCGCGGGCGGCGGGCTATGATCCCGACGCCCCCGGCGTGCGCGAGGAATGTCTGCGCGTCTTCGGAGCGGGGAGCCCGCTGGCCAGCGACGACGGGATCAACACCAGTTTCCTGACGGCGCGGCTGACGATCACCGGGCAGGCGGTGCAGAACATCATCGCCAGCGTCGCGCCGCGTCTGGCGGCGGCCTTGGGCCAGAAGCTGGCGGCGCAGGCAGTGCCGGTGATCGGCGCGCTGTCGGGCGCGGCGCTGAACGCGGCCTTTCTGTCCTATTACCGCGAGATCGCCCGCATCCGGTTCGAGCTTCTGCGCCTGGCCGAGACGCATGGCGCCGAGCCGGTGCTGGACGCCTTCGCTTCGGCCGTGGCGCCGCCGCGCGTCACCCGGGCCTGAGCCGGGCACGATTTTTCTGCGAAAAATCTTGGGTTTTCGGCCGGTTCTGGCTAGATCATCCCCGGAATACGGGGGGCGGCATGAGCACGGATGTCATCGTCAAGCTGAAGGACATGGCCAGGGATCCGGGCCGGGTCTGGATCCGGGGCCGGGCAAGCTATGCCGACCTGCTGGCGGAAACCGGGCGGCTGGCCAATACGTTGCAGGCCCTGGGTCTGGTCAAGGGCGACCGGCTGCTGCTGCAGGTCGAGAAGACCGAGGCGGTGCTGTCGCTATACCTCGCCTGCCTGCGGCTGGGCGTGGTCTTCCTGCCGGTGAACCCCGGCTATACCGCCGCCGAGACGCAGCATTTCCTGACCGATGCCGAGCCCGCGCTGGTCGTGGCCGACCGTCCCGTCGCCGGGGCGCGGGTCGTGACGCTGGTGGATCTGATGGCGCAGGCGGCCGGGGCGTCGGCGGACTTTGCCGATCCCGCGCATGGGCCCGACGATCTGGCGGCGATCCTTTATACCTCGGGCACCACGGGCCGGTCGAAGGGCGTGATGCTGAGCCGGGAGAACCTCGCCTCGAACGCCGAGGCGCTGGTGCGGCTGTGGCGGTTCACGGCGCAGGATGTGCTGCTGCATGCGCTGCCGGTGTTCCACACCCACGGGCTGTTCGTCGCCACCAACTGCGCGCTGTATTCGGGCGCGTCGCTGATCTTTCAGGCCGGGTTCTCGCCCGATGCGGTGCTGGCGGCACTGCCGCAGGCCACGGTGATGATGGGGGTGCCGACCTTCTACACGCGCCTTCTGGCCGACCCGCGTCTGACGCGCGAGCTGTGCGGGGCGATGCGGTTGTTCATTTCGGGCTCGGCGCCGCTGTCGCCCGCGACCCATGCCGACTGGCAGGCGCGGACGGGTCACGCGATCCTGGAACGCTACGGGATGACCGAGACCAACATGATCACCTCGAACCCCTACGACGACGCGCGCCGCGCGGGGACGGTGGGGATGCCTCTGCCGGGGGTGGAGGTTCGGGTCACGGGGCCGGATGGCACGCCGCTGCCGCAGGGCGAGGCGGGCTCGATCGAGGTGCGGGGGCCGAACGTGTTTCACGGCTACTGGCGGCTGCCCGAGAAGACGGCCGAGGAGTTCCGCGACGGCTGGTTTGTCACCGGCGACCTTGGGGCGACCGATTCGCAGGGCTACCTGTCGATTCTGGGCCGGGCAAAGGATCTGGTGATCTCGGGCGGGCTGAACGTCTATCCGGCCGAGGTCGAGGCGGCGCTGGACGATCTTCCAGGGGTGGCGGGGTCCGCCGTGATCGGGGTGCCGCACCCGGATTTCGGCGAGGCGGTGGTCGCCTGCGTGATTCCGGCCAAGGGCGCGGTGCTGGAGGAAGCGGCCCTGCGTGAAGCGCTGCGCGAGCGGCTGGCGGCGTTCAAGATTCCCAAGCGGGTGCTGGTGATGGCCGATTTTCCGCGCAACGCCATGGGCAAGGTGCAGAAGGCTGAACTGCGTAAGCAGAACGCAGGATTGTTCGTGCAAGGATGATGAAATCGGGCCTATACCTTTGGTTTATGTCGTCGGATTAAACCTTTGATGACTTTCCCGGGCCATTTTTCTTGCGCAACCTGCCCCTACCGAAACTGGAACGGGCGATCCTGAAGGGGCCCGGACATAACGCGGAGAGTGACATGACCGATATGACCGACAAGATGACCTCGCGCCGCCGGGCGCTGGCCCGTCTGGGTGCCTTGGCCCTGGCCGCCTATGCGGCGCCCGCGCTGACGACGCTGAGCGTGGCCCACGCCAGCGGGTCGAGCGGCCCGAGCCCGAAGAGCGATCCCAGCCCGAAGAGCGATCCCAGCCAGAACAGTGACCCCACGACGCCCTCGGATCCGACCCAGCCCAGCACCTGCTCGGGCCCGAACGACGATGACGCGGGCTGCGGCGACGGGTCCGAACCGGTCCTTTAAGATGGATCTCCCGGCACGGTCGTCCGTGCCGGGACCAGCAGCGGACCGACCGGTGGACCGGGATATCCTCTTTCGCGGCCTGAAGGCTCCGCTGCGCCTGACCGATGCCGACCCGGTGCTGCGGCTTCTGCCCGAGGTCGCGCCCGGCTGGCCGCATGAGGTCCGCCCGGCCGATCCTGCCCTGCGGCCCTTCTATGCGATCCGGGGCGAGGTAGAGGCATCGCGTTTCCTGTGCGAGAACCTGATCGAGCCCGCATCGCCCCGGTCGATGGATGCGGTGAATGCGGCGTGCGATGCGATGGCGGCGCTGGCCATGGCCCTGCCGGCCGAGGATGGCTCGGTCATCTGCCTGCATGCGGCCGGAGTGGCGATGGCGGGGCGGCTGGTGGTCTTTCCCAATATTCGCCGGGCCGGGAAAAGCACGCTGTCCGCGGCGCTTGCGCGGGCGGGGCACCGCGTCTTCAGCGACGATGTCGTGCCGCTGTCCTTCCCGGCCGTCGGCCCGCCGCTGGCGCGGTCGATGGGCGTTGCGCCGCGCCTGCGCCTGCCGCTGCCCAAGACAGCCGACGCGGGCTTTCATGATTGGGTCGCGGCGGTGGCGGGGCCCAGGAACCGGCAATATGCCTATCTGCGGCTACCCGACCAGCCCGCGGAGGGCGAGACGCTGCCGCTGGGGGCTTTCGTGATCCTCGACCGGCAGGAGGGGCCGGGGCCGGCGCGGCTGGAGGCGGTGGCGGCGGACCAGGCGATGGATGTGCTGCTGCATCAGAACTTTACCCGGGACCGACATTCGGGGGACATCCTTGATGTGATGGCCGTCGCGCTGGCGGGGGTGCCGGTCTTCCGGCTGAGCTATTCCGGCCTTGAGGCGGCGGTGGATTGCCTGGAGGCGGCGTTCCGGGCCTGGCCTGCGGGCACGCCCTCGGGGCCGGTGGCGCGGTTCCGGCTGGCGGAATTCGAGACCACGCTGCCCGATGTGGGCGAGGTGGTCCGGCAGCGCGCAGGGGGAGTTGCACGCGAGATCGGGGGAACGCTGTATCTGGCGGATCCAGAGGGGCGGGGGATCCATCGGATGGATGCGCTGGCCGCGGCGATCTGGGAGCTGCTGGAAGAGCCGCTGGGTCGGCAGGAGCTTGTGGCGGTCCTGGAGGAGAGTTTCCCGAACATCGCGGCAGAACGGCTTGCGGGGGATCTGGCAGGGCTTTTGGCAAGGCTGGCGGAGGCCGGGCTGGTTGGCCCGGGCTAGGTTGTCCGCGCGGGATGCTTGGCACGGCGATGCAGAGACCAGGCCCTTGTCCGTGGGGCGTAACGGGTTGACTGGCCACGCCGTCGGATAGCCTCACACCCGTTGCAGCAGGTTCGTGGGAGCTGCCACGATCTTTCTGCGAAAGATCCCTGGGCAAGGGGCCACAGCGCCGGGGGGGCGCGGCCGAGGAATTTTCGCAGAAAATTCGTGGGCTCGGCTCAGGCGCTGCCCAGGCTGGAAAGCCAGTCCATCAAGAGCGGCCTCGCGCTTTCCGCACCTTCGGCCCGGGCGCGGTCGATGACGGCGCGGGCCTCGGCCAGATTCACCCGCCGCAGCAGCGCCTTGACCGGGCCGACCGAGGCGGGCCGCATCGACAAGGTGCGAAATCCGATGGCGGCCAGCGCCAGCGCCTCGATCGGGCGGCCGGCATCCTCGCCACAGAAGGACAGAGCGGTCCCGGTCTCGGCGCAGCGGGCGACGATCTGTTCCAGGAAGGCCAGGAAGGACAGGTTCAGCGTGTCGTAGCGGCGGCGGACCAGCTCGTTCTCGCGGTCGGCGGCGAAGAAGAACTGTTTCAGGTCATTGCCGCCGACGCTGATGAAGTCGGTCAGCTCGAAAAAGACGCGCGGCGCGAAGGCGAGCGAGGGGGTCTCGAGCATCGCGCCGATCTCGATCCGCTGCGGGACAGGGTGGCCCAGCGATTTCTCCCGGTGCAGTTCGCGCAGGACATGGGCGCGGGCGGCCTGGAATTCGCTGTGTTCGGTGACGAGCGGGAACATGATGGTCAGCGGTCGGCCCGCGGCCGCGCGGATCAGGGCCTGGACCTGCATCCGCAGGACGCCCGGCTTGTCGAGCCCGACCCGCAGCGCGCGCCAGCCCATTGCCGGGTTCGGTTCCTGCGGCGGGCGCATGTAGGGCAGGACCTTGTCCGAGCCGATGTCGAGCGTGCGGAAGGCGACGCGCTTGCCCTTCGCCGCATCCATGACCCGGGCATAGAGCCGCGCAAGCTCGGCCCGCTGCGGCATCTTCGAGCGGATCAGGAATTGCAGTTCGGTGCGGAAGAGGCCCACGCCCTCGGCGCCCGAGCCTTCCAGACTGGGCAGGTCGGCCATCAGGCCCGCGTTCATGTGCAGCGCGATGGTCGTGCCGCAGGTCGTGGTCGCGGGCAGGCCGCGCAAGGAGGTGTAGCGTTTCTGCGCCTCGGCCTGCATGGCGATCTTGTCGCGGAAGGCGCGGGCGACGGTTTCCTCGGGGCGGAGATGGACGACGCCCTGGTCGCCGTCGACAAGGATCTGGTCACCGTTCAGCGCCTCGGCCACCACGCGTTCGGCGTTGATCACCAGGGGGATGGCCAGAGCCCGGGCGACGATCGCGGCATGGCTGCCGACAGACCCCTCTTCCAGGACCACGCCCTTCAGCTTGCGGCCATAGTCCAGCAACTCGGCCGGGCCGATGTTGCGGGCGACGAGGACCGGGTTTTCCGGCATCTCGGCCCCGGTGTCCTGGCCCTGGCCCGTCAGGATACGCAGAAGCCGGTTCGAGAGGTCGTCCAGATCCTGCAGGCGTTCGCGCAGATAGGGGTCGGGGACCTGTTCCATCCGGGCGCGGGCTGCGGATTGTTCCTTTTCCACTGCCGCCTCGGCCGAGAGGCCGCGCATGATGTCCTCTTCCATCCGGCGCAGCCAGCCGCGGGAATGGGCGAACATCCGGTAGGCTTCGAGGACCTGCTTCTGTTCCTTGTCCAGCTGCTCGGCCCCGAGCAGATCATCGATCGAGACGCGCAACTCGCCGACGGCGGCCTTGATGCGGTCGATCTCGGTCAGCGGTTCGTCGGCGACCGGGTTGGTGATGACGACGCGGGGTTCGTGCAGCCAGACCCGGCCCTCGGCCGCGCCTTCCTGCCCGCTTGTGCCTCGGAAGAGGACAGGCTGCTTGTGCAGC
>JBKHWC010000076.1:11432-16262 GCA_046569765.1 Alphaproteobacteria bacterium | reverse complement strand
CGAGCTTGCGATGGCGTCCCGGTTCTCGTCGAGGGTCACACCGAGGGCCGTGGTGACGTGGAAGTCATGGGTCTTGCCGACCAGGCAGATGGCGGGGGTGCCCGCGTTCAGGACGGCGGCGAGGACGTCGTCGTTCTCGGCCGAGCGGCCGACACGGCGGGTCATGCCGAAGGCGGTCAGGGTCGCCTTCAGGGGCGGCGGGGCGGCGAAGAAGTCGCTGTCGGTCGGGTTCGCGCCGGGCCAGCCGCCCTCGATATGGTCGACCCCGAGGGCGTCGAGGGCGCGGGCGATCTGCTGCTTCTCGGCGGTCGAGAACTGGACGCCCTGGGTCTGCTGGCCGTCGCGCAGCGTGGTGTCGTAGAGGAAGAGGCGGTCGCGGGTCATGGTGTGTCCACGGTGGACGGAATGGGATAGTCCTGCATTTGCAAGGACTTGGCTTTTTCTGTTAGGGTGGTGTTAAGGTTTGGGCGGGGACAAAATCCTTGAGTAAGGATTTTGACAAATTCCTTACTTAAGGAATTTGGAACCTGCGCGTGTCGGGTCACTGGAGCGCCTCCAGTTTGGCGGGGTCGAAGTCCGGGCCTGGGACCAGTTCGACGCCCGCCTTGGACATGCGCACCTCGACGCCTGCGGCGATGAGGGCGGATTTCAGGGCGTCGACGGCAGAGAAGTCCTTGGTGACCATGGCGGCGGCGCGCAAACTGCTAAGCTGTTCTGCATGTGAGGACAGGTCGATATTTTCGACTTCTTCCCACTTGCCGTGTCCTTCCATGAGTAAGCCAAGCAAATTCGCCGAGGCGACAAACTCCGCTTTCTTCCGGCGGATAGCTTCGGGCTCCATCTCTGTCCCCAGGAGGAAACCGCCCTCAGTTACAATGACTCGGGCGAGCGCATGTAGCGCCGAAAGCGCACCCGCACTGTTTAGATCGTCTGCTAGAGCTTCCACAATCGTGTGATGTGGGTCGGACGGCTTCACACCAGCTACTAACTGCCGCCATTTCCGCAGCGTTGCCTCCGCCTGGCGCGCCTTTTCGGCCGTCCAGTCCATCGGGCTGCGGTAATGCGTCATCAGGAACACGAACCGGATCACCTCGCCCGGGATGCCCTGATCAAGCAAGTCGCGCACGGTGAAGAAATTGCCGAGGCTCTTGGACATCTTCTTGCCCTCGACCTGCAGCATCTCGTTGTGCAGCCAGTAGTGGGCGAAGTCACCGTGGGGATGGGCGCAGGCGGATTGGGCGATCTCGTTCTCGTGGTGGGGGAATTGCAGGTCCAAGCCGCCGCCGTGGATGTCGAAGGACTCGCCCAGCAGCTCATGGCTCATGGCGGAACATTCGATGTGCCAGCCGGGGCGGCCGCGGCCCCAGGGGCTGACCCAGCCGGGTTCCTGACCCGAGGAGGGTTTCCACAGGACAAAGTCCATCGGGTCCTCCTTGAAGGGGGCGACCTCGACCCTTGCCCCGGCGATCATGTCGTCGATCGAGCGGCCGGAGAGCTTGCCGTACTCCTGGTAGGAGCGGACGCGGAAGAGGACGTGGCCGTTTGCCGCGTAAGCATGGCCCGAGGCGATCAGCCCTTCGATCATCGCGATCATCTGGCCGATGTATTCGGTGGCGCGGGGTTCATGGTTCGGGCGCAGCGCCCCGAGGGCGTCCATGTCGGCGTGATACCAGGCGATGGTTTCCTCGGTCCGCTGGTGGATCAGGTCCTCCAGCGTGCCGGGGGCGCCTGCCTTCTGGCGGCGCAAGGCCTCGGCGTTGATCTTGTCGTCGACGTCGGTGAAGTTGCGGACATAGGTGACATGTTCCGGCCCGTAGACATGGCGCAACAGGCGGTAGAGCGTGTCGAACACCACCACCGGCCGGGCGTTCCCCAGATGCGCGCGGTCATAGACGGTCGGGCCGCAGACATACATCCGCACGTTGGCGGCGTCGATCGGCCGGAACTCCTCTTTCCGGCGGGTCTTCGAATTGGTCAGGCGGATCGTCACCATGTCAGTCCCTTCGCACGCGGGCATCCCGCGCGGGGTTCGGCTTGTCCATCCTTGGGAATGACGAAGCGCCCGCGCGACCGAGGTCAGCGGGTAATGCAGCAGATGCTGATGTTGCGCAATGTCGTCATGGCCTTGGCGTAGCACGGCCGCCGGGCGCGGCGCAAGCGCCGAGCGGCGGCCCGGGCCCACGAATTTTCTGCGAAAATTCCGGGCCCGGGCGGGGCGTCAGTTGCCCTGGCGCGAGAATTCGCCGCGGTTGTCCGGCCCGATCCCCAGCCAGCCGGCGACCGTCTTCGCGACATGGGCGGTGATCATCGACTTCTGCGTCACGCCCTTGCGCCGGGCGTCGCGCATCTGCTGGCCCGAAAGCGCGGGAAGTTCGGCCCGGATCGCGGTGGCGGGGAGCAGGACCTCGCCCGTTTTCGCGTCGGTGATCTGGGCGGTGAACTTGATGTTGTGCACGCCCCAGGTCTGGCCGCGCTGTTCGGCCTCGAAGGTCAGGGCGTGGAAGCGGGTGACGGTCACGTCGATGAAGACAGGCCGGGTGCCGCGCAGGCCCTGCGCGCCGCGGGTGACGGCGTCGTCGATGATTTTGCCCACCTGGGCATAGCGGTCGCCCAGCGGATCCTCGCGCCAGACGATGTCGGCGTTGGGCAGGAGCGACTTCGCCTCGGACACGCTGAGGGAGGTCGGCACGGTCACGCGGACATCGGCCAGGCGCCAGGCGCGGGAGACGTCGGCGGGAAGCGGGGTGTAATCGGTCTTGAAGCTGCCGCCGCCGACGCAGGCGGACAGGAGCAGGGTGGCGGCGCCGAAAAGGGCAAAGCGGCGGGTCAGGGACATGTGCAGGCAACCTTATGCAGTTGGTCGAATCCGGTTATCCTTCTGATCCTTACGGCGTCACAATGGCCGCAACAAGGAAGCGGCGTGTCGGGAACGGGCAGGCGGCTTGCTGATTTGCCGCGATCATGCCTTGTTGCGGCGCGCATGCGGGAGGCGAGGATGGATCACGAAGACCTGCGGTTGTGGTCGAAGCGGGCGGCGGACTGGGCCGCGGACTATCACGCGGGTCTGCGCGACCGGCCGGTGCGGGCTCCGCTGGTGCCCGGCGCGGTGGCGCGGCAGTTGCCAGGGGCGCCCCCGGAAGCGGCAGAGCCGATGGCGGCGATCTGGGCCGATTTCGAGCGGATCGTGCCGGGCGGCATGACGCATTGGCAGCATCCGCGGTTCTTCGCCTATTTCCCGGCCAATGCGGCCCCGGCGAGCATGCTGGCGGAGCAGGTGGTCAATGCGATGGGCTGCAATGCGCTGATCTGGCAGACCTCTCCGGCTGCGACCGAGGTGGAGCAGGTGATGGTCGACTGGCTGCGCCAGGCGGTGGGGCTGCCAGAGGGATTCGTCGGCACGATCCATGACACGGCCACGGTGGCGACGCTGTCGGCCGTGCTGACGATGCGTGAGCGGGCCTTGGGCTGGCGCGGGCTGGAGGAGGGGCTGTCGGGCGGGCCGGTGCTGCGGTTCTACGCGAGTGCGGAGACTCACAGCAGCGTCGACAAGGCGATCCGGGTGGCGGGCATCGGGCAGCGCAACCTGGTGAAGGTGGCGACCGACGGCGCGCGGGCAATGACCGGGGCGGCGCTGCGGGCGGTGATCCGGGCGGACCGGGCGGCGGGGATGATCCCCGCGGGGGTGATCCTTTGTGCCGGGGGGACGAGCGTCGGGGCCTTCGACCGGATCGCGGACTGCGTTGCGGTCTGCCGGGAGGAAGGGGTGCCGGTCCATGTCGATGCCGCCTGGGCGGGCAGCGCGATGATCTGCCCGGAGTTCCGGTCCCTGTGGGACGGAGTGGAGGGGGCGGATTCGGTGGTGCTGAACCCGCACAAGTGGCTCGGGGCGCAGTTCGACTGCTCGGTCCAGTTCCTGCGCGATCCGGGGGCTCAGGTGCGCACGCTGGGGCTGCGGCCGACCTATCTGGAGACGGCGGGGCGGGAGGAGATCGTCAATTTCAACGAATGGACCGTGCCGCTGGGTCGGCGGTTCCGGGCGCTGAAGCTGTGGTTCGTGCTGCGGGCCTATGGGCTGGAGGGGCTGCGGGAGCGGATCCGCAACCATGTCGCCTGGGCGGTCGAGGCACGGGACCAGCTTGCCGCGCTGCCGGGGGTCGAGATCGTGACCGAGCCGCGGCTGTCGCTGTTCAGCTTCGCGCTGGGGACCGAGGCCGCGACCGAGGCGCTGCTGGCGCGGATCAATGATGACGGGCGGATATACCTGACCCAGACCCGGGTTGACGGGCGTTTTGCGATTCGGGTGCAGGTCGGATCGTTTGACTGCACAAGGGAAGATGTCATGCTGATCGCAAAAGTCGTCAGCGAAATGCTTGCCCCATGATTCTCCGCGTCCTTGCCCTCTGGCTTGGCCTGACCGCGACCGCCGTCGCGCAGGACCTGGCGCAGCCGATCAGCGACACCGTCTCGGACTTTGCCGAGGTGCTGGACGCCACCGAAGAGGGGCGGATCAGCCGGGCCCTGCAGGCGCTGCGGGACGAGACCGGGGTGCAGATGGTCGTGGTGACCATGTCCACGCTCGAGGCATATGGCAGCGGCGGGCGGCGGTTGGAGACCTATGCCAAGGACCTGTTCAACGCCTGGGGCATCGGCGCGGCCGAGCGCAACGATGGCATCCTCCTTCTGGTCGTGACCGAGGCGCGCGAGGCGCGGATCGCGCTGGGGGCGGGCTATGACGCGGTCTATGACGGGCGCGCGGCGCGGGTCCTGTCCACGGCCGTCCTGCCCGAGTTCCGCGAGGGTCGGATGGCGGCGGGGATCGAGGCCGGGATC
>JBKHWC010000076.1:0-11422 GCA_046569765.1 Alphaproteobacteria bacterium | reverse complement strand
GAGCGGCTGGTCGTGCCGTTCCTTGAGGGGCGGCCGGTCGGGCTGACCGATGGGTTCGCCCCCGAAGCGGGGGCCATCGAGGCACTGACCCCCTGGCTGATCGGTGGCGGCGGGATCGGCGGGATCCTGGCGCTGGTCCTTTGGCGGTCGCGGGCGCGCAAGACATGCCCGAAATGCGGCGCGCTGACACTGGAGCGAACGCGCGAGGTGATCGATCCCGCCGGGCTTCTGTCCTCGGGCACCGGGATCGAACACCGGATCTGTTCCAGCTGCGGTTTCACCGACCGGCATACCTTCACGATCCGGGCAACCTCGGGCGGCAGCCGCATCGGCTCGCGTCTTGGCAGCAGCGGCGGGGGGCGCAGCGGCGGCTTTGGCGGCGGACGATCCTCGGGCGGCGGAGCGAGTGGGAAATGGTAGCAGTGGCAAGGGCTTGCGCGGCGGTCTTCATGTTTGCCGCGCCCGCCTTTGCGCAAAGCCCGACCGACCGGCTGTTTCCGACCGAAGCGCAGTGCTATGCGCGCAGCTACACCGAGGACCATCTTGCCGACCACCCGCAGCAACGGGTGACACAGATGGTCCTGCGGCCGGACCGGGCGGCGATGGCGCCCTATCTGGGCCTGTGGGTCGGGGTGACGCTGCGCGGCACGCCGGGCGGTGCCTTCGAGGCGCTGGCGCAATGCGAGAACGTCGAGGACAGTCTCTATTGCACGATGGAGGGCGATTCTGGCGCCTTTTCCATTAGTGCGGCCAAGGACGACGCAGTGCTGGTGACGGTCGGCAGTCGCGGCATGGGTCTTGAGAACGAGACCGGCTTTGCCACGCTGGAGCGCGACCGGGGCGACGACCGGAGCTTCCTCTTGCGCCCCGTGGCCTGCCGCTAGGCCAATCCCGCCAGATAGGCGGCGCAGCCGGTCAGGGCGGCGTAATCATCCTCGACCACGGTGACCGAGAAATCGTGCAGCAGAAGATCGACCCTGCGCGCCTCGCGGAACTGGCGGGTCAGGCCGAAGCGGTCGAAATGCGGGGTCATGGCGCGGGACATGCCACCGATGAGGTAGATCCCGCCATAGGGCAGGTGGATCAGCGCCAGGTCGGCGAGCATCTGGCCCAGGATATGGACGTAAAGCCGCGCGGCATGGGCGGCGATGGCATCGCCCTGGTCCAGCGCGGCAAGGACCTGGGCCGAGGTCATCTCGGCCGGGTGGCCGGCGGCATGGGCGGCGAAGGCATGCAGGTTCGCCAGGCCACGCCCGGCGAGGACCTCTTCGACGCCGGCATGGGGGACCTCGCCCTCGGCCTTCAGCTTCTGTTCGATGAAGCGGGCAAGGAGAAAGTCCTCCTCGCTGCGGACGGGCATGTTGACATGGCCACATTCGGACGGCGGTACCACGCGACCCTGGGGGCCGGGGTGCACGGGGGCGGCGTTGACGCCGGTGCCCAGGCCCACGACGAGCATCGGGCCATGCGTCACGGGGCCGGGGATCACCGTCCGCAGGTTCGCGGCCGGGATGTGGCCAAGCGCCTGGCCCTGGGCCTGAAGGTCGTTCAGGATGGCAACGCGGCTGGCCCCGGTCGCGGCGGTGAGTTTTGCCCCGTCGATCACCCAGTCGAGGTTGGTCATCGTGGCGACGCCATCCTGGACCGGACCGGCGGCGGCGACGCAGACCCCGGTCACTTGCGCGCCGGTCTGGTCAAGATAGTCGCGCAGGACGTGGGCAATGTCCTTTCCCTGCGCCTGATAGTCGCCATTCGGGAAACGGCGGATCGAGTCGATGCGAACCTCGCGCCCCTCGGCCAAGGCGACCCGGGTATTGGTGCCGCCGATGTCGGCGAGGATCGAAAGGGTCATCTTGGGCCTCAGTCGTTGCGGGCCAGCGCCCGGGCGAGCGCGTGATACGAGGATTTGGGCGTCCGCGCCAGCGTGTCGTAGTCGACATGGACGAGGCCGAAGCGCTTTTCGTAGCCGACGGCCCATTCGTAATTGTCGAGGAGCGACCAGTAGAAGTAGCCCTTGACGTTCGCCCCATCGGCGATGGCCTGCTTCGTCGCGGCGAGGTGGGAGAGCAGGAAATCCTCGCGCGCACAGTCGGTTACGGCGCCATCTTCAAGGAGGTCGGCATTGGCCATTCCGTTCTCCGTGACATAGATCGGCAGGTTGCCGACGTAGTCGCGGGCCATGCGGGTGAGGAAATGGTGCAGGCCCTCGGGGTAGATCTCCCAGCCCATCTGGGTCTTGGGCAGCGTGCCTTCCACGTCGCGCAGATGCGGCCAGGGTTGGCTGGCGTCATGCGCGTTCAGGTGGCGGGTGTAGTAGTTGACGCCCAGCCAGTCGAGCCTTGCGCCGATGGTGGGCATGTCCTGTTCCCAGCCCTTCGGCATGTGGGGGGCGAGGCCCTCCAGCACGATTTCGGGGTAGGTCTGGCGGGTGATCGCCTCGATGAACCAGCGGTTGAAGATCCCGTCCCAGCGGGCGGCGGCCTGGATGTCCTGGGGGCTGTCGCTGGCGGGCTGGGCGTAGTCGAAGTTCAGCACGATGCCGAGGTTCGGCTGGCCCATGCCGCGCAGGCGTTCGACCGCCAGGCCGTGGGCGAGGAGGATGTGGTGCATCGCCCGGGCGGCGGCGCGGATGTCGCGCAGGCCGGGGGCGTGGATGCCCATGAAGTGCGAGAGCCAGGCCACGCACCAAGGTTCGTTCACGGTGGCGATGGAGGCGACGCGGTCGCCCAGGCGGCGGGTGATGGCTTCGGAGAAATCGGCGAAGCGGTGGCAGGTGTCGCGGTTGGTCCAGCCGCCCAGGTCGGCCAGGGGCGAGGGCATCTCCCAGTGATAGAGGGTCTGGAAGGGCTTGAGGCCGCGCTGGAGCATGCCGTCGACAAGACGGTCATAGAAATCAATGCCTGCCGGGTTGATCTTTACCCCATCCGGCATGACCCGCGCCCAGGAGGTCGAGAAGCGGTAGCCGTCCAGGTTGGCGGCTTGCAGCAGGTCGAGGTCGTCCTCCCAGCGGTGATAATGGTCGCAGGCGCGCGACCCGTTTTCGGCGCGGACCACGTTGCCGGGCGTGGCCGAGAACGTGTCCCAGTGGCAGGACCCGCATCCGCCGAAGGCCGAGCCCTCGATCTGGTAGGCGGCGGTGGCGGCTCCGAACACGAAGCCTTCGGGGAAATCGAAGCGCGAGAGCGTCATGTCAGGCTTTCGGGGCTGGGCCGGTGGACTGGCCGATGATGAGTTCGGCCTCGAGCAGGCGCTGCTTGGGGGCGTCCTCGGGGTGGGCGATGAGGCCAAGCAGCATCTCGGCGGCCAGCCGCCCGGCCTCGCGCACCGAGGACCGGGTGGCTGTGAAGATCGGCACGTCCTCGCCGTTCTTCATGTAGGAGAGGTCGTCGTCGTGGATGATGATCGAGACATCGCGGCCCACGACCAGGCCCGCGCTTTCCACCGCGCGGCGCGCACCCATGCCCGAGATCATCGAGGAACACAGGATCGCGGTCGGCGGCTGGGGCAGGGCGAGCATTGCCTGGACGGCGCGGAAGCCTGCGACCTCGGTCATCTCGTCGGAGAACATGAACTGCGGGTCGGCCGTGATTCCGCGCGCGGTCAGCGCATCGACATAGCCGGTGCGGCGACGGATGGCGAAGTCCATGAACTCCAGCCCGTTGACCAGGCCGATCCGGGTATGGCCAAGGTCCAGCAGGAACTCGGTCGCGCGCTGGAAGGCGCGGCGGTTGTTCACGTCCAGCCAGGAATAGGGCTCGGCCGTGCCGGTGGCGCGGCCGTGGACGACGAAGGGCAGGCCGATCTCGCGCAGAAGCGGGATGCGGGGGTCGTTCATCCGGGGGGCGTGGACGATGACGCCGTCGACGTTGCCTTTGGATTTGAGGCTGCGGTAGGTCTGTTCCTCGTCCTCGTCCGGCACGACCGAAAGGATCATGTCGTAGTCGTTGCGGCTGTAGGTTTCGCCCGCGCCGGCGATGAAATCGGCGAAGACGGGGTTCACGATCTCATGTTTTGTGGCGATCGGAATCACATGGCCCACCGCCATGGCGCGGCCCGTGGCCAGCCGGATCGCGCGGGTGTTCGGGTGGTAGTTGTGCCGCTTGGCCGCCGCGATGACGCGTTCGCGCGTGGCCTCGTTCACCTCGGGGTAGCCGTTCAGCGCGCGCGACACCGTGGTGGGCGACAGTCGCAGCTTGGTGGCGAGTTCCTTGAGGTTCATCGGCGCGTCTGGCTCAAAACGGTTTCAATTCTGCGGACCTTAGCCAGCACGGCGCCCCGCGTCAAAAAGTTAATATCCCGCCGTCCAGACCGATTGCGGGTGGTTTATGTGCATGAATCGCCCCGCAAGCCGCGTTTGAAGGCGCTTTGAATTGACTTGAGGGGCCGGATCGGACAGGGTGAGACATCCAAAGCGGTTTGAGGCGATTCTGCCGCAGTTGGGACAATAGCCCCGCCGATACGGGCGGGGGAATCGGGAGGTTGCACATGAAGACGAAACTTCTCGTCAGCGCGGCGGCGCTGGCGCTGACGGCCGGTGGAGCGGTCGCGCAGGACCTGAAGTTCCCGGTGGGCGAGGGTGCGTTCAATTGGGACAGCTACAAGGCCTATGACGAAGCCACGAACCTGGACGGCCAGACGCTGACTCTCTTCGGTCCCTGGCGTGGCGAGGACCAGGTTCTGGTCGAATCCATGCTGGCCTATTTCGAGGCCGCCTCGGGCGTGGACGTGAACTATTCGTCCTCGGAAGGCTATGAGCAGCAGATCATCATCGACGCCGAAGCGGGCTCGCCCCCGGATGTCGCGGTGCTGCCGCAGCCGGGCCTGATCGCCGACCTGGCGGCCAAGGGCTTCATCCAGCCCCTGGGCGACGAGACCAAGCAATGGCTGACCGACAACTACGGCGCGGGTGCCTCGTGGGCGGCGCTGGGAACCTACAAGGGCAAGGACGGGGCCGAGGCGCTGTTTGCCTTTCCCTACAAGGCCGACGTGAAGTCGCTGGTCTGGTACAGCCCGGAAAACTTCGAGGACGCGGGCTATGAAGTCCCGGCCACGATGGAAGAGCTGAAGGCGCTGACCGAACAGATCGTCGCCGATGGCGGCACGCCCTGGTGCATCGGCCTGGGCTCGGGCGGCGCGACCGGCTGGCCCGCGACCGACTGGGTCGAGGACCTGATGCTGCGCACCCAGCCGCCCGAGGTCTATGACCAGTGGGTGACCAATGCGCTGCCGTTCAACAGCCCCGAGGTGCTGGGCGCGATCGAGGAATTCGGCTGGTTTGCGAAGAATGACACCTTCGTGCAGGGTGGTGCTGCGGCCGTGGCCTCGACCGACTTCCGCGACAGCCCCAAGGGCCTTTTCTCCTCGCCGCCGGGCTGCTACATGCACCGTCAGGCCAGCTTCATCCCGTCCTTCTTCCCGGAAGGGACCGAGCTGGGGGTCGATGCCGACTTCTTCTACTTCCCGGCCTATGCCGAGAAGGACCTGGGCCAGCCGGTGCTGGGCGCGGGCACGCTTGCCTTCATCATGAAGGACAGCGATGCGGCGCGGGCCTTCATCGAGTTCCTGAAGACCCCGATCGCGCATGAGGTCTGGATGGCGCAGACCGGCTTTGTCACCCCGCACAAGGGCGTGAACACGGACCTTTACGGCAGCGCCGCGCTGAAGAAGCAGGGCGAGATCCTTGCCAATGCCACGACCTTCCGCTTCGACGGGTCGGACCTGATGCCGGGCGCGGTGGGTGCCGGGTCGTTCTGGACCGCGATGGTCGATTTCGTCGGCGGCAAGTCGGCGCAAGAGGTGGCCGATACCGTGCAGGCAAGCTGGCCGAAGTGAACCGTTTCCCCGGGCCTGTTCGCGCAGGCCCGGGGTCATACCAGAAGCCGGACAAGCCGGACGTTGTATGCTGCTTGGGAGGGAGGGGCGAATGGACCAGGCTTTCCTGGCGCTGGTGACCATCGTGATCGGCGTAGCCGGATGCGTTGGCTATTTCTGGGCGTCGAACATCATCCTCGACAAGGTGATCTTCCCCGCGCGAGGCCCCCAGGCCGGGCGGAACATCAGCCGTGCCAACATGGTGCGGCCCTGGCTGTTCCTGTTTCCAGCCCTGTTCGCGCTGGGTCTTTATCTGGCTTACCCGGTCTTCGCGACCGCCTGGCTGTCGCTGAACCGGAACACGGGGGGCGAGCTGGCCTTTGTCGGCTTCGACAACTATCGCCAGATGTTCGGCGAGGCGAAGTTCTGGGAGTCCTTGCGCAACAACATGCTGTGGCTGATCGTGGTGCCCGCGCTGGCGACCGCCTTCGGCCTGCTGGCCGCGCAGCTGACCGACCGGATCCGATGGGGCAACCTGGCGAAGTCGCTGATCTTCATGCCGATGGCGATTTCCTTCGTCGGCGCCAGCGTGATCTGGAAGCTGATCTATGACACGCGCGAGGCCGGGCAGACGCAGATCGGCCTACTGAACGCGCTCTGGCTGCAGTTCGAGGGTGGCATCGGCTCGACGCTGCTGCTGCGCGTGCTGCCGGCGCTGATGCTCGTGGGATTTGCCGCCGCCCTGCTTTGGGTGCTGTGGGGGCAGGTGCGGGCGCTGTCGCAGGGGGCGGGTCTCGTGCGCGGGCTGCGCGCCCTGGGGGTGCTGGTGGGCTTGTGGCTGGCCTATGTGGCGCTGTCCTGGGCGCTTGGCGCAGCGACGGCCGAGCTGCCCTATGGCCAGCCGCAGTTCTGGTTGCAGATCCCGTTCTGGAACAACTTCTTCCTGATGGCGGTGCTGGTCTGGCTGCAGACGGGTTTTGCGATGGTGATCCTGTCAGCTGCGTTGCGCGGCGTGCCCGAGGACACGATCGAGGCCGCGATCATCGACGGGGCGAACCCGTTCCAGATCTTCTTCAAGATCAAGGTGCCGCAGATCATGGGCACGATCGTCGTGGTCTGGACCACGATCACCATCACGGTGCTGAAGGTCTTCGACATCGTCCGCGCGATGACCGGCGGGCAGCAGGAGACTCAGGTGCTGGCCAATTACATGTACGACAAGCTGTTCGTGGCGGTGGACTGGGGCGTCGGTTCGGCCAGCGCGATGATCATCCTGCTGCTGGTCACGCCGATCCTGGTCTGGAACGTCTGGAACGCCCGGAAGGAGATGCGCTGAGATGGCCCGCGACGGTACAGGAGCAGATCATGGATAACATCGCAGGCAAGAAAGCGGCCTTGACCTGGGCGGTGCATCTGTCGGTGGGGCTTCTGGTCCTGCTTTGGGTGATCCCGACGCTGGGGCTTCTGGTGTCCTCGTTCCGCTCCGGGGATCAGATCGTGTCCTCGGGCTGGTGGGATGCCCTGTTCACGCAGGAACAGCAACTGGCGCCGATCCGCATCGAGGGTGCGGAAGTGCAGCGCGACGGTGCTTTCGTGATCGAGGGGCGGCTTTTCACCAATGCCGCCACGGTCAGCGCCTGGGGCACCTCTTCGCGCGAGCCGGCGGCCTATGCTCCGGGGGAAACGGCCGACCTGGGCGAGGGGCAGACGGTGACGGTAGAGGCCGACGGGTCTTACGTCCTGACCTCGGCCACCTCGACCGAGGGCACGCGCCTGCCGCGCATCTTCACCACGGCGGCGACCCCGCCCGAGTTCACCACGAACAACTACAACACGGTCCTCTTCAGCCCGATGGCCGGGCAGTCGATCTTCCAGGCCTTCATGAACACCGCGACCGTGGCGATCCCGGCGACGATCATCCCGATCCTGGTCGCGGCCTTCGCAGCCTATGCGCTGGCCTGGATGGAGTTTCCGGGCCGGGCGCTTCTGATCGCGGCCATCGTCGGCCTGCTGGTGGTGCCCCTGCAACTGGCGCTGATCCCGCTGTTGCAGATCCACAACGCGGTGGGGATCGGCAAGGGGTACCTGGGGATCTGGCTGGCGCATACCGGGTTCGGGTTGCCGCTGGCGATCTACCTTCTGCGCAACTACATGGTCGGCCTGCCGCGCGACATCATCGAGAATGCCAAGGTCGACGGGGCGACGGATTTCCAGATCTTCACCAAGATCATCCTGCCCCTGTCCTTCCCGGCGCTGGCGAGTTTCGCGATCTTCCAGTTCCTGTGGACCTGGAACGACCTTCTGGTGGCGCTGGTGTTCCTGGGCACCAGCAATGACCAGCAGGTGCTGACCGGCAATATCGTGAACCTGATGGGCTCGCGCGGCGGGGATTGGGAAATCCTCAGCGCCTCGGCCTTCGTGTCGATCGCGGTGCCGCTGGTGGTGTTCTTTTCAATGCAGCGCTTCCTGGTGCGCGGTCTTCTGGCGGGGTCGGTCAAGTGACGATGATGGAACGTGAGGGGCGCAAGGTGCTGGCGGCGGACCCGGACTGGTGGCGCGGGGCGGTGATCTACCAGATCTATCCGCGCAGCTATCAGGACAGCGATGGCGACGGGGTGGGGGATCTGGCCGGGATCACCCGCCGGCTGGACCACATCGCGGGCCTTGGCGCGGATGCGATCTGGATCAGCCCGTTCTTCACCAGCCCGATGAAGGACTTTGGTTATGACGTGAGCGACTATTGCGACGTCGATCCGATGTTCGGGACGCTGGCGGATTTCGACGCTCTGGTCGCCCGGGCGCATGAGCTGGGCCTGCGGGTCATGATCGACCTGGTCCTGTCGCATACCAGCGACCAGCATCCCTGGTTCAAGGAAAGCCGGCAGAACCGCAGCAATCCGCGCGCGGACTGGTATGTCTGGGCCGACCCCAAGCCCGACGGCACGCCGCCGAACAACTGGCTGTCGATCTTCGGCGGGCCGGCCTGGGAATGGGACGGGCGGCGCGAGCAGTATTACCTGCACAATTTCCTGACCAGCCAGCCCGACCTGAACCTGCACCACGAACCCGTGCAGGAGGCCTTGCTGGACGTCGCGCGCTTCTGGCTGAAGCGGGGGGTGGACGGGTTCCGGCTGGACACGATCAATTTCTACTTCGCCGACAAGTATTTGCGCGACAATCCTCCGCTGCCGAAGGAGCTGCGCAATGACTCCATCGCGCCCGGCGTGAACCCTTATAACCACCAGCTGCATCTGTTCGACAAGAACCAGCCGGAAAACATGAATTTTCTGCGAAAATTCAGGGCGGTCCTGAACCCCTATAACGCCGCGGCCGTGGGCGAGGTGGGCGATGCCCAGCGTGGGCTGGAGATCATGGCCGAATATACCTCGGGCGGGGACAAGGTGCAGATGTGCTACCCGTTCGAGATGCTGCAGCCGAAGCGGCTCACGGCGGCGCTGCTGGAAGAAACCTTTGCCCGGATGCGGGCGGCGGCGCCCGATGCCTGGCCCTGCTGGTCCTATTCCAACCATGACACGGTGCGCCACATCACCCGCTGGAACCTGACGGACGAGGCCGCGCGGACCTATGCGACGCTTCTGGTCTGCCTGCGCGGCTCGCTGTGTCTGTATCAGGGCGAGGAACTGGGCCTGCCCGAGGCGGAACTGGCGCTGGAGGAGTTGCGCGACCCCTACGGCATCCAGTTCTGGCCCGAGTTCAAGGGCCGTGACGGGGCGCGGACGCCGATGGTCTGGGTCACGGACAATGGCAATGGCGGGTTCAGCCATGGCCGCCCGTGGTTGCCGGTGAAGCCGCCGCACCTGCCGCTGTCGGTCGCAGCGCAGGAGGGAGACGAGGGGTCAACCCTGGCGCATTACCGCCGGGCGCTCGCCTTCCGCCGGGCGCATCCGGTGCTGCGGCAGGGCAGCATGGAGGAGATCCGGGCGCAGGGCGAGGTGGCAAGTTTCCTGCGTCGGGGAGAGGAGGAGCTCTTCTGCGCCTTCAACCTGGGCGACGGCCCGGCCGAGGTGGTGCTGCCGGCCGGAAGCTGGACGACAATCGGAACGGAACTCGGAAGCCAGCCGGTCGCGGCGGGGCGCGCAAGCCTGCCGCCCTGGGGCGTCTGCCTGGCAAAACGGGTCTGAGGGAGAGGGGAACACATGGCCGATCTGGTCCTGAAGAACGTCGAAAAGGCCTATGGCGAGGTCAAGGTGTTGAAGGACATCAACCTTGACATCAAGACGGGCGAGCTGATCGTCTTTGTCGGGCCCTCGGGCTGCGGGAAATCGACGCTCTTGCGGATGATCGCGGGGCTGGAGAAGATCACCGGCGGCGATTTCCTGATCGACGGGGTGCGGATGAACGACGTGCCCCCGGCGCAGCGCGGCATCGCGATGGTGTTCCAGAGCTATGCGCTCTACCCGCACATGACCGTGCGCGACAACATGAGCTTTGCGCTGAAGCTGGCCAAGAAATCCCCGGCCGAGATCGCGGCCGCCGTCGACAAGGCCGCGCGCATCCTGCAGCTGACGCCCTATCTGGACCGCCTGCCCAAGGCGCTGTCGGGCGGCCAGCGGCAACGGGTTGCCATCGGACGGTCGATCGTGCGGGACCCGAAGGTCTATCTCTTTGACGAGCCGCTCTCGAACCTGGACGCGGCCTTGCGGGTGGCGACGCGGATCGAGATCGCGCAGTTAAAAGAGGCGATGCCGAACTCGACCATGATCTATGTGACCCACGACCAGGTCGAGGCGATGACGCTGGCCAGCCGGATCGTGGTGCTGGCAGGGGGCGGGATCAGCCAGGTCGGCAGCCCGCTGGAGCTGTACGAGCGGCCGCAGAACGAGTTCGTCGCCCAGTTCATCGGCAGTCCGGCGATGAACCTTTTGCCGGGTGAGGTGGTCGGCACCGGAGCCGAGACGCTGGTCCGGCTGGACAATGGCGGAATGGCGAAATCGGCTGTGCCGACGCAGGTCTCGGACAAGGGGCTGAAGGTGAAGATCGGCGTGAGGCCCGAGGATCTTCATGAGACCGAAGGCGAGGCGATCCATTCGGGCGAGGTCGAGATCACCGAGGCCCTGGGCGAGGTGACGCTGCTGTATTTCCGCAAGCAGGGTGATGCGCAGGCGGTGGTCGCCAAGCTGCCGGGCATCCGGCCCGAGCTGCGCTATCAGACGGTGAAGCTGACGGCCGATCCGAATAAGGTGCATCTTTTCGCAAACGGCACGTCGCTGCTTTACCGCTGAATCAGCGCGACGAGGCCCAGCCAAAACAGGCTGAGAAGACCGGCCAGGATCACGGGAACCCATAGCGTCAGCCGTGGCGTCGGCGCGGGGATCTGGCGAAGCGATATGCGTTTCATGGGTCCACCGGGGCGCTTGCGAATCCGTGACCTCATTAAGGGCATCGAAATCTTTCCCGGCTGTTAATGCCGCTTATGGATGGCTTCCTTCCCTTGCAGCAAAGTCCGGTCTATGCGGCCGCGGCAACGGCCAATGGTGCGCGCATCCGTTGGGTGGAGGGCGCGCTGGCGGTGGAACGGGGGCGGCTGCGGCTGGTCTCGCGGGTTGCGGGGCTGGACCGGGCGGGCCTGCGGCGGCTGGCGCGCTGGCCG
>JBKHWC010000075.1:0-16443 GCA_046569765.1 Alphaproteobacteria bacterium | reverse complement strand
GGCCGTGGGAATATTTGTGAGCCCCGACCTTCCCCAACGCCGGAAGCGCGGCGGTCACAGTTGACACAGGCTGCCCCTCGCCGGGTCGGCCTGCCCCCACTCCGATATCGGTCACGATGAGCCGCCCCGACCATCGCGGGCCCTCATCAAGGTAATGGCCGACCTTCGCCCGGTGAAAGCTGATCGTCAGGTCCGGTCGCAGCACTGGCGGCAGTCCCCCGCTTTCTTGCCCCAACACCCTTCCGCTGTCGGCACACAGGCCGGAACAGATATCCACCGCCACAACCAGCGCTCCGCCAAGCCGGGCGTCCGACAAGGCCAGGACTGATGCCACCAGATCGGAAGCGACCGGTCGGGCGAGCCCGGTTCCGAACAGCGCGTCAACACAGAGATCGGCGGAAAAGCCCACCGACACGCGATCAAGCGACAGCGACGCCACCTCACCCGTCCCCACCCACCGCTCGTAATTCACCCTTGCGTCTTGCGGCAGCTTGTCGGGGTTGCCGTAGAGAAAGACCTCCACCTCCCAGCCCCACTCCTTCAACAGCCGCGCCACGACGAACCCGTCGCCGCCGTTGTTGCCCGGCCCGCAGAGGACCACCGCCCGGTGCGAGGTCGAGCGCAGCTCCGGCCATTCCTCGAAGATCGCCTCGACCACGCCCCGTCCGGCGCGTTCCATCAGCTTGAGGCCGGTCACCTCGCCACTGGCAATCGCTGCCGCCTCAATGGCCCGCATCTGCGCGGCGGTCAGGAGTTCGGTCATTTTTGGCACCGTTTCGGATTCAATACTGCCCGCTCCGCAGGCGTCTTGCACAAATTTTAGGCGCGCCGCGTGGAATCTCTTGCTGCGGCCCCGCCGACAAACCCTGTCACATTGTTCCCTGCGCAGGGAAGTGCTGAGAGAGAGACCAGACGAAAGCGGGGGGGCCAGCCCAATGAAGAAAGTCGAAGCGATCATCAAGCCGTTCAAGCTGGACGAGGTGAAGGAGGCGCTTCAGGAGGCCGGGATCCAGGGTCTTTCGGTGACCGAGGTCAAGGGCTTCGGGCGGCAGAAGGGCCACACGGAACTCTATCGCGGCGCTGAATATGTCGTGGACTTCCTGCCCAAGGTGAAGATCGAGGTCGTCCTGACCGACGACATGGTCGACACCGCCGTCCAGGCGATCATCTCGGCCGCGCGCACCGACAAGATCGGCGACGGCAAGATCTTCGTCACCCCCGTGGAACAAGCCATCCGCATCCGCACCGGCGAAACCGGCGACGATGCTGTCTGAACCGGGACCGGATCTTCGCAGAAGATCCGTGCCCTGATCCCACCAACCCCAAACGAAAGGCAGTCAGATGAGCGCCGTTGCCAAGGCACTGCAACTGATCAAGGACGAAGAGGTCGAGTACGTCGACATCCGCTTCACCGACCCGAAGGGCAAGCTCCAGCACGTCACGCTGGTCGTGGACCTGGTGGACGAGGACTTCTTCGAGGAAGGCTTCATGTTCGACGGCTCGTCGATCGCGGGCTGGAAGTCGATCGACCAGTCCGACATGAAACTGATGCCGGACGCCTCCTCGGTCTACATCGACCCATTCTACGCCGAAAAGACGCTGTGCGTGCATTGCAACGTGGTCGAGCCCGACACCGGCGAGGCCTATAGCCGCTGCCCGCGCCAGACGGCGATCAAGGCAGAGGCATATCTCAAGTCCTCGGGCATCGGGGATGCGTTCTACTGCGGGCCGGAAGCCGAATTCTTCCTCTTCGACGACGTCCGCTATTCGGTGACCCCCCGCAAGGTGGCCTACGAGATCGACGCCGAGGCCGCGGCCTGGAACACCGACACCGTGACCGAGGGCGGCAACTACGGCCACCGCGCGGGCCACAAGGGCGGCTATTTCCCGGTCAACCCGATCGACGAGGCGCAGGACATCCGCGGCGAGATGCTCTCGACCATGAAGCGGATGGGGATGCGCGTCGACAAGCACCACCACGAAGTCGCGACCTGCCAGCACGAGCTGGGGATGATCTTCGGCGGGCTGGTCGAGCAGGCCGACAACATCCAGAAGTACAAGTACGTCATCCACAACGTGGCCCATGCCTACGGCAAGACCGTGACCTTCATGCCGAAGCCGATGAAGGGCGACAACGGGTCGGGGATGCATGTCAACATGTCGATCTGGAAGGGCGGCAAGCCGCTGTTCTCGGGCGACAAGTATGCCGACCTCAGCCAGGAGGCGCTGTGGTTCATCGGCGGCATCCTGAAGCATGCCAAGGCCCTGAACGCGCTGACGAACCCCGGCACGAACAGCTACAAGCGGCTGATCCCGGGCTTTGAAGCGCCGGTCCTGCGCGCGTATTCGGCCCGCAACCGGTCGGGTTGCGTGCGGATCCCGTGGACGGAATCGCCCAAGGCCAAGCGCGTGGAAGCCCGTTTCCCCGATCCGTCGGCGAACCCCTACCTGGCCTTCGCCGCCCTTCTGATGGCGGGCCTGGACGGGATCAAGAACAAGATCGACCCGGGCCCGGCGTCGGACAAGGACCTGTACGACCTGCCGCCCGAAGAACTGGCGCAGATCCCCACGGTCTGCGGCTCGCTGCGGGAAGCTCTGGAAGAGCTGGAGAAGGACATGGACTTCCTGCTGGCGGGCGATGTCTTCACCCGCGACCAACTGGAGGCCTACATGGCGCTGAAGTGGGAGGAAGTCTACGCCTACGAGCACACCCCCCACCCGATCGAGTATCAGATGTACTACTCCTGCTAAGGGCTGTGGGCCGGAGGCCCACCCTACGGAAGGATCGGAAGGGCGTCTTCGGGCGCCCTTTCTGCTATCCTGTCCACGCGTGGTCACTTCAGCAAGTCATTGCAATCATTGGGACCATACCGCGGGCCTTAGGGATTTGTTAACCGCTGGCCAAGGTCTGTTGCAGGGGCGGGATCGGCTGGGCTAGCCTGCGGCCGGAAACAGCCGGCGGGTGGATGATGGCGCAGGACCCCTTGCGGAAGAAGCCCGGACGCGAGCGGCCGGAGATCTGGGCCTCGGGCGGGCAGCGGCCACCCTTCGACCTGCGCGCCCTGGCGCGGGCGAGCCTCCATCTGTCGCGCGAGGGGGTGGCGCCGATCCTGGCCTGGGCCGCGCGCGGGACGCGGCGCGGGGCAGAGCAGATCCGCGACGGCAAGGGGCGGATCCCGGCCGGGAAACTGGGCCGGGCGGAGCGTTTCGTCCCCTCGCATCGGCGCGTCGCGGGCTGGGTGAAGACACTGGCCGCCACCCTGGCCCATGCCAGCGCCACGGCGGACCCGGACATCCCGCGCGGCAATGCGCTGGTGGCGGCGATCGAGCCGCATCTGTGGGGCGAGACGCCGCGGAGGCCGCCCGAGCCCGCCCCGCCGCCCGCCCCGCCGCCCGTCCCGCGGGCCACCCCGGGAGAGGTCGCCCCGGTGGTGCTGCCCGAGCCGAAGATCCTGCAGCCGGGGGAGGATCCGCTGGCCTCGATCCGCGACGAGATCGGCACTGCCCCTGCCCGCGCGGCCGCTGCGGAGGCCGAGACGGCCCCTGCCCCGCCCGGCCCGGTGGCGGAGGGGACGATCCAGGTCTCGGGCTATCTGATTGGCTGGGGCGTCGCGATCCTGGCCCTGCCCTTTGGGCTGGGCCGGGCGCTGTGGCTTTGGGCGGCGGGCCGCGATCTGCGGCAGATCGGCCCTGAGGAGTGAGAGGTCGCGCGCGGGTCGGGCGGCTATCACATCGAGCGCCTTGCGGCGCAATCCGTTTGTCTCGCCGCCTTGCGTGAAGGACGCAAGGCGGCTCGGGCGGCCTCCGGCGGGGATATTTGCGCAAAAGTGAAAGGGCTTGTGGTGGCCGGAGGCTCAGGCGAGGACGCTTTGGAGGAAGGCGAGGATCTCGGCCTTGACGGGGTCGGTCTCGAAGGCCGCGCCGCCATGGCCCGCGCCGGGGACGAGCTTGTAGTCGATCTGCGCCTTGGGATCGGCGGCGATCCAGGCCTCACGCAGGCGTCTGGCCTGGAGGTCGGCGACCATCGGATCGGCGTCGCCGTGGCGGATCAGGAGGGGCGGCAGGGGTTCGCGGAGGCGGTCGAGCCGCGCGAGCGGGCTGATGGCCCGGGCGGCGGCGCGGTCCTGGCCGATGGGGAAGCCGAGGAGAAGGCTTTCCGCGCTGTCGGCGGCGTCGGTCGGGCCCAGGGCGGGGGTGCGGCCGAGCGTGGCCATGTCCTGATCCATGGTCGAGAAATCCATCGGGCCATAGAGGCTGATGACCCCTTTCGGCGGCAGGCCGACCTCGACCAGGCTGAGCGCGGTGGAAACCGCGAGGAAGGCCCCCGAGGATTGGCCGAGGAGGACGAGGCGCGCGGGGTCGATCCCGATGTCCGCGCCCGCGCGCTGGAGGTGGACGACGGCGGCGAGGCAATCCTCGGCCGGGGCGGGCCAGCGGTCGGTGTCGGAGCGGCGGGTGTTGAGCCGGGCGACGGCGATCCCGGCCTCGGTCAGTTCGGGCCAGATCGCGAGATCGGTCTTGTCGCCGGTGCGAAAGCCGCCGCCGTGGATCATCAGGAGGACGGGATGCGGGCCTGCGGTTCCCGGCAGGGTCAGGTCCATGACCTGGCGCGGGCCGGTTCCATAGGCGATCTCGGTCGCGGCGCGGGGACGCAGAGCCCAGGAGGCGAGGCCGCCGGCGGCCGCGGCGGCGGCGCCGATCAGAAGGGTTCTGCGGATCAGTCCGGGCATGGGCGGGTCGGTCCTTCGTGGCGTTCCGGGCAGCGGCTTAGTGCATGGCGGCGCGCAGCGCGTCGTAGTCCTGCGGCGAAAGCTGGGTGGCGTCGACGACGATCGTGTGGATCGCGAAAAGTACCGCCCGGGTTTCCGGCAGCCGCAGCAGCGTCTGGCGTTCGCAGCGGACATAGGAGCGGCCGGAGGGCTGGCGGCGCCAGTCGCCCTCGACCCGCGGGTGGTGCAGGTGGAAGCTGTCGTAGGTGAAGAAGTTCATCCGCCACAGGGGTTGCTCGGGCCGGATCGCGGCAAGCAGGCGGTGGACCCGGGCGGAAAGCGTTTCGTCGTAGATCTCCACCGGCTTGTGAATGCCGAGCATCGGGCGGCCGATCTTCTGGGCCAGGGTCCAGGAGGCCGGGAAGCAGAGGATCGCGCCGGTGAGGTCGTACTCGGGGCCGTTCTCCTCCATCAGGCAGAGGTCCTGCTGGACGAGGCGGCCGAGGGTCAGGAGCGGCTGGCCTGGGTCGAGGGGAACGGTCACGCCATCGGGGCGGGTGGCGTAGCTTTCGGTCAGGGTGAAGCCGGGTTCCTGCGCGATCCAGGCGAGGATGGTGCGGTAAAGCTCATCCGCCGCGGGGCGGGCCTGGGGGAGGAGGGCGTGGACGACCTCGGGCTGGGCGGCGATCAGCCGGTCGCGGAGCGCCATCTGGCCGGCATAGGCCTCATCCACCCGCAGCCAGTCACGGCCCTGGACGGGCTGGATGCCGGGCAGCCGCCGGGTGACCGGGTTCTCCCACGGGTGGAGCGGAAGCCGGTCCTGCAGGATCGGCGCGTCTTGCATCGGGTTCGCCATGGCGGTCTTTGACCACGGGGCGCGGGCGGCTGCAACCAACACATTTGCGACCTTGCGGCGTCGCGGATGGGGAAGCGGCGGTCTCCCGCCGGGTCAGTCTGGGGGAAACGGGAGGGGCCTCATGGACTATCACCGCGACCGCCGGAAGATCGACCCTTCGCGCGCGGGGGTGTTGGGGGATGGGACGCCGAACGACAACGACCGGGTGGAGATCGGGCCGACGCAACTGGCGTTCCGGGAGTGGGAGGCGGCGGGGCTGGTGCTGCCGGACCTGGGCCGGATGCGCGAGGATCGGTGGCGGAAGCTGGTCGCGGGGCTGGTGGCGCGGGACTATGGCGGCTTGCTGATGTTCGACCCGCTGAACATCCGCTATGCGACCGACACGACCAACATGCAGCTGTGGAACACGCATAACCCGTTCCGCGCCTGCCTTCTGTGTGCCGACGGGCATATGGTGATGTGGGAGTACAAGAACTCGCCCTTCCTGGTGACCTTCAACCCGTTGGTGAAAGAGCTGCGGTCGGGGGCGACCTTCTTCTACAATTCGACCGGGGATCGGGGGGCGGAGGCCGCGCGGGCTTTCGCGGCGCAGGTAGATGAGGTGATGCGGGCCCATGCGGGGGCGAACCGGCGGCTGGCGGTGGACAAGATCATGGTCCACGGGCTGCGCGCGCTGGAGGCGGCGGGTTTCACGGTCGAGGAAGGCGAGGAGGTGACCGAACGCGTCCGCGCGGTAAAGACCCCCGACGAGATCCTGGCGATGCGCTGCGCCCATCACGCCTGCGAGGCGGGGATTGCCGAGATGGAGGCCTTCACGCGGGAGAACGTGCCGAAAGGTTGGGTCTCGGAGGATGCGATCTGGGCGGAACTGCATGCGGCGAACATCCGGCGCGGCGGCGAGTGGATCGAGACGCGGCTTCTGGCGTCAGGTCCGCGGACGAACCCATGGTTCCAGGAATGTGGCCCGCGGATCGTGCAGCCGAATGAGATCGTCGCCTTCGATACCGACCTGATCGGCGCTTACGGCTTCTGCATCGACATCAGCCGCACCTGGTGGGTGGGCGACGCGCGGCCCTCGAACGCGATGGTCTCGGCCTTCCACCACGCGCTTGACCACATCGCCGACCACAAGGCCCGGCTGCGCCCCGGCGTGACCATCGAGGAGCTGGTGATGCAGGGCCACCAGCTTGCCCCGGAATACTGGGCGCAGAAATATTCCTGCAAGATGCATGGCGTCGGGCTTTGCGACGAATGGCCCTATGTCCATTACCCCGACGGCTGGATGCCCGGCGCCTTCGACGCCGCACTGGAGCCGGGGATGGTCCTGTGTGTCGAGGCCCTCGTCTCGCCCGAGGGCGGCGATTTCTCGATCAAGCTGGAGGATCAGGTGCTGATCACCGAGACGGGCTGCGAGACGCTGACACGCTATCCCTTCGACCCGCGCTTGCGGGCCTGACGCCCGGGCCTCGTCGTACGACTTCGTCTTCTCTGCGGGAGGCGGTGGGGAAGGAAGGGGTGGAGCAGTCGGGCCGGAGCTCCGAGGTGCGGCTGGCTTGTTCTCCCGGTCGCGGAGCCAGCAAGAGGGGAGAAATGACGCAGGGAAGGCTGATCGGGTGGGCTGGGCGCCGCGTCCCATCGGCCTTGGTCACGGGGGATCGGGCGAAGCGGCCCGGAGTCCGACCAGCGGCCGGATTGCCGGTCGCGTCGTTGGATGCGACCTCTGTTCGGTATGAGAGGTGGAGGGAAAGCGAGGCGGAGAATGATGCGGGGGCAGGTCCGGGACCTCGTCGTGCGACTTCGTCTTCTTCTCGGGAGGCGGGACCGCAGGCGGCGAGGAATGTCGTCATAAGGCTGCGCTTGCGTCGGCACCTCATGCTTGCGACTGCGTCTTCTTCTCGGCGCGCACGGGGTCGGGCGCAGCGAGGAGTGACGCAATCATCGACAAGCGGGGCTCAGCTCAGGGCTCCAGCTCGGCGTAAAGGCCCAGGTGGTCCGAGCCCAAGGCCGGGCGCAGCGTGATGCGGCCGCCGTTCGGGGCGAAGGCATGGTCGATCGGCAGGCGCAGCGCCGGGCCGAGGCCAAGGAAGGTCCCCCCGGTCGGACCCGCCTGCAGCACGCGCGCCGCGCGCGCCAGCCGCTTCACCGAATGGCCCCAGCCGACCATGTTGAAATCGCCCGCCATCAGGACCGGCCCCTCCAGCCCCTCCAGCACTGGAACCAGCGCATCGACATGCGCCTTCTGTTCATAGGGCCAGGGCCAGGAGACATGGACCGAGACCACCCAGATCGCCTTGTCCTCGAGCTGGACCTGCAGCGCAGCCAGCCCGTCGGCACAGGTCTCGGATCCCGGCACGACCGGCAGACGGGTCAGGACCGCCGTGCCGCCCCGTCGGCCGGTCTTGCAGTGCAGCTGGCCGGGAAAATCCGCCGCCAGCGCCGCAAGCAGCGCCTCGTTCGGGGCCGTGACCTCTTGCAGGGTCACGGCCAGGGGTCGGGCGGCGCGGATGTCTGCCTCGACCTCGGCCAGGAACTCGTTCCCGAAGAAGAGGTTCTTCTGATACAGCGCGAAGACGCCCGGCGGACCGGGCCAGAGGAAGGCCAGCGCCACCTGCCCTGCCGCGACCATCGCCAGCAGGGTCGAGCCGAAGGCCGCCATCTGCAGCCCCATCAGCCCCGCGATCACCGCCAGAAGCGCCAGCGCCCCGGCGGCATAGCCGCGCCCGACCGCGAGCGAATCACCCAGGGGATGCAGCCAGCCCAGGTAGCCGCCCGCGAGAGCAAGGATCGTCAGCACCAGCGCCGCCTTGACCAGCGCCGGCCAGATCGGATTTTCGTCGTCCATCACACCCCACCCACGGCTTTCGCGGCCGCAGGACCCATTCACCGCCCCCACCGGGCGCACTGCAGCTAGCCGAACCGGGCGGGCCCCTTCAAGCCCCGTCCACGGGGAAATGCGCCGCGGCCAAGCCTTGCGCGCTGGGTCCACCCGGCGTAAGGGGGCGCCATATTCCCAAAGCCCGGAGGCCCCGATGATCCCGCGCTATTCCCGTCCCGAAATGGTGGCGATCTGGTCCCCGGAAACCCGCTTCAAGATCTGGTTCGAGATCGAGGCCCATGCCTGCGATGCCCAGGCGGCCTTGGGCGTGATCCCGAAGGCCAATGCCGAGGCCGTCTGGCGCGCCAAGGATGTGGAATTCAACGTGGCCCGGATCGACGAGATCGAGGCCGTGACCAAGCATGATGTGATCGCCTTCCTCACCCATCTGGCCGAGATCATCGGCAATGACGAGGCGCGTTTCGTCCATCAGGGGATGACCAGTTCGGACGTGCTGGACACCACGCTGAACATCCAGCTGGTGCGGGCGGCCGACCTGCTGCTGAAGGGGCTCGACCGGGTGCTCGCGGCGCTGAAGGCCCGCGCTTTCGAGCACAAGGACACGGTGCGGATCGGCCGCAGCCACGGGATCCATGCCGAACCCACCACGATGGGCCTGACCTTCGCCCGGTTCTATGCCGAGATGAAGCGCAACCGGGACCGGCTTGAAGCTGCCCGGAAAGAGGTTGCGACCGGCGCGATCTCGGGCGCGGTCGGGACCTTCGCCAATATCGACCCGCGCGTGGAAGAGCATGTCTGCAAGATGCTGGGCCTGGTGCCCGAGCCGATCTCGACCCAGGTCATCCCGCGCGACCGTCATGCCATGTTCTTCGCCACGCTGGGTGTGATTGCGTCTAGCATCGAGAACGTGGCGATCGAGATCCGCCACATGCAGCGGACCGAGGTGCTGGAGGCCGAGGAGTTCTTCTCGCCCGGCCAGAAGGGCTCGTCGGCGATGCCGCACAAGCGCAACCCGGTGTTGACCGAGAACCTGACCGGCCTTGCGCGCCTGGTGCGGATGGCCGTGGTTCCAGCGATGGAGAATGTGGCGCTGTGGCATGAGCGGGACATCTCGCACAGCTCGGTGGAGCGGATGATCGGCCCGGATGCGACGGTGACGCTGGACTTCGCGCTGCACCGGCTGGCGGGCGTGGTGGAAAAGCTGGTGGTCTACCCCGAGAACATGCTGAAGAATCTTCACAAGTTCAAAGGCCTGGTCATGAGCCAGCGGGTGCTGCTGGCCCTGACGCAGGCCGGTGTCAGCCGCGAGGACGCCTATCGGCTGGTCCAGCGCAATGCGATGAAGGTCTGGGAACAGGGCGCGGATTTCAAGGCCGAGCTTCTGGCCGACCCCGAGGTCACCGCGGCGCTTTCTCCGGCCGAGATCGAGGAGAAGTTCGACCTCGGCTATCACACCAAGCATGTCGACACGATCTTCGCCCGGGTTTTCGGCAGCTGACGCAAGCGTGAGCCGATTGCGGCGCGCTGCCGCAGGAAAACGGTTTGACCCCGGCCCAGTCGTGCTACCTTTCGGATTGTTGCCGGATGCGCCTGCGCCACGCAGGATCGTTGCGGAACGCAAACCGCTGACAGGAGGACGACCATGAAGATCGCACTGACCCTCGCCGCGCTTGCCCTCTCGGTCTCGCCGGCGCTTGCCTATGCCGGTTGCGCCGCCAGCAAGGCGAAGGAAGAGACCGCCTCGACCTGCCTGCCGGGCACCACCTGGGACGCGGCCACGGCGACCTGCACGGCGACGCCCTCGAGCTAAGCCCGCGTTAACCCCCGGCTGCGAGGCTTGGTCGAGAGATTCGACCCAAAGGCCTCGCATGACCCAGGACATCGTCCCGCTTGCCCGTATCACGCCCCATCGCCGCGCCGTCGTCGTGCAAGGCAACAGCGGGCGGCGGTTTCTGACCCCGCGCGCCAAGGCGGCGATCATCGTGCGCTACCTGCTGACGGAAGGCGCCACGCTGCCCCTGGCCTCGCTGCCTGAACATATGCAGGCGGCACTGGCAGAACAGATGGGCCAGATGCGCCTGATCGACCGCGACACCCTGGACGAGGTGGTGGGCGAGTTCCTGTCGGAACTTGAGGCCGTTGGTCTGGCCTTCCCCGGCGGGATCGAGGGGGCGCTGAACATGATGGACGGCCATATCTCGCAATCCGCCGCGACGCGCCTGCGGCGGCTGGCCGGGGCCTCGTCCAAGGTCGACCCGTGGGAGCGGATCGTGACCCTGCCCGCAGACCGCCTGCTGCCGATCCTGACGGACGAGGCGGTAGAGGTCGGCGCGGTAATGCTGTCGAAACTGCCGGTGGCCAAGGCGGCGGATCTTCTGGGCAAGCTGCCGGGCGACCGGGCACGTCGGGTGGCCTATGCGGTGTCGATGACCGGAAATGTCGACCCCGAGACCGTACGCCGCATCGGGCTTGCGCTGCTGGCGGAACTGGACAACCAGCCGCCCCGCGCCTTCGAGACCGCCCCGGTGCAGCGGGTGGGGGCGATCCTGAACGTCTCGCCCGCGATGACGCGGGATGACGTGCTGCAGGGGCTGGAGGCCGAGGATGCGGCCTTTGCGGCCGAGGTGCGCAAGGCGATCTTCACCTTCGCCCATATCCCCGCCCGCGTCTCGCCCCGCGACGTGCCAAAGATCACCCGCCTGGTGGAACAGGCGCAGCTCGTGACCGCCTTCGCCGGCGCCCAGGGCAAGCCCGACCTTGAAGCCGCAGCCGAGTTCATCCTGGCCAACATCTCGCAGCGCCTGGCCCAGGGCCTGCGCGAAGAGATGGCGGGACGCGACAAGATCAAGGAGAAAGACGCGGAAGAGGCGATGAACGCCATCGTCAACGCGATCCGCGGGCTTGAGGCGAGCGGCGAACTCGTCCTTATCCAGCAAGAGGAGGAGTGAGGGGCCGCACGTCACGGCCCCCCGAGGTCGGATGCGGGGTCGAAATCGGCAGCGCGCCCGCAATTGCCCTTAATCCTGACCAGCTTTCAGGCCAGCGACGGCACCGCTCGCGATCTGGCGGCCAGCGGCGAACTGGCCCTCATCCCGGCAGAGAAGGCCCGCCGGGGACGGCGCCCGAGGTCAGAAGCGGTAGTCGAGACGAAGCGACAGGTCGGCGTCCTCAAGATCGAAATCGGCAACGCCCTCGAAATTGTCCTTCTTCTGGACCAGGTATTCCAGGCCAGCAACGAAGCGGGACGAAACCGCATACCGGGCACCGATGCCGTAAAGCGACACCGTGTCAGACTCCCCACCGTCAATGTTGTAGTCGGCGACGCCGGCAAAGACGTAGGGCAGGAAGCGACCGGCGTCGTAGCCACCGATCAGCTTCAGCCGCGTGGCATCCCAGTCGTCGTCGGAGTTTTCGTAATTGCCCCAGACCTGGGCGACTTCGCCCCCCAGCACGAAGCTGCCGAAATCGCGCAGATAGCCGGCCTGGATGCCGAAACCATCGGTATCCCCAAGGTCGGAGGCCCCGCCGTCGTTGCTGTAGGTCCCCTGGAAGGCCGAGAGGCCGATGTAGAAGCCGGTCCAGTCCCCGCTGACTGCGGGGGTGGGTTCGACCGCGACGGGCGCTTCGACGACAGGCACCACAGGTCCCCCTGCAAGGGCGGGACCGGCAAGGACGGCGGCGGCCGCAATCACGACAAGGGTCTTCATGGCGATTCTCTTCCAAGCTGATGGATCGCGCCAAAAAATACATTTGCATCTGATGATAGACGAGGCATGCCCGCGCAGAATGGCGCCGAAAAAGCGGAGCCAGTGACCGAAACGGCACAGCCGCTTTTCGCCTTTCCATTCGCTGCGACCGGGCCTAGCTTCGCCGGATGCATGCTGCCTCCCCCTCCTCTGTCACGCGTGGCGTGGCCCTGATGCTTGCCGCGATCTTCCTGTTCACCGCGATGGATGCGACGGCGAAGGGGCTGATCGCCCGCTATCCCGCGCCCCAGGTGATCTGGGTGCGCTTCGCAGGCCAGCTTGTGCTGGTCCTGCTGATCCTGCGGCATCACCTGGGGCCGGTGCTGCGGACACGCTTTCCGGTGCTGCACTTCTGGCGCTCGGCTTCGCAGTTCGGGGCAACGACCTTCTTCTTCCTCTCGCTGCCGCATATCGGCCTGGCCGAGGCCACTGCGATCGCCGACATAAACCCGGTCCTGATCACGCTGGGCGCGGCGTTGTTCCTGGGCGAAAGGCTTGGCCCGCGCCGGATCGCCGGGGTCGTGGTCGCGCTGATCGGGGCGCTGATCGTGATCCGGCCGGGCGCGGGTGTGTTCAGCTGGTGGGCCGTGCTGCCGCTGCTGTGCGCTTTGTCCTATGCGACTTCGGCGCTGCTGACCCGCCGGATCGGCGCGCAGGAAAGCGTCTGGGCCTCGATGATCTATGCGGCGCTGTTCGGCACGATTGTCGCCGGGGCCGCCCTGCCCTTCATCTGGGAGCCGATTGCGGCCGGAGACATCTGGCGCTTTGTGCTGATCGGCTGCCTGGGAACCGGGGCGCAGCTGTGCATCATCCGCAGCTTCTCAATCACCGAGGCAAGCATCGTGGCCCCCTTCGCCTATCTGGGGATCGTCTTCGCGGCCTTCTGGGGCGTGGTTCTGTATGACCAGTGGCCGGACCAGTGGACGGTGATCGGGGCGCTTGTGATCGTGGGGGCGGGACTTTATGTCTGGCACCGCGAAACGAAAGGCGCGCGCGCCGCAGTCCCCGATGTCGACCGAAGCTGATCGCCCATCCTTCCGGCTGGACCATTACCTGGTGAACCTCGCCGCGCGCGGGCTGATCGGGCTGGCGCTGGCCCTGCCCTATCGCTGGCGCGTGGGGTTTGGCGGCTGGCTGGTGCGGCGGGTGGTGGGGCCGCTGGCGGGCTACCGGGCGCGGGCACTGGAAAACCTGGCGCTGGTCTGGCCGGACCGGCCCCTGGCGGAACGGGCCGCCATTGCCGATGCGGCGCTGGACAATGCGGGCCGGACGCTGATCGAGAACTATTCCACCCGCGCCTTCCAGGCCCGCGCCGCCACGATCGAGCCCGAGGGGCCGGGCTATGCCGCCCTGATCGCCGCGCGGGATGCGGGACGGCCGGTGATCCTGGTCTCGGGCCATTTCGGCAATTACGAGGCCGCGCGGGCGGCGCTGGTGGCGCGGGGGTTCCAGATCGGCGGGCTTTATCGCAACCTGTCGAACCGCTATTTCAATGCCCATTACGTCAAGACGATGGAGGCTTTCGGCGGCCCGGTCTTCCCGCAGGGCCGGGCAGGGACGGCCGGGTTCGTGCGGCATCTGAAGGCAGGCGGGCAGCTCGTACTCCTGTTCGACCAGGATGTGCCGGGGGCCCCGGCGCTGGACTTCCTGGGCCAGCCCGCGCGCACGGCCCTGTCGGCGGCGGAACTGTCGCTGCGGCTGGGGGCGGATCTGGTCCCGTTCTTCGCGATCCGGCAACCCGATGGGCTGAGCTTCCGGGTCGAACTGGACGCGCCGGTGCCGCATGGCGAGCCCGAGGCGATGATGCGGGGGGTCACCCGGGCGCTGGAGGAAAGGGTGCGGGCCCATCCCGGCCAGTGGTTCTGGATCCATCGTCGCTGGAAGGGCAAGGCGAAAGCGTAGGGAAGGCGATATCGGCCACCCTACCCCCGCGTCTTAGTCCACCCGGGCCGCCGCCAGGATCGCCGCCGGTCCCGCGCGCTGTACGATCACCGCACCCGGCTCGCCCCCCGGGAACGGGGCGGACAGTTCCAGCGGTTGCTGCCCGGCCCACTCGCCCAGCCCCTCCCACGAGGTCACGATATTGGTGTAGGTGATTGTCTTCCCGGCATTCTCGCCGCGTTCGATCGTGACCGTCTCTTCCGGCTTGTAGCGCACCAGATGCACCCGCACGGGTTCCGTCAGGGGCGGGTCGGCCTCGGCCCGGATCACCAGGCTGTCGCCCTCACGCGATACGGTCAGATGCACATTGCTGCCCTTGGCCAGGTGATCGCGCAGACGCTCGGCCGTTTCTTCGGGAGCGAAGCCCTCGATCCGATCCTGACCGCCGATGATCAGCTGCGGGGTGTAGATCGTCCGCGATCCCACCGCCTTGGCATAGGCGCGCTGGCGGTCGGTGAACTTGGGATGGGCGAACTTGTCGGCCCAGCCGATGTAGTCCCAATAATCGACGTGCAGCGCCAGCGGCAGGATCTGCGGGTTCGAGGCCAGCATCGCCACGAATTCATCGGCAGGCGGACAGGAGGAGCAGCCCTGCGAGGTGTAAAGCTCGACCACCACCACCGGCTCGGCCTGAGCGGGGGCCACCGCTACCAGCCAGAGGCCGCAAGCGGCGCTGACGATGTGTCGCATGTCGCCTATCCTGATCCTTGATCCCCTCGGCGTTATAGAAACACCAGACCCTCCGGGCCAATCAAGGTTTTGCGAGAGCGCCGACACAGGCTAAAGGAAAAGCCGAAACCGGGGCTGGATATTCGGCATACAATGGTATACAAGACCAGCCAGCCGCCTTCCGAAGGAGCCAGAAGATGACCGTCACCGTTGGACATGACCTGTCGAAGACCCGCAAGACCCTGACCGCCGGGGGCCAGACGGTCCATTACTACTCGATCCCAGCCGCCGAGGAAGCGGGCTTGGGCGAGTTCTCCCGCCTCCCCGCCTCGCTGAAGGTGGTGCTGGAGAACATGCTGCGCTTCGAGGACGCCAAGACCGTCACGGTGGACGACATCAAGGCCTTTTCCGACTGGGGCAAGAAGGGCGGGCAGAACCCGATCGAGATCGCCTACCGCCCGGCCCGCGTGCTGATGCAGGATTTCACCGGCGTTCCGGCCGTCGTCGACCTTGCCGCGATGCGGGACGGGATCAAGGGCCTCAAGGGCTCGGCCGCGAAGATCAACCCGCTGGTGCCCGTGGATCTGGTCATCGACCACTCGGTCATGATCGACGAATTCGGCCACCCCCGCGCCTTCCAGATGAACGTGGACCGCGAATACGAGCGGAACATGGAGCGTTACGTCTTCCTGAAATGGGGCCAGAAGGCGTTCAACAACTTCCGCGTCGTGCCCCCTGGCACCGGCATCTGCCACCAGGTGAACTTGGAATACCTGGCGCAGACCGTCTGGACCGACACTGACCAGGACGGCAACCTGGTGGCCTACCCCGACACGCTCGTCGGCACCGACAGCCACACCACGATGGTCAACGGCCTTGCCGTTCTTGGCTGGGGCGTCGGCGGGATCGAGGCCGAGGCCGCGATGCTGGGCCAGCCCGTCTCCATGCTGATCCCCGAGGTCGTGGGCTTCAAGCTGACCGGCGCCATGCGCGAAGGCACCACGGCCACGGACCTGGTGCTGAAGGTCGTCCAGATGCTGCGCAAGCACGGTGTGGTGAACAAGTTCGTCGAATTCTACGGCGAAGGCCTTGACCACCTGCCGCTGGCAGACCGTGCCACGATCGCCAACATGGCCCCCGAATACGGCGCAACCTGCGGCTTCTTCCCGATCGACGATGAAACCCTGCGCTACCTGCGCCAGACCGGCCGGGACGAGGGCCGCATCGCCCTGGTCGAAGCCTATGCCAAGGCCAACGGCATGTGGCGCGGGGCCGACTACAACCCGATCTACACCTCGACCCTGCACCTCGACATGGGCGAGATCGTCCCGGCGATCTCGGGTCCGAAGCGCCCGCAGGACTACCTGCCGCTGACCGACGCCAAGGCGTCCTTCGCCAAGGAGATGGAGGCCAGCTTCAAGCGCCCGATGGGCAAGGAAGTCGCCGTCGAGGGCCAGGACTACACGCTGTCGTCGGGCAAGGTCGTGATCGCCTCGATCACCTCCTGCACCAACACCTCTAACCCCTATGTGCTGGTCGGCGCCGGTCTCGTGGCGCGGAAGGCCCGTGCCCTTGGCCTGAACCGCAAGCCTTGGGTCAAGACCTCGCTCGCCCCCGGGTCGCAGGTCGTGTCGGAATACCTGAACGCCGCCGGCCTGCAGGAGGATCTGGACGCCGTCGGCTTCA
>JBKHWC010000074.1:0-16732 GCA_046569765.1 Alphaproteobacteria bacterium | reverse complement strand
AGCGCGACCCGGGTCCTGGACATCCTCCCCGGCTTCCATGAGGGGCCGTTGCTGGGCCTGGCGGTCGACCTTGGCTCCACCACCATTGCCGCGCATCTGTGCGACCTGACGGATGGCAGGGTGCTGGCCTCCTCGGGCCTGATGAACCCGCAGATCCGCTTTGGCGAGGATCTGATGTCGCGTGTTTCCTACGCGATGATGAACCCCGGCGGCGATGTGGAGATGACCCGGGCCGTGCGCGAGGCGCTGAACACGCTGGCACAATCCATCGCTGAGGAGGCCAAGGTCGATCCCTCTGCGATCTACGAGATGGTGATCGTCTTCAACCCGGTGATGCACCACCTGTTCCTGGGGGTGGACCCGGTGGAACTGGGTCAGGCCCCCTTCGCGCTGGCGACCTCTGGCTCTCTCAGCCTCGATGCCCGGGATGTGGACCTCACCAACCTCAACCGCAATGCCCGAGTCTATGTCCTGCCCTGCATCGCGGGCCATGTCGGGGCCGACGCGGCGGCGGTGGCGTTGTCGGAAGAGCCGAACAAATCCAAAGACATGGTTCTGATTGTTGATGTGGGCACCAATGCCGAGATCCTCTTGGGCAACGAAACCCGCGTCCTGGCCTGTTCCTCGCCCACCGGCCCGGCCTTCGAGGGGGCGCAGATCTCCAGCGGCCAGCGCGCCGCGCCGGGGGCGATCGAGCGGGTGGAAATAGATCCCGTCACCAAGGAGCCGCGCTTCCGCGTCATTGGCTGTGACCTCTGGTCCGACGACCCGGGCTTTGCCGAGGCGACAAGGGCCACTGGCGTCACCGGCATCTGCGGCTCGGGCATCATCGAGGCCGTGGCGGAGATGCGCACGGCGGGGCTGCTGGACGCGGGCGGGTTGATCGGCGGGCCGGAACAGACCGGGACCGCGCGCTGCGAGGCGACGGGGCGGACGCACAGCTACCTGCTGCACGACGGCAGCGCCGAGGGCGGGCCGCGGATCAGCGTGACGCAGGGCGACATCCGCGCGATCCAGCTGGCGAAATCCGCGCTTTACGCGGGCGCCCGGCTGCTGATGGACGAGATGGGCGTCGACACCGTCGATCGCGTGACGCTGGCGGGGGCGTTTGGCGCGCATATCAGCCCCAAGCACGCGATGGTGCTGGGGATGATCCCGGATGTTCCCTTGGACAAGGTCACCAGCGCCGGCAACGCCGCCGGGACCGGCGCGCGCATCGCGCTCTGCAACGTCGCTGCCCGCGACCAGATCGAGGCGACCGTCCACCAGATCCACAAGGTCGAAACCGCCATCGAACCCCGCTTCCAGGAGCATTTCGTCAACGCCAATGCGATTCCGCATGCCGTCGATCCGTTCCCGAATCTGAACGGGATCGTCCATCTGCCCGAGGTCAGCTTCAACACCGCCGGCCAGGGCGGCGATGGCGGACGGCGGCGGCGGCGCGGGTAACCTCCTGCTGCGACTGCGTCTTTTCGTCGGAGGGTCCGCCGCCCGCGAGGAGTGAATGAAATGCATCGACGAGCCCCTCCGTCGGGGCCAAGCCCTTGCGCGGCGGAGGAAAACCCGTAACCTCGCCCTATGGATGACCCCGTCGCCGACCTGATCGCGAAATGCGCCGCTGCGGATCGGGCGGCATTTCGGGCGCTTTATCGCGCGTCCTCGGCGAAACTCATGGGGGTCCTTCTGCGTATCCTGGGCGAACGCGCCGAGGCGGAGGATGCCTTGCAGGAGGTGTACACACGGGTCTGGTTGCGCGCCGGTCGCTATGATCCGGCCAAGGGCCGGGGCATGACCTGGCTGATCGCCGTAGCCCGCAACCATGCGATCGACCGCCTGCGCGCCCGCCCGCAGCCCTCGGCCGACGCGGCGGTCGAGACCGTCGCCGACACCACGCCCCGGGCCGAAACGCGGCTTGTCGCGCAAGGGGACGCAATTCGGATGGCCCAGTGTTTCGAGATGCTGGAACCCGATCGCGCCCAGGCCGTGCGGGGGGCCTATCTTGACGGGCTGTCCTATCTGCAACTTGCCGACCGCCACGGGGTTCCCCTGAACACCATGCGGACCTGGCTGCGCCGGAGCCTTCTGAAACTGCGGGAGTGTCTGGACCGATGACCGACCTTCCCCTGCCCGACCATGAAGCTGACGACATGCTGGCCGCCGAATATGTGCTGGGCGCCCTGGACCTGACCGAACGCGCGGTGGCCGAGGCCCGGCTGAAGCGTGATCCCGGTTTCGTGGCCAGGGTTGAGGCCTGGGAAATGCGGCTTGCGGGTCTGAACGACGGCTTTGCCGAGGCCCCGGCCCCGGACCTTCTGCCCCGGATCGAGGCGCGGCTCTTTCCGGCCCCGCCCCGCCAGCCTTCGCGCTCGCTGTCGGTGCTGCGCTGGCTCTCGGGCATGGCCTTCGGTGCGGTTCTGGCGCTTCTGACGCTCGCCACCCTTGGCCCGCCCAGCCTGGTGCCGGTCGCGCTCCTGGCCACCGCCGACAACCGCCTGGCCTATGAGGTCGCCAGCATGGGCGACAGCCTGCGGATCACCCGCGTCGCGGGCGTCCCGGCCGTCGCGGGCCAGGTGCACGAGCTTTGGGTCATCGCGCCCGGCGCGGCTCCGGTCTCTCTTGGCCTGCTGCAGGACGACCCGCTGATTGTCGCCTATCCGACCCCGCCCGCGGGCTGGGTGCTGGCCGTCTCGGTCGAACCCGAGGGCGGCTCGCCCACCGGGCAGCCGACCGGCCCGGTCATCCTGACCGCCCAGGTTGGCGCGTGATCACAGCCGCGTGAAGTCCGCAGCGGCGTGAAACTTCGCGCAAAAGCCTCCGTTCCTTGGGATGCGAGGCGGGATCGACCCGCCTTCGGAAACCCGCGAACGGAGACAAAGATGAAAGCCTTTACCCTTGCGACCGCGATCCTGGCCCTGTCCACCGCGCTTGGCCAGGCCGAAAGCCACGGCAACCCCGATGTGGGCGGCGCACCGATGTTCATGGACAAGAACATCATCGAGAACGCGGTGAACTCGGCCGACCACACGACGCTGGTCGCCGCAGTCCAGGCCGCGGGCCTGGTCGAGACGCTGTCGGGCGCAGGCCCCTTCACCGTCTTCGCGCCGACGAACGAGGCCTTCGCCAAGCTGCCGGCCGGAACCGTCGAGACCCTGCTGAAACCGGAAAACAAGGACCAGCTGACGCAGATCCTGACCTGCCATGTCGTGGCCGCGAATGCTCTGGCGGCCGATATCAACAAGATGGTCACCGATGACGGCGGGATGCACCCGGTCAAGACGGTGGGCGGCTGCGAGTTCACCGCGATGGTCGAGGACGGCATGGTCAAGATCAAGGACGGCCAGGGCAATGTCGCGACCGTGACCATCGCCGATGTCAAGCAGTCGAATGGCGTGATCCATGTGATCGACACGGTCCTGCTGCCCGCCAGCTGATCTGCACGGCCCCGGTCCGGCGGGTCACGACGCCGGTCCGGGCCAGGTGCGGACGGGTCCGGGGGCTTGCGTCCCCTTGCTCCCGGACCCGGTTCCGCCCGCTTGACCTTCACCGTCGCATCGCTTAGGTCATGAGCAGCGGGCGGGTGTAGCTCAATGGTAGAGCAGAAGCTTCCCAAGCTTACGACGAGGGTTCGATTCCCTTCACCCGCTCCAACCGCAACCGCCGCCCCTGACCGGGCGGCGGTTTCGTTTTCAGGGAACGGGCGTCCACAGAACATCGTCGATCCGCGGCGCGCCGGTGGCGAGCATGACCACCCGGTCGAAGCCCATGGCGATCCCCGCCGCCGGGGGCATCAGGGCCAGCGCGGCCAGGAAATCCTCGTCCAGCGGATAGATCTCGCCATGGACCCGGGCCTTCTCGGCCATCTCGGCCTGAAAGCGCAGGCGCTGTTCGGCCGGGTCGGTCAGCTCGCCGAACCCGTTGGCCAGTTCTACCCCGCAGGCATAAACCTCGAACCGCTCGGCCACCCGCGCGTCGCCCGGCACCTTCCGCGCCAGGGCCGCCTCGGCCGAGGGGTAGTGGTCAAGGATCGTCACCCTGCCCTGCCCCAGCCGCGGCTCGACCTTCTCGCAGAGGACCCGGCTCAGCATGTCCGACCAGGTGTCATCCGCCGCGCGGCGCAGGCCGATGCGGTCAAGCTCCTCCCCCAGTCGGTCGGCGTCGGTCGTCCCGTCCGGCCTGATCGAGGCCAGAAGGTCTACCCCGGCATGGGTCTGGAAAGCCTCGGCCACGGAAAGGCGTTCGGGTTCGATGAAGGGATCGCAGCTCCGGTCGCGGAAACGCAGCAGGTCGGCCCCTGCTTCCCGCGCGGCAAGGCGCAGGAAAGCAAGTGTGTCGGCCATCAGGGTCTCATAGCCCTCCCCCACGCGGTACCATTCCAGCATCGTGAATTCGGGGCTGTGCAGCGGCCCCCGCTCGCGGTTCCGCCAGACGTGAGAGAAGGCGTGGATCCGGCTCTCCCCAGCGGCAAGGAGCTTTTTCATCGCGAATTCGGGCGAGGTGTGCAGATACATCGGCCGGGGCTGGCCGTCGTTGCCGATCGCCTGAGTGGCGAAGCCGTGCAGATGGGCCTCATTCCCGGGAGAGATGGCCAGGGCGGCGGGATCGACCTCGGTGAACCCTTCGCCGGCCAGCCAGCCCCGGATCGCGGCCCAGATCCGGTTGCGGGTCAGCAAAATCGGGCGGCGGTCGGCGTGGCGCGAGGGGCTCCACCACGGGCTGGACGGGGGGGATGCGGGATTCATCTGGAAATTCCGGTCGGGATCGGGTACGGGCGCGGTCAGACGCTGGTCTTTGGCGACCGGCCCCCCGATACAACAAGGACCCGACCTTTGAAAGTCATCGCCTCCTCGCTCCGCAAGGGCAACGTCGTCGAGATGGACGGCAAGCTCTATGTCGTGCTGACCGCCTCGAACTTCCACCCCGGCAAGGGCACCCCCACCACCAGCGTCGACATGCGCCGGATCTCGGACGGGGTGAAGGTCAGCGAGCGCTGGCGGACGACCGAGATGGTGGAAAAGGCCACCGTCGACGAGCGGGAGTATGACTTCCTCTACGAGGACAGCGAGGGCTTCCACTTCATGGAGCCGACCACCTACGAGCAGGTCGTCGTGACCGAGGACGTGATGGGCGCGAACAAGCCATACCTGCAGGAAGGGATGAAGTGCTACGTCAAGACCTTCGACGGGATCCCGATCGCGCTGGAAGTCCCGCAGAAGATCACCGTCGAGATCGTCGAGACAGAGCCGGTCACCAAGGGGCAGACGGCCTCGTCGTCCTACAAGCCCGCGATCACCGACAACGGGCTGCGGGTCATGGTGCCGCCCCATATCGGGCCGGGCACGCGGATCGTCATCAACACGGACGACGACAGCTACGTCGAACGCGCCAAAGACTGATCGGTCCACGGTGGACAAACGCCGCGATCCTTGAGTTATCAAGGGCTTGGCCGCGGACGTTAGGGAAGTGGAAACCATTGCAAAGGCGCGCCGCGAGGCGTGCCTTTTTGCTTTGCCGCTTGCCGCAACGAGCTATGCTGCGGCCAAGAGGGGAGGCCCGGATGCCCGGCGACCATGATGCCTACAAGCCCGCCGAGATCGCGGCGCTGATCGAGACGGCGGGGGTCGCGAAGGCCGCGCTGCCGCTGCACCGGATGGCCACTCTGGCGATGCTGGCGGGGGCCTTCATCGGCTTTGGCGCGGCCTTCTGGTGCATGGCGATGGCGGGGGCGGATCCGACCTATGGGCCGCAGCGGGTGCTGGGGGGAGTGGTCTTTGCGCTGGGGCTGATCCTGGTGGTCGTGGGGGGCGCGGAGCTTTTCACCGGCAATGCGTTGATGGTGATGGCGGCGGTGGACCGGCGGATCAGGCTGCGGGCGCTGTTGCGCAACTGGGGGATCGTCTGGCTGGGAAACCTGGTCGGCGCGGTCGGGCTGGCGCTGGCCTTCGGGCTGTCGGGGCTGCTGGACGGGCCGATGGGCGCGGTGGCGGCGAAGGCGGCCACGGCCAAGGCGGCGCTTGGCCCGCTGGAGGCGTTCGTGCGGGGGGCCTTGTGCAATGCGCTGGTCTGCCTGGCGGTCTGGCTGAGCTTCGCGGCGCGGACGGCGACGGACAAGATCCTGGGGGTCCTTTGGCCGGTCGCGGGGTTCGTCGCGCTGGGGCTGGAGCATTCGGTGGCCAACATGTTCCTGTTCCCGGCAGGCCTTTGGGCCGGGGCCGAGGTCACGCCGGCCGGGGTTGCGGGCAACCTGCTGTGGGTGACGCTGGGCAATGTGGTTGGCGGCGCGGGCGGCGTGGCGCTGGCCTATCGGTTCGCCTATGGGGCGATGCGGGGGTGAGTGGGCGGATCGCCCACCCTACGCCTGCGCGACGCCTGACAGGTTCAGCCCGTTTGCCGCGGCGGATGGTGCGCTGTCGCGCACCCTACGCAAGACTGACGCGATGGGCGGATCGGGCGCGGTGCCTATGGCCAGCCTCGGGGAGTTGAGGCGTTGTAGGGTGGGCGATCTGCCCACTGTCCGCGAAGGTCACGGGGCCAGTTCGCCGGCCTCGATGCGGAAGGGCAGGATGTTACCGGCGGGCGGCAGGGGGCAGACCGCGAAATCGGTGAAGGCGCAGGGCGGCGAGATGGCGCGGTTGAAGTCGAGCGTGATCTCGCTGTCGCTTGGGTCCTCGCCGAAGAGGAAGCGGCAGGCCGGGTAGGTCTCGCCCGCCGTGGCGTCGCGGAAGACGAACATCGGCTTGCCGGATTTTACATGCGTCGGCGTCAGGCTGACGGTCCTGCCCTGATGCTGGAACGTTGCCCGGTGGGTCACGGTCACGGCGGCGGTGGAGCCGTCTTTCATCGTGATTTCAGTGGCTTCCGGGGCAAGGCTTTCCCATGTCGCGCGGATGACCCAATCCGGGGCCTCGGGAAAATGGCGCAGCGTCACGGTCGGCTGAAGCGTCAGGTCGCGCACGCGCAGCGCGGGGGCGCCGTCGACGGTGTGAATCTCCAGGAGGAACGGGTCGACGCGCAGCTGCGGAAAGGCGTCGGGGACGGGCTGGAACGGCTCTGGCGCCTCGCCCGGCCGGGCAAAGGTGGCGCCCGTTGCGGCGATCTCGAGCGTGCCGAGGAGGTCGGGGCCGGAGGGCAGCTGCACCTCTTGCCGGGCGCCGACCGTGTAGCGGCCGGGGGCAAGGTCGATCCGGGCCACAAGGTTCAGCCAGCCATCGGGCGCGGTCAGCGCGGCAAGGCGTGCGGCGCGCCAGTCGGCCAGGGACAGCATCAGGCGGCCTCGAAGGTGATCTTGCGGCGCAGGAACTGGGTGGCCTTGTTCGAGACATAGGCAGGGTCGCCGGTGGTCAGGAATTTCGACTGCGTGCCGGGGCCGAGGAATTCCGGGCGGCGGGTCAGGTAGTCGGCCAGGCTTTCGGCCACCAGATTGGCCTGGGAATAAACCTTGACCTCGGGCCCCAGCGCCTCCTGGAAGGTCTTTTCCATCAAGGGGTAATGGGTGCAGCCCAGGATCGCGGCCTCAGGTGCCGGCATCCGGCGCTTCAGGGCCTCGACATGGGACCGGACCAGCGCCTCGGCCAGGATCTCGTCGCCCTGTTCGATGGCGTCGACGACGCCGCCGCAGGGCTGCGCCTCGACATCGACGCCGATGGCGCGGAAGGCGAGTTCACGCTGGAACGCGCGGGAGGAGACGGTGGCGGGCGTGGCGAAGAGCGCGACATGTTTCACCGCGACCTCGCGCGGGGGGGAGTTGTCGCCCCATTGCCGTTCGGTCAGCGCCTCGATCAGTGGCACGAAGACGCCGAGGACGCGCTTTTCGGGGGGAAGCCAGGTTTCCTGCATCCGTTTCAGCGCGGCCGCGGAGGCGGTGTTGCAGGCGAGGATGACCAGATCGCACCCCTCGGCCCAGAGGCGTTCGGTCGCGGCGCAGGTCAGGTTGAAGATGTCGTCGGCGGTGCGGACGCCATAGGGGGCATGGGCATTGTCGCCGAAATAGACGAAGGGCACGTCCGGCAGGCGCCGCGTCAGCGCATCAAGGACCGTGAGCCCGCCAAGGCCCGAATCGAAGACTCCCACCGCCATGCCTGCCCCTTTCGCTGGTGCCTTTTGCAGGCGCATCCTGCCTTGCGCGGATCATAGGGCGGAGCGCGGGCGGGCGAAAGGGCCCTTGCCGCGACTGTCAAGGCGGGGGGGTACGGGTTTACTTGTGAAGGCGTTTCCCTATGTAGGGGCGGTCATGTTAGGGTTATCAGTGGCAGGAAACGGGGGCGGGCATGGATTGGGACAAGCTGAGGATCTTTCACGCGGTGGCGGAGAAGGGCAGCCTGACCCATGCGGGGGATGTGCTGCACCTGTCGCAATCGGCCGTCAGCCGCCAGATCCGGGCGCTGGAGGAAAGCCTGAATGTCACTCTGTTCCACCGCCATGCGCGGGGGCTGATCCTGACCGAACAGGGGGAACTGCTGTTCGACGCGACGCAGGCGATGGTCAAGCGGCTGGACGCGACGGCGGCGCGGATCCGCGACAGCGAGGACGAGGTCTTTGGCGAGCTTCGGGTCACGACGACGATGGGGTTCGGGACGCTGTGGCTCGCCCCGCGGCTGGCGCGGCTGTATGAGAAATACCCGGCGCTGAAGATCGACCTCATGCTGGAGGAGCGGGTGCTGGACCTGCCGATGCGCGAGGCGGATGTGGCGATCCGCATGAAGGAGCCGAGCCAGGCCGATCTGATCCGCAAGCGGTTGATGAACATCAAGATGCAGCTGTTCGCGACGCCGGAATATCTGGCCAGCCACGGCACGCCGAAGTCGATGGATGATTTCAGCAGCCACCGGCTGATCAGCCAGCATGCCGGCACGCCGCAGGTGGCGGCGGGGGCGCTCTTGGTGGCGGAGCTGATGACGCATGACATCCCCTCGACCCTGACGGTGAACAACTATTTCGGGGTGTTGCAGGCGGTGCTGAATCACCTGGGGATCGGGGTGTTGCCGGATTATCTGGCGGAGGATTTCCCGAACCTCGTGCGCGTGCTGCCTGACGTCGAAAGCGCCGAGGTGCCGGTTTTCCTGGCCTATCCAGAGGAGCTGCGCCATTCCAAGCGGGTCGCCGCCTTCCGGGATTTCGTGACCGAGGAGATCATGGCCTTCCGCCGCCGCCAGGCCGAGGATGCGGCGGCCTGACGGACCGGAAATGCTGCCATGCAGCAAGTGCATATCAGGATTGCCGAATTTGCGGGCACCCTGCCCTTGTTTGCAGCAACCACCCGGCCTATTTGCATCCTCGAAGCGGCGATGAGCGTGCTCTCGCCCCTTCGTACCTCCCTGTTGGACTTGGCCGAGCGGAAGCTCGGCCTTTTTTTTGGCCGCGCCCGATCCTGCGCGGGGCACAATTTTTCTGCGAAAAATTGGGGTGGGCGCGGGGTGGCGGTTTGCCCTTGCGCAACCTTTCCCGTATGAGGCGCGAAAGTCGCCACTCGCGCCCAAGGGGATGCCATGCAAGAACCCGCCATCACGCCCGACCTCATCGCCAGCCATGGGATCAAGCCCGATGAATGGGAGCGGCTTCTGGGCATCATGGGGCGGGAGCCGACCTTTACCGAACTGGGCATCTTTTCGGCGATGTGGAACGAGCATTGTTCCTACAAATCCTCGAAGATCCATCTGAAGAAACTGCCGACCAAGGGGCCGCAGGTGATCTGCGGGCCGGGCGAGAATGCGGGCGTGGTGGACATTGGCGACGGCCAGGCGGTGATCTTCAAGATGGAGAGCCACAACCACCCGTCCTACATCGAGCCGCACCAGGGCGCGGCGACGGGCGTGGGCGGCATCCTGCGCGACGTCTTCACCATGGGGGCACGTCCGATCGCGGCGATGAACGCGCTGTCCTTCGGTCTGCCGACCCATCCCAAGACCGCGCATCTGGTCAAGGGCGTCGTGGAGGGCGTCGGGTCCTATGGCAATGCCTTTGGCGTGCCCACGGTGGGCGGCGAGGTGCGGTTCCATCGCAGCTATAACGGCAACTGCCTGGTGAACGCCTTTGCCGCGGGCCTCGCGGATGCGGACAAGATCTTCTACTCGGCCGCCTCGGGCGTGGGGATGCCAGTGGTCTATCTCGGGGCCAAGACCGGACGCGACGGCGTGGGCGGGGCGACGATGGCCAGCGCCGAATTCGACGATACGATCGAGGAGAAGCGCCCCACGGTGCAGGTCGGCGACCCCTTCACCGAGAAGCGGCTGCTGGAGGCCTGCCTGGAACTGATGGCCTCGGGTGCGGTCATTTCCATCCAGGACATGGGAGCGGCCGGGCTGACCTGTTCGGCGGTCGAGATGGGCGACAAGGGCGGCCTGGGGATCAAGCTGCAGCTGGACGACGTGCCGCAGCGCGAGACCGGCATGACCGCCTATGAGATGATGCTGTCGGAAAGCCAGGAGCGGATGCTCATGGTGCTGAAGCCCGACATGGAGGAGGAGGCGCGGGCGATCTTCCAGAAATGGGATCTCGATTTCGCCATCGTCGGCGAGACCATCCCCGAGGACCGCTTCCTGATCCTGCATGGCAATGAGGTGAAGGCGGATATTCCGCTGTCGAAACTGTCGTCCTCGGCGCCGGAATACGACCGGCCCTGGGTGCCGACCCCGGCGGCGGCGCCCCTGGGTGAGGTGCCGCCGATCGGGGCGCTGGATGGGTTGCGGGCGCTGATCGGCTCGCCCAGCTATGCGCACAAGGGCTGGGTCTTCGAGCAGTATGACAGTCAGGTCGGCGCGGATACCCTGATCACGCCGGGCCTGCCGGCCGGCGTGGTGCGGGTGCATGGCACGGGCAAGGCGCTGGCCTTCACCAGCGACGTGACGCCGCGCTATGTGAAGGCGAACCCGGTTCAGGGTGGCCGGCAGGCGGTGGCGGAGGCCTATCGCAACCTTTGCGCGGTGGGCGCGCGGCCCCTGGCCACGACCGACAATTTGAACTTCGGCAACCCGGAAAAGCCCGAGATCATGGGCCAGTTCGTCGGCGCCCTGCAGGGGATCGGCGAGGCTTGCCTGGCGCTGGACATGCCGATCGTCTCGGGCAACGTCAGCCTGTACAACGAGACGGATGGCCAGCCGATCCTGCCGACGCCGACCATCGGGGCGGTTGGGTTGCTGGCAAGCATGGATGAGCTGATCGCGGGGCGGCCGGTGGCCGGGGACCTCGCGGTGCTGGTGGGCGAGACGAAGGGGCATCTGGGCCAGTCGGCCCTGCTGGCCGAGGCCTTCGGGATCGAGGCGGGGGATGCCCCTCCGGTCGATCTGGCGGCCGAGCGCGCGCATGGCGCGTTCATCCGGGCGAACCGGGGGTTGATCCGGGCCTGCAGCGACCTGTCGGACGGCGGGTTGGCGCTGGCGGCCTTCGAGATGGCCGAGGGCGCGGGCGTCGGGGTGGCGCTGGACAGCGGCGAGACGGCAGTTCTCTTCGGCGAGGATCAGGCACGCTATCTGGTTGCGGCCTCGTCCGCCGATGCCGAGGCGCTGATCGCGGCGGGCAAGGCGGCGGGCGTGCCGGTCGCGGTCGTGGGTCGGTTCGGCGGCGATTCGGTGGCCTTCGGCGCGGATGTGGCGGCGCTGGCCGAGCTTTCGCGGCTTTACCGCAGTGCCTTTGCCGAGATGGTCGGGGTCTGATGCTGCGCCAGGCGACGGTGGAGGACATTGGCTTCATCCGCAGCCTGACCACGCGGGCAGACTATGCGCCCTTCATCGGTGATGCCGATGCGGCGCAGCTTCTGGCCTGGATCGAGAGTCCCGCCTCGGATGTGGTGATCTGGCAGGCGGGCCCGTCGCGCGGCTTTGCGATCTTTCATGGCCTGGGCGCGCCGGGCGGGGTGGTGGAGCTGTTCCGTCTGGCGCTGGAACCTGCGGGGGGCGGGCATGGCCGCGCCTTCCTTGCCGCCCTGATCGATCACGCTTTTCGCGTCCTGAACGCCGCGCGCCTGTGGCTGGACGCCAGCGCCGAGAATCCGCGGGCGGTGACGACCTATCTCCGGGCGGGCTTCCAGCTGGAGGGGACGCTGCGCGGCCACTGGTACCGCCCGGTGCTGGGGCGGGTGGTGGATCTGCACATCATGGGGCTGATGCGGGCAGACTGGGAGGCTCTTGAACCGGGCGGGGCCGAAGCCTAGGGTTGAGGGCAGAAGAAGGAGACCCCGGCGATGCCCATCGAAGCCCGTGACATCGAAGCCCTGCTGCGCGAAAGTTTTCCGAACGCGAAGATCAGCGTTCAGGGCGATGATGGCGCGCATTTCGCGGCGGAGGTGATCGACGAATCGTTCCGGGGGCTGAACCGCGTGCAGCAGCAGCGGGCGGTCTATGCGGCGCTGAAGGGTCGGATGGACGGGCCGAACGGCGCGCTGCATGCTTTGGCACTGACGACGAAAGCACCCGACTGACCGGAGGGACAGCGATGGCGGCGGACAAGGCGCGGCAGGAACGGCTGGGGGTGACTGTCCTTTCGGTCGGCGCGCTGTTCCTGGCGGTGACGGGCTGGATCGACCGGCCGGAACCGGGCGAGATCGCCGAACGGCTGCCGGGCTGGTACATGGGCTTCAAGGCGGTGCTGCACGGCGCGATGCTGGTGTTGCTCTTGGTCGGGCTGGCGCGGGTGCGGGGGATGACGGCCGAGACCCCTGCCCTGCGCCTGCCGCTGACGCTCATGATCCTTGCAGGCATCCTGGGCGCTGCCTATGTGCTGAGTCTGGATCTGGGGATGCTGTGATGGCGACAGGCGGCGGGCTTGGGGCACTGATCCCGGTGGCGATGACGCTGGCGGGGATCGTGACGCTGCTGCGGGCGCGGTCTCGGCGGCGCAGCGGCGCGGCACGGCCTGCGGATGAGGATTTCGAGCGGCGGCAAGTGGCCGCGATGGAAATGGAACGGCGCATGGCCGCGTATCTTGCGGGGCGCAGCGCGGGGGGCTGGGATGCCCCGCTGGAAGACAGGAAACAGGAGACCGACAGATGAGCGCGACGGACCAGATCCGCGAGACGATCGAGAAGAACGATGTGGTGCTGTTCATGAAGGGCACCAAGATGATGCCGCAGTGCGGCTTCTCGTCCCGCGTGGCGGGGGTGCTGAACTTCATGGGGGTGGAGTTCCAGGACGTGAACGTTCTGGCCGACCCGGAGATCCGGCAGGGAATCAAGGACTTCAGCGACTGGCCGACGATCCCGCAGCTTTATGTGAAGGGCGAATTCGTCGGCGGCTGCGACATCGTCACCGAGATGACGCTGTCGGGCGAGCTGGACCAGCTGCTGGAAGCCAAGGGCGTGGCCTTCGACAAGGCGGCGGCGGACAAGATCCGGGAAGCGAACGCCTGAGCGTAGGAAAATGCAAGGAAAGGCCCGCTTTGGCGGGCCTTTCGCGTTTCATGACCCGGTCAGCATCATGTCCATCGAGCGGAAGATGCGGTCACGCTCGTGGGAAAAGTTCGCCACCTGCGAGCCGAGTTCGGCCAAAGTCAGGGTCGCCACCAGATGGGGGGCGATCCGCACACGCAAGTCACCTGCGCTGAGAACGGGTGAGAGCGCCGACAAGGTTTGCGGCCCACGCCCTTCCGGCAAGGCGAGGCACACGGCCCGGGTCGCCAGATCTTCGAGAAGATCGGATTGCAGGACAAGAACCAGGCTTCCGTCAACCGTCCGGTAAAGATCGAACTGCTTCGCCATCAGAACTTGCGGAACTGGGACAGCGGGACGCCATTTTCCTCGATCCAGCGGTTGTAGTCGGCGATGGCCTCGGCGTTGTCTTCCTTCCAGCGCCGGGCGCGTTCGGCACGGACCTGGAGAAGGATCCCCTCCTCCGCCGCGCGGGAGAGGTTCACGCCCAACGCCCGCGCCTCGTCCAGAAGGGCGGCGTCGAGGGTCATCGAGGTGGCGCGGCGGGTTGCGGGCATGGCGGGTCCTCTTGCATGGAACATACCGCAGGACCTACCGCATGGGAAGCGGTAGGTCAGCCGGCCTTGCAGGTCAGGAGCGGCGCCTCGCCCTCGGGCGTTTTCCAGTAACGCGTCGCCTCGTTCCCCTTGGTCCACCAGACATAGCCGGATCCGTCCGAGGGCCAGCCATAGCGCGCGCCCGAGGCGGCGGGTTCGGTCAAGAGCGTGATCTGGCTGCCCTCGACATGGATCACGACAAGGCCGAGGTCGGGGCCGTTGACATAGGTCGCGGGCACCTCGACATCGCGGTCGCAGGTGTAGCGGGTGGTCGAAAAATCCTGCGCGGCGGCAGCGGCGGGCAGGAGAGCAAGGGCGAAAATCGCCCTCATGCCTTGAGCTGCTCCTCGACCCGGGCGGCCATCGCCTCGGCCCGGGCGGCGATTTCGGCCAGAGTCTCGGTCACCTGCGGCGGGATCACGGCCACGTCGCGGGTGGGAACGGGGCGGGCCTCCAGCTCGGCCAGGCGGGCGCGGAGGGTGCGGACCTCATCCTCGACCGCGGCGGTCTTGTCGGCCAGCATCAGGCCCGCCATCAGCAGCATCCGCGCCTCGGGCAGGCGACCGAGTTGCGCGACCAGCGGCGAGGCCTCGGCATCCAGCATCCCGGCGGCGGAGCGCAGGAAATGCTCCTCCCCCTCCTGGCAAGCGACGGTGAAGGGGCGGCCGCCGATGATGACTTCGATCTCGGGCATGTCAGGCCTCCGTCAGATGGGGGTCGAGGGCGGCGAGGATCTCGTCCATCTCGGCCATTTCAGTCAGGCGCAGGGCGCGCAGCGCGTCAAGCTCGGCCGCCATGGCCTTGTTGATGAGCTGAGGTTCGGTGACCCCGGCGGCCTGGGCGGCGCGCAGGGCGGCAAGCTGGTCGCGCAGCGCGGCATTGGTGCGGCGCATCCGCTGCAATTCCAGCCCCTGCACGTCCAGCTGCTGGGTCAGCCGGTCGATCTTGTCCTGCTGGTCGGCCTTGGCCTCGCGCTCTTTCAGGGTGCGCAGGCGCTCCTGCAGCTGGGCGGTGAGGGATTTCTCCTCCTCCAGCTGGGCGCGCAGGGTGGCGTCGGGGGCCGGGGCAGCCGCGGGCACGGAACCGGGGGCGGCGGCGAGGCGGTCGACCCCCTTGCCGATCCGCTCCAGCGCGGCGGTGATCCGCTGTTCAAGTTGCGAGATTTCCTGCATCGCCACCCCTCATGTCCTGTTCCTTCGGTCCCGCCGGCTTTCCGCCGGTCGAGCCCGTGCCTGTCCGATCAACTGTCCGAATCGCGCCCGGCCGGTCAAGGGCGATCTTAGCGCGAAACCGGCTGAAGGGGACGGGCCTTTCTTCCCAAGGGTTTGGGCTCCGCGCTTGATCTTGCCCGGTGCCGTCGTTAGGAGGCTGGGCCAAAGCCCCTGCCCTTGCCCGAAGGAACCCCTGCCGTGGATATCCAGACCCTCCGCCAGACGCAGCCCGACCACTGGATGCGCGCGACCGCGATCCGCGCCCTGACGCTGGATGCGGTGGCGGCGGCGAACTCCGGCCATTCGGGGATGCCGATGGGCATGGCCGATGTGGCGACGGTGCTGTTCGAGAAGCATCTGAAGTTCGACCCCAAGGCCCCCCGCTGGCCGGACCGCGACCGCTTCATCCTGTCGGCGGGTCACGGGTCGATGCTGATCTACTCGCTGCTCTATCTGACCGGCTATGAGGACATGACGCTGGACCAGATCAAGGCCTTCCGCCAGTGGGGCGCGATCACCGCGGGCCACCCGGAATACGGCCATGTCGCGGGGGTGGAAACCACGACCGGCCCGCTGGGCCAGGGGATTTCCAACGCGGTCGGCTTCGCGATGGCCGAGGAGTCGCTGCGCGCGCGCTGGGGGGCGAAGGTCCAGGACCACTACACCTGGGTCATCGCCGGTGACGGCTGCCTGATGGAGGGTGTCTCCCAGGAAGCCATCGGTCTGGCGGGCAAGCAGCAATTGTCGCGGCTGATCGTGCTGTGGGACAACAACGGCATCACCATCGACGGCAAGGTGTCGATCGCGGACATCACCGATCAGAAGGCACGGTTCGCGGCGTCGGGCTGGGACGTGTTCGAATGTGACGGGCATGATCCGGTGGACATCGACCGTGCGCTGACGGCGGCCAAGGCCAGCCCCCGCCCGGCTCTGGTGGCCTGCAAGACGCATATCGCGCTGGGTCATGCCGCGCAGGACACCTCGAAGGGCCACGGCGCGCTGACCGACAAGGCGCAGCTGCAGGCGGCGAAGGATGCCTATGGCTGGACCGGCGGGCCGTTCGAGGTTCCGGCCGAGATCAAGGCCTGGTGGGAATCGCTGGGCGCCAAGGGTGCCAAGGCCCGCGCCGAGTGGGAGGCCCGTCTTGCCGCCCTGTCGCCCGCCAAGCAGGCCGAGTTCGCGCGCATCTTCGCGCTGGAGGCCCCGGCGAAGCTGGCGTCAGTCATTCGCGGCGTGAAGAAGCAGGCGGTTGCCGACCTTCCGAAGCTCGCCACCCGCGCGGCCTCGGAGAAAGTGCTGGCCGCAGTGAACCCGGTCCTGCAGGAAACCATCGGCGGCTCTGCCGACCTGACCGGATCGAACAACACCAAGACCGCCGACCTGGGCGTCTTCACGCCCGAGGATCGCAAGGGCCGTTATGTCTATTACGGCGTCCGCGAACATGGCATGGCCGCCGCGATGAACGGGATGGCTTTGCATGGTGGCGTGCGGCCCTATGGCGGGACCTTCCTGTGCTTCACCGACTATGCCCGTCCCTCGATGCGGCTGTCGGCGCTGATGGGCGTGCCGGT
>JBKHWC010000073.1:0-16882 GCA_046569765.1 Alphaproteobacteria bacterium | reverse complement strand
CCGCGCGGGTCAGTCGAACAGGGCGCGGACGCGGGCGGTGAAATCCTCGCCGCGTTTTTCGAAGTTCGGGTATTGGTCGAAGCTGGCGGCTGCGGGGGCCAGCAGCACCACCTCGCCCGGCTCGGCCTCGGCGGCAGCGCGGGCGACCGCGCGGTCCATCGTCTCGCAGATCTCGTGCGGGGTGTCGCCCAGTTGCAGGGCGAAGTCGCGGGCGGAATGGCCGATCAGATAGGCTTTCACCACCGAGCCAAGCAGCGGCTTAAGCGCGGCGATGCCGCCGTCTTTCCCCAGGCCTCCGGCGATCCAGCGGATCTTCGGGAAGGCCTGCAGCGCCTTGGCGGCGGCGTCGACGTTGGTGGCCTTCGAGTCGTTGATGAAGCGCACCCCGGACCTTTCACCCACCAGCTGACTGCGGTGCGGCAGGCCCGCGAAGCTGTGCATCGCCCCCTCGATCAGCTTGGGCGCCAGCCCCAGGCTGCGGCAGGCGGCGTAGGCGGCGCAGGCGTTCTGGTGGTTGTGGGCGCCGGGCAGGCCCTTGACCTCGCGCAGGTCGATCGAGGCCACCTGTCGCCCCTTGCGCCATTCTGACAGGAACCCCTTGCGGGCGAAGACCGACCAGCCGAAGCCTTCCAGCTTCTGGCCCGAGGAGATGCGGATCACCCGGTCGTCCTGCGCGCCTTGCGCCAGTTGCCCGGCGAGGAAGCGCCCCTCGGCCTCATCCACGCCGATCACCGCGCGGTCGGGGCCGCCCATGGTGAACAGCCGCGCCTTGGCGGCGAAATAGCCGCCCATCCCGCCGTGCCGGTCCAGATGGTCGGGCGAGAGGTTGGTGAAGACCGCGACGTCCGGCGTCAGCGCGCGGGCGAGTTCGGTCTGGTAGGAGGACAGCTCCAGCACCACCACTTCGCCGTCCTGCGGCGGGTCGATGGACAGGACCCCCGTGCCGATGTTCCCCGCCATCTGCGTCGGTTTCCCCGCAACCTGCAGGATGTGGTGGATCAGGGCCGTCGTCGTCGACTTGCCGTTCGAGCCGGTCACCGCCACGATCTTCGGCGGCGTCTCCATCTCGTCCCACTCCGGCCCGGCCGCGCTTTGGAAGAAGAGGCCGATGTCGTTGTCGACCGGGATCCCCAGTTCCATCGCCCGGGCGATGATCGGGTTCGCCGCGGGGTAGAGGTGCGGGATGCCGGGCGAGGTCACGAGGCAGGACACGCCGTCAAGCGCGGCGTTGCGGGTGAGGGCGGTGAGGGCGAAGCCCGCGGCCTCGGCCTTCTGGCGCGCCTCGGGGCTGTCGTCCCACAAGAGCGGCTCGGCCCCCCCGGCCCGCAGCGCGGCCGCCGTGGCCAGGCCCGACCGGCCAAGGCCCAACACCGCCACCTTCGCCCCCTTGTAACCCTTGACCGGGATCATCCCTGCCCCCCTTTTGCACGGGGACAGGGATAGGGGAGGATGCGGGAAAGGAAAAGGCTACTCCTGCGACTTGTTCCAGGCGGCAAGGCCAGTGGCGACCACATCGTACCATTCGCCGGTTTCGCGCATTTCCGCGATCCCGCGGTTGACCATGGCCATGTATTCCGCCGCCCGCGGGTTTTTCTTCGAGATCACCAGGTGATGCGTGTTGAAGGTGGCCAGGGCCGGGTTCAGGTAGACCTTGTCGCTGGCGCCCAGCTCCTCGAAGTTGGCGGTCGAGGTCTCGATCTCGATGGAATAGAGGTCGACTTCCCCCGCGAGCAGCATCTTCGCACAGTCCATCGGGCTTTTCGGCTGGACGAAGGTCACGGCGGGGGCGGAGAGCCCCTCGACCTCGAGGTCGGAGGTCGGCCAGCCCTCGGGCCGGCAGATCCGGGCGCCGACATAGTCGCTGAAGGCGCGGGCACCGGCATAGGGGCTGTCGACGAGGGTGTGATAGGAATAGGCCACCTCGTAGATCGGCAGCGAGAAGTCGAACTCGGTACACATCTTGACCGCGAACTCGCCCAGAAGGTCGATACGCGAGCAGTCGGGCCGCGACCAGGCGATCGACATGTCGAAGGCATTGCTGGGCAGAAGCGTGTCGATATGCGAGCCCCAGTCGTCGACATAGGAGATCTTGTAGTCGCGGTCGTTGCCGCCGCGCTGCATCGCGGTGGCCGCCATCTGCACATAGATGCCGCCGCCGGGCAGGCTTTGGTCGGTGAAGGGCTTCCAGTCGTTCGAGGTGACGAATTTCAGCGCCGGCGCATAGGGCCGGTCGGCAGAGCGGGTCGCTTCCTGGCGGGCGGTCTCGGCGGTGATGATGGCCGAGAGCTCGCTATCGGCGGTGAGGCGCCCGTCCTCGCAGGGGAGGACCAGCTGGAGCCCGGCGGGGAGGTTGTTGAAATTGTCGGCGATCGCGTCGCGGTTGGCGTTGAAGATCATCTGGTAGTTGTAGGAGCCATAGGCGGCGAAGGCGATGTTGCCCAGCGTGTCGCCTTCCTTGACGGTATAGGTGGTGCAGGCTTCCTGCGCGGCGGCGGGCAGCGCGGACAGAAGGGCTAGGGCGGACAGGGCCGCACGGCTGTGGCGGATCGGCATGGTTCTCTCCCTGAATATTGTTTCTTGCGGCAGAAGAATGGCCGGAAATGGGCCGATACTTCTGCGGACTTGTGGCAGAAACAAGGAAATCAGGGGGTGCGTTTCTTTTTGGGAAACATCGCTTCCAGAGAGGAGGTCTAGGGAGGCCGCGACGGGGGTCAGCTCGCTTCGCGCAGGCATAGGCTGGGCGATATCGCCCAGCCTAGCTATTCATCTGACTTTCAGCGTGGCAAGACCGATCATCGCCAGGATCAGGCTGATGATCCAGAACCGGATCACGATCTGCGGCTCGGCCCAGCCCTTCTTCTCGAAATGGTGGTGGATCGGGGCCATCAGGAAGATGCGCCTCTTCGTGCGCTTGTAATACAGCACCTGGATGATCACGCTCAGCGCCTCGACGACGAAGAGGCCGCCGACGATGGCCAGCACGATCTCGTGCTTGGTGCAGACCGCGATGGCGCCAAGGGCGCCGCCCAGCGCCAGCGAGCCGGTGTCGCCCATGAAGACCGCCGCCGGGGGGGCATTGTACCACAGGAAGCCCAAGCCACCACCGAAGAGCGCGGCGGCGAAGACCAGAAGCTCGGAGGTACCAGGGACGTAGTGGACGTCGAGATACTGGGTAAAGTCGACCCGGCCCACGGCATAGGCGATGATCCCAAGGGTCCCGCCCGCGATCATCACCGGCATGATCGCCAGGCCGTCCAGACCGTCTGTCAGGTTCACCGCATTGGCCGCGCCGACGATCACGATCATCCCGAAGGGCACGAAGAAGACGCCAAGGTTCAGCAGTGCGTCCTTGAAGAAGGGGAAGGCAAGCTGGTTGGTCAGTTCCGCCGGGTGGAACATCGCGGCCGCATAGCTTGCCAGCGCCGCGATCAAGAGGCCCAGGCCCATGCGCAGCTTGCCCGACACGCCCTTGGTGTTCTGCTTCGTCACCTTGGCGTAGTCGTCGGCAAAACCGATCAGCCCGAAGGCCAGCGTCACAAGTATCACGATCCAGACGAAGGGATTGTCGAGCCGCGCCCAGAGCAGCGTGGAAACCATCAGCGCCGACAGGATCAGAAGGCCGCCCATCGTGGGGGTGCCGGCCTTGGACAGATGCGATTGCGGCCCGTCGTCGCGGATCGGTTGGCCCTTGCCCTGCTTGCGCCGCAGCAGGTCGATCAGCGGGCGGCCGAAGAGGAAGCCGAAGACCAGCGCGGTCACGAAGGCTCCACCGGCGCGGACCGTGATGTAGCGGAACAGGTTGAGGATGCCGCCACCATCAGAGAAATCGGCCAGCCAGTAGAACATTTACGCGGTCCCTTCTTTCGGGCTCGCGCCCTGCCCCATTTTGCGCAGGCCGTCAACGACCAGGCTGACCTTCGATCCCTTCGAGCCCTTGACCAGGAGGATATCCCCCGCATCCACCAGGCTGCGGGCGCGCGGCGCGAGGTCGGCCGCGGACTCGACCCAGTCGCCGCGCTGCTGGCGCGGAAGAGCCTCGTGCAGCGCGCGCATCCGGGGGCCGACGCAATGGATCACATGCACCGCCGCAAGGCCCGGATGGCGGGCAATGGCGGCGTGAAGCTCGGCCTCGGTCGGGCCGAGTTCCAGCATGTCGCCAAGGATGGCGATCCGGCGGCCACCGCCGACCCGGCCGATCCCGTCGGTGGGTTTCGCGGCGATCAGCATGTCGAGGCTTGCCGCCATCGAAGCCGGGTTGGCGTTGAATGCATCGTCGATCAGGTCGAAGAAGGTTTCGTCGACGATATCCAGTACGATGCGCTCGCGCTGGCCCCGGCCTGCCGGTGGCATCCAGCGTCCCAGGTCATGGGCGGCGATCATCGGGTCGGCCCCCAGCGCCTCGGCCACCGCAAGCGCGCCAAGGGCGTTCAGCGCGAAATGGCGGCCGGGGGAGGAGACCTTGAAGAGCAGCGGCTGGTCCCCACGCAGGGCGCGGCAGACGGTGGCTTCGTCGGCGATGCGGGCCTCGATCAGGCGGTAGTCCGCGCCTTCAGCCGTGCCGAAGGACAAGGGACGCGCCCCCACGGCCAACGCCTTGGCGCGCAGGATCGGGGTCGTGGCGATGTCGGCGTTGAAGATCGCCGCGCCGCCCGGAACGAGGCCGTCGAAGATCGAGGCCTTCTCGTGGGCGATGCCTTCGACGCTGTCGAAAGCCTCCAGATGCGCGGGGGCGACGGTGGTGACCATTGCCACGTCCAGCCGGGCCAGCCGCGACAGGGGCGCGATCTCTCCCGGGTGATTCATCCCGATCTCGATCACCGCGAAATCCGCGTCCATGGGCATCCGCGCCAGCGTCAGGGGCACGCCCCAGTGGTTGTTGTAGCTGGCCTCGGCGGCATGGGTCTTGCCCTGGCCCGACAGGATCGCGCGCAGCATCTCCTTGGTCGAGGTCTTGCCGACCGAGCCGGTGACACCCACCACCCTGGCGCGCGTGCGAGCGCGGGCAAAGGCGCCCAGGCCCTCCAGCGCCTTCAGGACGTCGGGGACGATCAGAAGCGGCGCATCCGGGGCCAGACCCTCGGGGATCCGGCTGACAAGGGCCGCGGCCGCGCCCTTTTCCAACGCCTGGGCGACGAAGTCATGGCCGTCGCGGACGTCCTTGAGCGCGACGAACAGCTCGCCCGGCTGCAGGGTGCGCGTGTCGATGGAAACGCCCGAGGCGGCCCAGGCCCGTATCGACCGCCCGCCCGTGGCCTGCGCTGCATCGGCAGAAGTCCACAGCATCAGATCACCCCATCCAGCGCGGCCACGGCGACCGAGGCCTGTTCCACATCGTCGAAGGGATAGATGTCGGTCCCGATCACCTGCCCGCTTTCATGGCCCTTCCCCGCGATCAACAGCGCATCGCCGGGCAGCAGCGCATCCACCGCGCGCAGGATCGCCTCGGCCCGGTCGCCGACCTCATGCGCCTCGGGACAGGCATCCAGGATCGCGGCACGGATGGAGGCGGGGTCCTCGGTGCGCGGGTTGTCGTCGGTGACGTAAAGCACGTCGGCATGGGCCTTGGCGGCCGCACCCATCAGCGGGCGCTTGGTCCGGTCGCGGTCGCCGCCCGCGCCGAAGACGACGATGATCCGGCCCATCACATGCGGGCGCAGCGCCTTCAGCGCAGTCTCAAGCGCGTCGGGGGTATGGGCATAGTCCACATAGACCGCCGCCCCGTTCTTGCGCGTCGCGGCCAGCTGCATCCGGCCGCGCACGCCCGTCAGGCGCGGCAGGACGGCCAGCACCGCCTCGGGCGTCTCTCCGGCCGCGATCACCAGGCCCGCGGCGACGGCCACATTCTCGGCCTGGAAGGCGCCGATCAGGCCCAGCCGCGTCTGGAAAGCGCGGCCCTGCCAGAGATAGCGGACCTCTTGCCCCGTCGCATCGGGCCGGGTCGCGGCGATCTGGAGGTCGGCGCCGGGCCCCTTGCCCACGGTCAGGACCCGCAGGCCCCGGGCAAGGGCAAGCTCGGCCATGTCGTCGCCGCGCGCGCCATCGAGGTTGATGACGGCGACCCCGTCCTCGGGCAGGAGGCGGGTGAAAAGCTGCGCCTTGGCCTGGAAATAGGCCTCCATCGTGCCGTGATAGTCGAGATGGTCCTGCGTCAGGTTGGTGAAGCCCGCCGCCATGAGCCGTACGCCATCCAGTCGCCGCTGATCGATCCCGTGCGAGGAGGCCTCCATCGCCGCATGGGTCACGCCGTCCCTGGCTGCGGCGGCCAGCAGCTTCTGCAGCGTGATCGCGTCGGGCGTCGTGTGGCTGGAGGGGGCGGTCCAGGCGCCCTCGATCCCGGTGGTGCCGATGTTGATCGCTTCATGCCCAAGGGCGGCCCAGATCTGCCGGGTGAAGGTCGCGACACTGGTCTTGCCGTTGGTGCCGGTCACCGCGACCATGCAATCGGGCTGCGGGCCGAACCAGAGCGCGGCGGCGCAGGCCAGCGCGGCGCGCGGGTCCTCGGCCACGACCAGCGCCACGTCCGTGGCGGCCAGCGGCTCGGCCGCCAGGCGCGCGCCCTCGGCATCGGTCAGGATCGCCGCCGCGCCCTGTTCAAGCGCGGCAGGCAGAAAGCGGGCGCCATGGACCGAGGTCCCCGGCAGGGCGGCGAAGAGCATCCTCGCCTGCACGGCCCGGCTGTCCGCCGTCAGGCCCGAAAGCGCCGGGTCGCGCCCGGCCCGGGCGGTCAACCCGAGGTCGGATAGCCGTATCGTGCGCGCCGCCATGTGATACCCCCGTCAGTTGCTGGCGGCTGTTACCGCATCCGCAGCCGGAGGTTCAAGTTTCGGTCGCAGCCCCATCAGCGGCGCGACGCGGCGGATGATCTCGGAGGCGACGGGGACGGCCGTCCAGCCCGCGGTGCGCCGCGCCTCGGAAAGCGTGGTATCCAGGGGTTCGTCCAGGGTCACGATCAGCACATATTGCGGGTTCGAGGCCGGGAAGATCGAGGCGAAGGTGTTGATCACCTTGTCGTCATAATAGCCGCCCGACTTCTTGGGCTTGTCCGCGGTCCCGGTCTTGCCCGCGACCTCATAGCCCGGCACCTCGCCCAGCGAGGCCGTGCCCTCGGTCACCACGCGGCGCAGCATGGCGACCGACTCCATGGCGGTCGCCTCGCTCATCACCCGGACGCCGGTCGTCGCGCCCTCGCGCTTCAGGAGCGTGGGCTTGATCATCACGCCGCCATTGGCGATGGCGGCATAGGCGGCGGCAAGGTGCATCGGGCTGGCCGACATGCCGTGGCCGTAAGAGGTGGTGATCGTCACGATCTCGGGCCATTTCTTCGGGATCAGCGGCCGCGCGCCGGGGGCCTCGACCAGTTCAAGCGGCGTCGGCTCGAAGAAGCCAAGCGCCTTGAGGAAGGCCTGCTGGCGCAAGGGGCCGATCATCAGCGCGATATGCGCTGTGCCCACGTTCGACGATTTCGCGATCACATCGGTGACGGACAGGAGCGGGCCGTAGTTCTTGCCTTCGAATTCCTTGATCCGGTGGCGGCCCCAGACCATGGGGGCATTGGCGTCGACCAGGGTCTCGGGCGTGACGAGGCCCAGTTCCATCGCCTGCGCGGCGGCGAAGATCTTGAAGGTCGAGCCCAGTTCATAGACCCCCTGCACCGCCCGGTTGAAGAGCGGGCTGTCGCCGGGTTCGGCGTTCTTGTCCACCAGCGGGTTCGGCCGGTCGTTCGGGTCGAAGTTCGGCAGCGAGACGAGCGAGATGATCTCGCCGGTCCGCGCATCCATCAGGATCGCGGCCGCGCCCTTGGCGTTCAGCATGGTCATGCCGGCGTAGAGCACTTCCTCAACCGTGGCCTGCACGCCGAGGTCCAGCGAGAGGGTCAGCGGCTTGCCCGCCTGGGCCGGGTCGCGCAGGCGCGCGTCCAGCGCCTTTTCGATGCCGGCGGTGCCGATCACCTCGGCCGAATGGACACCTTCCGCGCCGAAGGACGTGCCCCCCAGCACATGCGCGGCCAGCGTGCCGTTCGGATAAAGCCGCATCTCGCGCGGGCCGAACAGCAGGCCAGGGTCGCCGATTTCGTGGACGAGCTGCATCTGTTCGGGGCTGAGGACCTTCTTGATCCAGACGAAGCTGCGCCCGTCGGTGAAGCGCCGTTCCAGCGCGGCGGGGTCGAGGTCGGGGAAGATTTCGGCCAGCTTCCGCGCGGTGCCCTTGGGGTCGACCATGACCTTGGGATGGGCGTAAAGCGCGTGGGTGGTCATGTTGGTCGCAAGGATCCGCCCGTTGCGGTCGGTGATGTCGGCGCGTTGCGCGATGATCTCGGCCCCCGGCGCGCTGGCGCGCGGCTCCACCGGCTCGGTCGCGGCCATCAGGCCCATGCGCGCGCCGATCGCGCCGAAGGCGCAGACGAAGCTGACGCAGAGGATCAGCAGGCGGAATTCGGCGCGGGCGCGGGACTTCTCGCGCAACGCCTCATGCCGGAGACGGAGGTTTTCCTTCTCGATCTGGTCGGGGTTCAGCCCGTCCTCGCGGGCCTGAAGGATCCGGGCAAGCGGGCGGAGGGGGGTGCGCATCACAGGCCCTCTTCGCTGGGGGTTTCGGCCTGGATGTCGACCGGGAAGTCGATGTCGGGCAGGCCCGCGCGCGGATAGGCGACCTGCGCCGCGCTGCCGAACTGGCTGGGTTCCATCGGCAGCAGGCCGAGGCGGTCGAAGTTGACGGTGGCGAGTTCCCGCAGCCGGTCGGGGCGGTTCAGATAGGCCCATTCGGCGCGCTGGACGGACAGCGCCTCGCGCAGGCCGACGATCTGGCGTTGCAGGCTTTCCACCTCTTTCAGCGCGGCCTGGGTCGCGTAGTTCTCACGATAGGCCCAGAAGCCCAGCGCGATGAGGGCGAGGAAGGAAATCACATACAGCACGGGGCGCATCTAGCGGCGTCCTTTCTTCTGGATCTCCGGCAGGCCGAGGTCGGCCGGGGCAAGCGTCTGCGCCGGGGCGGCGGTGCGGCGGCCGACCCGGAGCTTCGCCGACCGCGCGCGGGGATTGCGGGCGACTTCCGCCTCGTCCGGGGCCACGGCCTTGCGGGTGACCATCTCGAACCGGGCTTGGGTGTCGGCTTTCGCGGGGGCGTAGCGGTTGGCGTTGGAGTCGTGGCCGGAGGCAAGCTGGAAGAAGCGTTTGACGATCCGGTCTTCCAGGCTGTGGAAGGTCACCACGGCCAGCAGGCCGCCCGGTTTCAGCGCGCGTTCGGCGGCGTTGAGCCCCTCGGCCAGTTCCTGGAATTCGGTGTTCACCGCGATGCGGATCGCCTGGAAGCTGCGCGTCGCGGGGTGGCTTTGTCCGGGCTTGGGGCGCGGCAGGCATTTGGCGACGATCTCGGCCAGCCTGGCGGTCGTGGTGATCGGCTCAAGCTGGCGCGCTGCGACGATGGCATGGGCGATCCGGCGCGAGGCGCGTTCCTCGCCGTAGTGATAGAGGATGTCGGCCAGCACGGATTCATCGCTCGTGTTCACCAGATCGGCAGCGGAAGGGCCGGCCTGGCTCATCCGCATGTCGAGCGGGCCGTCCTTCATGAAGGAGAACCCGCGCTCGGCCTGGTCAAGCTGCATGGAACTGACGCCAAGGTCGAGGACCACGCCGTCCAGCAGCTCGCCGGCCAGCTCGTCCAGATCCGAGAAGGTCCCCGCCACCAGCCGCAGCCGGTCGCCATAGGCGCCCGCCCAGCCTTCGGCCATCTGCAAGGCCAGCGGATCGCGGTCCACGCCGATCACGCGACCAGCCCCCGCCGCCAGCAATGCGCGGGTATAGCCCCCTGCCCCAAGCGTCCCGTCCAGCCAGAGGCCAGAGACCGGCGCACATTCCCGCAGGATCGCGTCGATCAGGACCGGAATGTGAGGATCATCGGGGCCAGTTTCAGAGGACCGGGGCAGCGGACCCTTCATGACCTACCCCGCCCGCTTGTGCCGCCCGACCAGCGTCAGCGGATCGATGTCATCATCTTCCTCGGCCTCGAGCTCGGCCTCGTAGACTTCCTTGCGATAAAGCCGGAAGCGGTTGGTGAAGCCCGCGAAGGCGGCCTCGGCATCGCCGGGCAGGTCGCCCGAGAACCCCATCTTCTCGCGCACCTTCTGCGGCAGGACGATGCGGCCGTCGCCGTCGATTTCCACCATGACCGAGCGGCTGATCAGGTCACGCTCGGCCCGGGTGCGCTCGGGCGAGCCCATCTCCATCGCCTCGATATCCTCGGCCAGCTGGTCCGCCCCGCGCTTGGAGTAACATTCGACGAAGGTCCGCGACTTGCCGCCGTAGACCATGTAGAGGCGCGCTCCACCCTTTTCGCCTTTCTGGGGGTCGTCCGCGTTCAAGACGGCGCGGAAGGCGGCCGGGATCGAGACCCGCGCCTTCCCGTCTACCTTCTGGTAGAACTCGCCTCTGAACGCCTCTGCCATCGCCTGGCCTTTTCCATTCCACGTTCTGCCCGGGGCGATGAAATGGAAAAGGCGGACCGGGTTGCTGCCACTACCCGATCCGCCGCTGTCCCATCGCTGGGCGTCCAGCTACGCGCGCCACCTGGGGGAGATGTCTGCTCGCTCGCGCGCCGGATCTGTTACGCCGATGAAAGGGGCTGCCTGTATGAAGCTGCCTTACGCCTTGTTCGGGGTCTTTGAGCCGCCCCTGCTTTCACTTGCCCATCGCATCGTCGTGAAGCCAAGGTGCATGGGATTGAATGGGAAATCAAGGGAAAAGTTGGGAGACAATGGGCCGGATCTTGTGGTCGAAGGGGTCGAAAAGCAGCATCTTGTGGCGGGCGCAAGGCAGAACCTTCCATTAGTAGGGAAGAAACCCCAAAGCTCACGCTAGATCTTGTGGACCCATCACGCGGATTGACAGTCCCGTGATCTCCCATGACGCTTCGCGATCCGCCTGTGAATGTTCCGTGAATCCGCTGCTTCCCGGCGTAACCCATGCAAACCTGCCCGGAAACCCGGCGCAGAGACAGCCGGATCTCCAGCCGTTCCCACGATTTCCCATGACTGTGATTCGGAATCCGCACCCGGTCAGGGGCGGTCAGGCCGGGCGGCCGAAGAGGAGCCGGAGGTAACGCTCAAGATGGTCGAAGGCCGCGCGGGCGGGCGCGGGGTCGTTCAGCGCCTTCGCCAGGATGATCCCGCCCTGGGTCGCCACCTGGAACTGCTGGGCCAGCCCCTCGGCCGTCACGCCCGGCACGGGATGGGCCGCCAGTGCCTGCCTCAGATGCGGCAGCACATGGTCGAAGCCAGAGCGGATGCTGCGCTCGGCCGCCGCGCGGATCGGGGGCGAGCTTTCATAGGCTTCCTGCACCGTCGTTCCCGCGACGCAGGAGAACTCGGGCAGCGGCTGGCCCAGGATTTCCCGTCGCAGGTCGAGATAGCCGAACAGCCGATCCAGGGGATCGGGCAGGCTGTTGTAGGGATGGGCGGCGAACATCGCCCCCGTCGTCTGGGTCCAGTCGTCGATCAGCGCGACCCCCAGCGCCTCCTTGCTGGCGAAATGGTGGAAGAAGGCCCCTTTCGTCACCCCGGCGGCGGCGCAAAGGTCATCGACGCTGGTCGCGGCAAAGCCCTTGTGGCGCACCAGACGGCGCGCGGCCTCGATCAGCCGCGCGCGCGCCTCGCCCCTGGGGACACGGGTCCTTGTCGTCACGTTCCACCCACCCTGTTCACCTCTCCTTGTCCCAGAGCGCAGGATCGGGTGTCAACACGGCCCAGTAGATCCCGAACGGGTCGCGCAGCAAGCCCCAGCTGTCGCCCCAAAACTGCCGCTGGAACGGGGCGACGACGGTGCAACCGGCCGCCACCGCGCGGTCCCACCAGGCCTGGCCATCCGGGACGACCAGTTGCAGATGCCCGCGCGGCAGCGGGTCGGTCCCCTCCTCGACGCTGGGCATCCCGACATGGTCGGTCAGCATCAAGGCGCCCCCGTTGATGTCGAGCTGAAGATGCATGTACTGGCCCGGGTTGCCCTCGATCGGCATCCGGCCGATGTCCTTGGCGGCGAAGGCCTTCATATAGAAGTCCGCCGCCGCGCCCGCCTTGCCGGCGAGGCAGAGATAGGGGATCACGCCCTGCATGATCCGGTCTTCCGGCCGATAGCGCTGGTCCTGGGATACGTCTTCCATCCGAACCTCCTGTTCAGAAGCTGCCGGTGCGCAGGGCGCCGGCGGGTTTGTAGGTTGATATGAGGACGCCCGAGGGCGCCGCCTTGCTGTGGAGCAGTTCAAGTCCGCTTGGCTGGACCGCGTCCGAGAACAGGCGCTTGCCGCGCCCGATCAGAACCGGGAAGACAAGAAGGACCACCTCGTCGGCCAGCCCTTCCGCGACAAGAAGCGGGGTAAGGGTCGAGCTGCCCCAGACGATGAGGTCGGGGCCGTCCTCCAGTTTCACCCTGGAGATGTCTGCAGCGATGTCCTGCCCCAGGCTTTCCACCGGGCCCCAGGCGAGGCTGTCGGGCCGGTGGGTTGCGACGAACTTCCGGGCGCGGTTCAGGGCGTCGGCCATCGGGCCGGCCTGCCTCGGCCAATAGCCCGCGAAGATGTCATAGGTCTTGCGCCCCAGAAGCAGGTCGAATCCCTGCCCATGGGCCGCGTCGACCGCCGCGCCAACCTGCGGGTCGTGGGACGGGAAGGCCCAGCCGCCACAGGCGAACCCGCCTTCCCGGTCCTCTTCCGGCCCGCCCGGCGCCTGGATGACACCATCAAGCGAGATATGCTCGATGATCCTGACGCGGCGCATCCTAGGCCGCCTCGCGCGCGGCGGCCTCGACGGTGGCGATGTCGATCTTGCCCATCTGCATCACCGCCGCCAGCACCCGTTCGGCCCGAGCCTTGTCCGGGGTGGTCATCAGCGCGGTCACCACCTCCCAGGACAGGCCGTAACGGTCCTTGAGCCAGCCGCAGGGGCCGTGGCTGCCCCCACCCGCGGCCAGAGCCTCCCACAGCCGGTCGGTCTCGGCCTGGTCGGGCGTGCTGACCGAGACCGAGACACATTCCGACAGCGGGAACATCGGGCCGGCATCAAGGATCTGGTAGGGTACGCCGTTCAGGGTGAAATCCACCACTTCGAAATGGCTGTCCCCCTCGGGCCCGCCGTTGTCGCTGGAATAGCTGCTTTCGACCCGGCTGTTCGGGATAAGGCTGCAGTAGAAGTCAGCCGCCTCGCGGCCGCGGCCGTTGAACCACAACACCGTGCGAATGAAATGGGTCATCTTTTCTCCTCCCTCTGGCGCAAGCCCTTTGCGAGTCGCCGTGGATTCAAGATACCGACCAGTTGGTATGCACTCAACAGAAATTCCCGTCCCAAGCAAAAACCCGCCACAAGGGCGGGTTTCTGGCGGTCAGGCTGTAAGGGGGCCTCAGCCCATCCCGCCCGCGATCAGCCGGTCGGCCAGGGCGAGATAGGGCGCCGCCAGCGGGCTGTCGGTCGCTGCGATCGGCGTGCCGCTGTCACCTGCGACGCGCACATCCAGCGCCAGGGGGAGTTCGCCAAGGAATGGCAGGTCCAGCTTCGCCGCCTCGGCCGCCACGCCGCCATGACCGAAGATGTGGCTTTCATGGCCGCAGTTCGGGCAGACGAAGGTCGACATGTTCTCGACCAGTCCCAGGACCGGCGTCTTGAGCTTGCCGAACATGTCCAGCGCCTTGCGCGCGTCCAGAAGCGCCACGTCCTGCGGCGTCGACACCACGATGGCGCCGGTCAGCTGGGTCCGCTGGCAGAGCGTCAGCTGCACATCCCCGGTTCCTGGCGGCAGGTCGATGATAAGGACGTCGAGCTTGCCCCAGGCGACCTGACCCAGAAGCTGCTGCAACGCCCCCATCAGCATCGGCCCGCGCCAGACCACGGCCTCGTCCTCTTTCAGCATCAGCCCGATCGACATCATCGTGACGCCATGGGCGACCAGGGGCTCGATGGTCTTGCCGTCCGGGCTGGAGGGCCTGCGGTTCACCCCCATCATCTTTGGCTGGCTCGGCCCGTAGATATCGGCGTCCAGCAGGCCCACGCGCCGCCCGCGCCGCGCCAGTGCAACCGCCAGGTTCGAGGCGACCGTGGATTTCCCCACGCCGCCCTTGCCGCTGGCGACCGCGATGATCCGGTCGATCCCCGAGATCCTTTGCGGCCCGCCCTGCTGCGGTGTCGGGTGCTGGCCGATCTTCAGCGTCGGGGGGGCAGCCTTCGCCGCCGGCCCATGCGCCGTCATCACCACCTGGACCGAGGTCACCCCCGGCAACGCCTTCAGCCTGGCCTCGGCCTCGGCCTGGGCCGGGGCCAGCGCCCGCGCTTCGTCGGGCGTCGCGGCCTCGATCACGAAGCGCACCACGCCGCCCTCGACGGCCAAGGCGCGAATCAGGTCGCGACCCACCAGATCGCCGCCGCCGGGGTGCGCGACCCCCGCCAAGACCCGCATCACCTGATCGCGATCCACTGACATCCGTTCCCCCGTCGCATAGAAATTACCCTAAGGTCGTGATCTTTGCGCAGAAGGGCAAGAGCTGTTGACCAAACGCTCAAAAATTCGGCGAAGAGGTTAAAATTGCATGACATTTCCGTGACCCGAGCCATGCGGATGCCGCATGGCAGCATTGCGATAGGGCGCTATTGTGCAGTTGCAGCAATCGGCCCATGTTATCGGCAACAGCGCAACAGAACGTTGCTGACGAACTGATAGAGGCTTCGAACACCATGGCATATGTCAACACCTCCCGCGTGGCCCGCAAGGGCTTCCTGGCCGAGCTGAGGGACCTTGTCCTGACCGCGATCCAGACCCGTCGGGTCTATGCCCGCACCGTGGCCGAGCTGAACGCCCTGACCGACCGCGAGCTGAACGATCTTGGCATCAGCCGCCTGTCGATCCCTGCGATCGCCCGCGAGGCCGCCTACGGCAAGTGAGTTTTCGTGAGGTCCCGATCCTCCTCCCCGGGACCTGTGCGATCGGCGGCGATGCCCTCCTCCTCCCTGGCATCGCCGCCCTTTCGAACCCGGTGACCCTCTCCTCCTCCCTCGGGTCATCTGGCAGCGGCGGCTCCTCTCCTCCTCCCTCGGGGCCGCCGCAAAAACCTTCGGGCCGCAGGGCCCACCCGCTTTGGACGCCCTCTCCTCCTCCCTCGGGCGTCTGAACAGGCGGCGGCTCCCCTCCTCCTCCCAGGAGCCGCCGCATCTTCATTCCGGGCCGAAATGGCCCAAGACATCGGGCGCCCTTCCTCCTCCCTTGGGCGCCGGATCCTGCGGTGGCTCCGCTCCTCCTCCCAAGGAGCTGCCGCACCCCTTTCCGGGCCGTAAGGCCCAACGTCGTTGGACGCCCCTCCTCCTCCCTGGGCGTTCGATACCGCGGCGGTGCCCCTCCTCCTCCCAGGCACCGCCGCCCCCCATTCCGGGGCCTGGCCCCGACGGTCTTGCGATGCCCTCCTCCTCCCTCGGGCATGCAGACAGGGCGGCGACCCCATCCTCCTCCCTCGGGTCGCCGCCCCCTCCCCCTTGCAGCTCCGCCCGCCTCACCGGATAGTCCGCCCGACCCAGGCGGAGTGCGACATGCGGCAATCGGTGATCTCGGCGGCGGCGGTGGCGGCGCTGGTCGGCTATGCGGCCAGCGTGGCCATTGTCCTGGCCGCGGCGACCGCGCTGGGAGCGACAGCGACGCAGGCGGCAAGCTGGCTGCTGGCCGTATCGCTGGCCAAAGCCCTTGGCTCGGCCTTCCTCTCCTGGCAATCGCGGGTCCCGGTGGTGCTGGCCTGGTCCACCCCCGGTGCGGCCCTGATCGCCGCGACCCAGGGAATCAGCCTGGCCGAGGGGATTGGCGCCTTCCTTGTCGCGGGCTTGCTGATCGCGGCAACGGGCCTGTTGCGCCCGTTGGGCGCCTTGGTAGCGCGCATCCCCGATGGAATCGCCGCCGGCATGCTGGCCGGAGTCCTGCTGCCGTTTTGCCTGAAGGGCGCTGGCGCGGCCGAGGCGCTTCCAGCGATTGTCATGCCCATGGTTGCGAGCTTTCTGGTCGTGCGGCTGTGGAACCCCGCCATGGCGGTGATGGCGGCCTTTGCCAGCGGGATCGCGCTGGCATTGGCGACCGGCACCGACCTTTCGGGCCTGACACTGGCCGCCCCGGTGCTGGAGCCGGTGCTGCCCGTGTTCCGCCCCTCGGTCCTCCTTGGCCTCGGCCTGCCGCTCTATCTGGTGACGATGGCCAGCCAGAACCTGCCGGGCTTCGCCACCCTGCGCGCTGCCGGATACGAGCCGCCCGTGGCCTCTGCCCTGACCGTCACCGGCCTTCTCTCGGCGCTGAGTGCCCCCTTCGGAGCGCATACCACCAGTATGGCCGCGATTACCGCGGCGATCTGCCTTGGCCCGGACGTCCACCCCGAGAAGGACCGACGCTGGGTCGTGGGCCTGGCCTATGCGGGCGCCTGGGTGGTGCTGGGCCTCTTGTCACCGACGGTCCTGCAACTGATCGCTGCCCTGCCCGGCCCGGTGGTCCTGGCACTGGTGGCGCTGGCGCTGCTGTCGCCTCTCATGGGCGCGCTGACGGCAGCCTTCGCGGCCCCGGAGCAGCGTTTCGCCGCCGCGCTGACGCTGGCGGTCACCGGATCGGGGGTTGCCGCCTTCGGCATCGGCGCGGCGTTCTGGGGGCTGGTCGCGGGGATCGTCGTCCACCTGCTGGAGCGGGCGAAAACCTGGCGCTGAGCGATTTCCGAACGGAATTCGGTTTCGCCTAAAAAGGCACGTCATCCACCTGGTCGGCCGGGATCACCCAGCGCGCGACGACCTTCTTCGCGCCTGCCCGGTCGAATTCGATATCCAGCTTGTCACCCTCGATCCCCATGATCTCGCCATACCCGAACTTCTGGTGGAACACGCGGTCCCCCA
>JBKHWC010000072.1:0-17336 GCA_046569765.1 Alphaproteobacteria bacterium | reverse complement strand
GGGTGTTCTGGTCATGCCCTCGAATTCCCGCGCGTAGGGGTGCCCGAGATCGATCAGGTTCGGATCGAGCAACTCATGCGCCGGACGGGGCGAACTGGCGACGTAGATCAGGAAGGTCTGGAAGAGGTCCTGCGTCAGGCCCTCGTTTTCGTAGAGGAGCGTGACGTCGTAGAGATCCCTGGGATGCTGCCTGTCGAGGGCAGCGTGCAGTTTGCCTGCGAACAGGTCCTCGAACGAGACGATCTGCATTTCGGCATAGCCATAGGCATCTTCCACGGCTGCAGAGACGGTCCGGATCTCCGGGTCGTGGACGACGCCACGGGTCACAGGCGAGGTTTCGATCTTGATCTCGGCATGCCCGAGGCGCGCCAGAAGCCGCGTTGCTCCGCCGCCGCCGCCTTGGATGCGCTGCGATTTCGCGCCGCGAATGCTGGTCTCGATGGCGGCCGCGATGCGATCCATTGCGGCATTGATCTCGTCGAGGCTCTCGGCGCGTTCCTTAATTGGCAGGTAGGTCAGGTCGATGTCGATGAAAAGTCGTTTCTGCCTTTCGCTCGGGTCAATTCCGCGGAATTCGGGCGCGCGGCTGATAGCGCGAACAAGGGTCACCGCCGTTAACCATCATCATGCGCGGCCAGAACCCGCAGCGCCGCAAAGCATCCATCGTTCAAGCCATTGCTTTTACGTCAGATTTTTGCCACGTCTTGCCTATTGCCTTTGGGTTGCGAACGAATGTGGCGGAGGTCGGATATTCCTTCCTGCGGCGCTGGACTTTCAGACCTGTCCGCCCCCCCGATCCGCCCGCCAGTTTCCGGCCCCGAAATGATCCGCCCACAAAAGCGGCTCTGGTCACGAAACGGGCAAACTGGTCGAATCGTTGAAGGAAGTTGGTGCCCGAGGCGAGACTCGAACTCGCATGCCTTGCGGCGACGGATTTTGAATCCGCTGCGTCTACCATTCCGCCACTCGGGCCACCGGGCATGGGTCTATCGCCTTGCCCTGCGGCCGTCAACGCGTCACAGCCGGTCGGTCGCGAAGGTGTCGCAATCGGCCAGCTGCCCCGAACGCAACCCGGTCATGAACCAGCGCGACCGCTGCTCGGACGTGCCGTGGGTGAAGGTGTGCGGCATCGGGCGCTGGCCGGCGTTTCGTTGCAGCGTGTCGTCGCCGATCTGGCGGGCGGCGGTTACGGCCTCTTCCAGGTCGCCCGGCTCGACCACCCCCAGCATGTCCTGCGCGCCCCGGGCCCAGATCCCGGAGAGGCAGTCGGCCTGCAGCTCGATCCGCACGGAGATCGCGTTGGATTCGGCCTGGCTGACCTGCTGGCGGACCCGGTTCGCCTCGGAGAGGATGCCGAGTTCGTTCTGGATGTGGTGGCCGATCTCGTGGGCGACCACATAGGCGGCGGCGAAGTCGCCGCCCGCGCCGAGCTGGCGGTGCAGCGTCGTGAAGAAGGCGGTGTCGAGATAGACCTTGCGGTCGGCCGGGCAGTAGAAGGGGCCCGTCGCCTCGGACGCGCCGCCGCAGGGAGAGCGGGTGGCCTCCTTGAAGAGGACGAGGGTGGCGGGGCGGTAGGTCTCGCCCAGCTGGTCCCGGAAGACCTGGGCCCAGATTTCCTCGGTATCGGCGAGGACGACCGAGACGAACTCGCCCTCCTGCCGGTCGGCCTCGGTCAGCTCGGTCGGGGTGGAGGACCCGAGCCCGCCGTCAAGCCCGTTGGGGCCGAGAAGCTGGCCGGGGTCCACCCCAAGGAAGAGGGCAAGGAGCAGTACCACGATCGCCCCGGCCCCGCCGATTCCGCCGGCCCGGACCGAGCGGCGGCCGCCGCCGAGGGTGATCCGGGGCCCGCCGCCGCCCGTGCTGCGGCGGTCCTCGATGTTGCGGCTTCCCCTGCGTCCGCGCCAGTCCATGCCCTGCCCTTTCCGATCCTTGGGCCTGTCCACGCGTGGACAGGCTGGTGAACCCTTCAAAATCAATGCCTTGGCTTCGGGCGTACACGATTCCCTAACCAAGCCGCCCGCCATGATCCTGTCAAATCTGACCCGTTCCGGCCGGCGACGGAAGCGAAATGACAAACGGCACGGTTGCGACTTCGGTTCCCCTTCCCCTTGGACCGGCATTGGCCTATGGTCCGCGCGACCTCCGCAGCCGAGACTTGCCCATGACCCTGTCGCGCCAAATGCTGATCCTCCTGGCCACGCTCGGCTCGGTCGGGCTCTTGGGTGGGGCCTTTGCCTTCCAGTACTTCGGCGGTCTTGCCCCCTGCCAGCTGTGCCTGTGGCAGCGCTGGCCCCATGCGGCGGCGATCCTGATCGGGGTCATCGCGCTGGCCACCGGCTGGCGCGGCCTGGCCTGGGCGGGGGCGCTGGCGGCACTGGCAACGGCCGGGATCGGCGGGTTCCATGTCGGCGTCGAACAGGGCTGGTGGGAGGGTCTGGCGACCTGCACGGCCGGGTCGATCAGCGGCATTTCCACGGCCGACCTCCTCAACCCCTCGGCCCCGATCGCCGCGCCGATCCGCTGCGATGCCATTGCCTGGGAGATGCTGGGGATTTCCATGGCCGGGTGGAACATGATCCTGTCGCTGGTCCTGGCGGGGATCTGGGTGGCGGCGGCGCGCCGGGCCTGAGGGTCTGTTGAATCGAGCGCCTTGCGGCGCGAAGTCCTTTTGTCTCGCGGCTTTGCGTGAAGGACGCAAAGCCGCTCGGCGTGCCTCCGGCGGGGATATTTTTGCCAGTATGAAAGGGCCAGGCGTTCAGCCGCAGAGGCGCTGGTGTTCCTGGATCGCGAAACGGTCGGTCATCCCGGCGACGTAATCGGCCACGGTGCGGGCGAGGTCGGTTTCGCTTTGCGCCGCCTGCACGTCGGCCTGCCATTCCGGCGGCAAAAGCTCTGGCCTGGCAAGGAAGAGCGGGAAGAGGTCGTCGATCATCCGCGTCACCTCGGCCCGGACCGCCATGACGCTGGGCGCGCGGTACATGCGGTGGAAGAGGAAGCTGCGGACGGCCTTCAACTCCTGATATAGCGGTTTCGAGAAGCGGATGATCGTCGTGCCCATGTGGCGGATGTCGTCCACCGATTGCGGCTGGGCGGCGGCCAGGCGGTTCTGGGCCACGGCGATCACGTCCTCGACCATGCGGCCGAAGACGCGGCGCAGCGCCTCGTGGCGTCGGCGCATCTTTTCCAGACCGGGATAAAGCTGGTCCACCTCGGCAAAGGCGGGGCCGGTGACGGGCAGCTCCATCAGGTCGTCCTCGGTGAAGAGGCCGGAACGGAGGCCGTCGTGCAGGTCGTGGTGGGAATAGGCCACGTCATCGGCGATGGCGGCGACCTGCGCCTCGGCTGACGCATGGGTATCGAGTTCGAGGTCCCACTGGGCGTTGACCTCGGCGAGCGCATAGGGCAGCGGGCCGTCGTGCTTCCTGTCTGCGTTGTCGCCGGTCACGGGGCCGTTGTGTTTCGCAATGCCTTCAAGGGTTTCCCAGCTGAGGTTCAACCCGTCGAAATCGGCGTAATGGCGTTCCAGCTTCGTCACGATCCGCAGCGCCTGGGCATTGTGGTCGAAGCCGCCATAGGGGGCCATCAGCCGTTCCATCGCGTCCTCTCCGGTATGGCCGAAGGGCGTGTGGCCGAGGTCATGCGCCAGCGCGACGGCTTCGGCGAGGTCGGTGTTCAGGCCCAGCACGCCGGCGATGGTGCGGGCGACCTGCGCCACCTCGATCGTATGGGTCAGGCGGGTGCGATAGTAGTCGCCTTCGTGTTCGACGAACACTTGCGTCTTGTGCTTGAGGCGGCGGAAGGCCGAGGAATGGATGATCCGGTCGCGGTCGCGCTGATAGGGCGAGCGGAAGGAGGACAGGCGTTCCGGCCAGAGGCGGCCTCGGCTGGCGTCGGGCTGGCAGGCAAAGGGGGCAAGCATCGGGTCGCCTTGTGAGGAGCGGTCTGGTTTCATATATTTGCCGCAGCCGCCGAAGGATACGGGAACAGTCATGGAACTGACGCTGCCGCCGAAAGTCACGGATCGCGCCTTTGCCCGCCTGGCCGAGATCGCCGAGGCCACGGGTGAGGCCAAGCCCCTGCGCGTCGCGGTGGACGGGGGCGGCTGTTCGGGATTTCAGTATTCGATCACGCTGGACGAACCGGCCGCAGACGATCTGGTGCTGGAGAAGGACGGGCAGAAGGTCCTGGTCGATCAGGTCAGCCTGCCCTTCCTGGCCAATGCGGTGATCGACTTCACCGATGAGCTGATCGGGGCGCGCTTCGTGGTGGAAAACCCCAACGCCAAGTCAAGTTGCGGCTGCGGCACGAGTTTTTCGCTGTAAGCCCTCGTCCTGTCACAGGGATGCGCTAGGTTTCGCCGACAACAGTCGGGATGCGGGAACATGCGGATACTGATGCTGGGCTCGGCGCCCATGGCGGCGGACGCTGCGGGCTGGGGACGGGAGCCGTTCGACCGGATCCTTGCGATCAACAATGCCTGGCGGGTGCGGCCGGATTGGGACCTGGCGATCTATCCCCATGACTTCCCGGTGGAGCGGCACCCGGTGCCGGGGCCGGATCAGGCGGTGGTGACCGAGGCCGCGTTCGTGCCGGCGCAGAACCAGTATGGCGGGTTCGTCTATGCCGGGGCGACGATGGCCTTTACCGCGGCCTATTGGGCGCTGGCGGCGCTGCGGCCCAGCGTGATCGCTGTCTTTGGCTGCGACATGCATTATCCGGCCGCGGGGCCGACGCATTTTTATGGGGCGGGCACGCCGGACCCGTTGCGGGCGGATATCACCTTGCGCTCGCTGGAAGCGAAGGCGGCGCGGCTGATGGTGCTGGCGGCGATGCAGGGCTGTGCGATGGTGAACCTGTCCACGGGGCCCTCGCGGCTGGTGTTTCCCCGGGTGACGCGGGCGGCGGCGGGGCGGGCGCGGCCCCTGCCCTTCTGCGCCGCCACGGCGGAGGCGGCTTTGGCGGCCGAGGCGGCGCTGGATTACCGGGTGCCCTCGGGCCGCTACTGGGAGGAGGCGGGGCGGTTCGATCCCGTGGCGCTGGACCGGGTGGATGCGCTTTGGCGCCGCGCGGCGGAACCGGCGCTGGCGCAGACGGCTTGAACCTTCGGGGCCCGCGGGCCTAGATGGGTCGAGCGGAGGACCGGCCGATGAAACTTGCGACCTTCAACATCAACGGGATCAAGGCGCGGGGGGAGGCGCTGGCGGCCTGGCTGGCGGAGGCCGAGCCGGATGTGGTCGTGCTGCAGGAGATCAAGTCGGTCGACGAGGCCTTCCCCCGCGAGGCCTTCGAGGCCATGGGCTACCGGGTGGAGACACATGGCCAGAAGGGGTTCAACGGCGTCGCGATCCTGTCGAAGCGGCCGCTGAGCGATGTCCGGCGGGGACTGCCCGGCGATGACAGCGACGAGCAGGCGCGCTGGATCGAGGCGGTGGTCGAGGGGCCGCGGCCGGTGCGGATCTGCGGGCTCTATCTGCCGAACGGCAATCCGGCTCCGGGGCCGAAGTTCGATTACAAACTGGCCTGGATGGCGCGGATGGAGGCGCGGGTGAAGGAGTTGCTCGCCAGCGAGGAGCCCTTCGTCTGCCTGGGCGACTACAACGTGATTCCGCAGGCCGAGGATGCGAAGAAGCCCGAGGCCTGGGTGACGGATGCGCTTTACCTGCCGGAAAGCCGGGCGGCCTTTCACCGGCTGGTGAACCTCGGCCTGACCGATGCGGTCCGGGCGCGGATGAGGGGACCGGGGGTCTATACCTTCTGGGACTATCAGGCCGTCGCCTGGGAGCGGAACAACGGCATCCGTATCGACCATGTCCTCCTGTCGCCCCAGGCCGCCGACCGGCTGGAGGAAGTGGGGATCGACAAGGCCGTGCGGGGAAAGGAGAAGCCCTCGGACCATGTGCCGGTCTGGGTGAGGCTGGGGGATTAGCCCAGCCAGCGGGCCTCGTTCGCCTCGATCGCGGCGATGCGTTCCTCGACGCGGGGGTGGCTGAGGAGCCAGGCCGGGATCCCTTCGGCCCGGTTCTGGGTCAGGGCATCCAGTTTGCGGAACAGGGATTTCTGCGGACCAGTCCCGATCCCGGCCTTGATCAAAAGCGCCGAGGCATAGGCATCGGCCTCGAACTCGTCCCGGCGCGAGAGGCGGGCCATCAGCGCGGTGGAGATCAGGTTGGCCAGCCAGATGCCGACGATGGGCAGGAAACGATTGAGCAGCGCCGACAGCATCACGAAAACCGCATTCTGGCCAGTGAAGTCGATCATCCGGCGGCGCATGTGGCCTTGCGCGACATGGCCCAGTTCATGCGCGATGACGCTCGCCAGCTCCTCGGCCGTCACCTCGCCGCGCGCCTTGCGGTTCAGGAAGCCGCGGGTCAGGAAGATGCGGCCGTCGGGCGCGGCAAGGCCGTTGATCGGCTCGACCTCATAGACCTGGACGCGGATTTCCGGCAGGTCCATCGCGGCAGCCAGCCGGTCGGCCAGCCGGGTGATCGACGGGTCGGTCAGCGGCTGCGAATTCTGGTCCAGCACCCGCCCCGTGCGCCAGACCGAAAAGCGCAGCATCAGATAGGCGTAAAGGACGGCCAGCGCGAGCGGCAGGAGGAGCTTGGTCATGGCCAGCATATAGGGGGTCGCAGGGCGCGCGGCAAAGGGGATCAGTGCCGGTTGCGGCGGCGGGCCGCAGCGGCGGGGCTGGAGAAGAGCCAGTAGCCAAGTGCAAGGACGGCCCCCGCCCCGCCGACCATGCCAAGCGCCGAGCCGAGCATGTCGCTGGCGGCCTGGATGTTGCCCGCGAAGGCATGGCCGGTGCCGACGTAAAGCGTGGCCCAGACGCCCTCACCCGCCACTCCTGCGGCGGTGAAGCGCGGCCAGCCATAGCGGGTGCTGCCCGCGGCAAGGTTGACCCAGGGGCCGAGCGGGCTGAGGAGCCAGCGCGAGAGGAAGACGGCCAAAAGGCCGCGCCGGTCCATCAGCGCATCGGCCCGCGCCAGAAGCCGGTCCCGCCCCGGATCGGCGCGCAGCCGCGCCAGCAGCCCCGCGCCAAGCCCCCTGCCCGCCCAATAGCCAAGCTCGTCGCCCGCCACAGCGCCCGTCAGCGCGGCCAGGATCGCCTGCCAGAGCGACAGGTCGCCCGCGGCAGCGAAGCCCCCCGCCGTCAGCATCAGGATCGAGGCCGGGATCGGCAGCGCAAGGCAGGACAGGAAGGTCGTCGCCGCCAGAAGCCAGAGGCCATATTGCGGGACCAGCGCGAGAAGCCAGTCTGTCACGGGCCCGTATCCGGGCGCAGGGTGGCGATGGCGGCCCGGACCTCGGCGATGAGTTCCTCTACCGGCTGGCCCCGGTCGCGGGCGATCTCGGCCAAAGGTTGCGGGCGGCCGCGATCCTGAGGCGGGGGGAGGCCCGCCGCCGCCTCGAGCGCGCGCGGGTCGAGGTCCCAGGAGCGGGCGACGTAGCCGGCGGTCATCCAGGGTTCGACCGGCAGCTCGCGGTGGGTCGACCAGTAGGCGGTGTAGACCACAAGTCGGCCCGCGAAGAAGAGCGTCACCGCGCAGGCCAGAAGAAAGGCCAAGGTGAGCCAGGGGCGCGCGCGCCAGAGGGTGAGAAGGCGGCTCATCGCAACTCTCTTATCCCACGGGCAAGACCGTCAAGGGTCATCGGCACCATCCGATCCTCGAAAATCCGGCGGATGAGCGTGGTGGACTGGGTGTAGCGCCAGTCGCCCTCGGCCACCGGGTTGATCCAGAGGTGGTGCGGCCATTGCGCGCGCAGGCGCTGCAGCCAGACCTCGCCCGCCTCGCGGTTCCAGTGTTCGTTGGCGCCGCCGGGATGGGTGATCTCGTAGGGCGACATGGCGGCATCGCCCACCAGGATCAGCCGCCAATCCGCGCCATAGGTGCGGATCACGTCCCAGGTCGGGGTCTGGTGGTCCCAGCGACGGCGGTTGTCGCGCCAGAGTCCCTCGTAGACGCAGTTGTGGAAGTAGAAGGTTTCCAGGTGGCGGAATTCGGCCTTCGCGGCGGTAAAAAGCTCCTCCATCACCCGGATATGCGGGTCCATCGAGCCGCCGATGTCGAGGAGAAGCAGGACCTTGACCGCGTTGCGCCGTTCGGGCCGGGTCTGCACGTCCAGCCAGCCCTGGGCGGCAGTGGCGCGGATGGTGCCGTCAAGGTCCAGCTCCTCCACCGCGCCGTCACGGGCCCAGCGGCGCAAGCGGCGAAGGGCGAGCTTCATCGTGCGGGTGCCGATTTCCGCGTCGCCGTCGAGGTTGCGGAACTCGCGCCGGTCCCAGACCTTGACCGCGCGGCGGTGGCAGCTTTCGTCCTGGCCGATGCGGATGCCTTCCGGGTTGTAGCCATGGGCGCCGAAGGGCGAGGTCCGGCGGTCCCGATCCATTTCGACCCGCCCTGGTGGCGACCCTTCTGTTCCTCAAGGCGTTGGCGCAGCGTCTCCATCAGCTTGTCGAAGCCGCCCAACGCCTGGATCTGGGCGCGTTCTTCCGCGCTGAGGTGGCGTTCGGCGAGTTTCTCCAGCCAGTCTTTCGGCAGGTCCAGCGCGTTCAGGATCTGGTCGGGTGTGATCGCCTCCAGCCCCCGGAAGGCACGGGCGAAGGCGCGGTCGAAGCGGTCGATGTGGCGTTCGTCCTTGACCAGCGTCAGGCGGGCGAGGTGGTAGAACCCTTCCGCGTCATAGATCACCAGGCCCGCGGCCATCGCCTCCAGAAAGGCCAGGAACTCGCGCAGCGAGACCGGCACCCCTTCCTCCCGCAGGGTCTGGAAGAACGGGAGGAACATGCGTCAGCCCCCGGTTTCTTCAAAGAAACCGGACCGGAGCCTTTGAAGGCTCCGATGCGGAATTTTCGAAAATTCCGCGCGCGCCATGACCTAGCCCAACAGCAGGCGGTCAAGGAAAAGGGTGACGAACAGGCCGATCAGTCCGAAGAATATCGCGTAGACGGTGGCATATTGCGCGATGTCGGCGCGTTTGCCGCCGCGACGGCGCGCGGTCCAGCCGCCGTAGAATGCCCCGAGGACCAGCCCAGCGATGACGAACATTCGACCCCTTTCGCGGGGCCGTTCCCCGCCCCTAGCCTTTCATGGCACGCCCGGCCACGGCGGCGATGTCGCGCATCCGGGCCTTGACCACCTTGTCAGGGCCGAAGCCATAGCGCGCCCAGGGCTGGCTGTCGAGCCGCAGCGCCGCCGCAGCCTGAGGGTTGCCCAGTGCCTCCAGCGCCTCGGCCTTGACCAGCATCAGCGTGGCCAGAAGCGCGGCATTGCCGCTTTGCCGCACCGCGGGCATCGCCCGGTCGGTCAGGCGCACCGCATCCTCGGGCAGGCCGCCGGCCAGGGCCATGGCGGCAAGCTGCATGTCGACATGGGCAAGCTGCACCTCGCCCCCCGGCAGACGCGACCAGAGCGCGGCGGCCCGGTCGAAGGCCATGAGCGCCCGGCCGGGGTCGCTGCCCGCGCTCAGGCGGCCGACGGCGAAATGGCTGAAGGCGGCGCGGCTGTCCTGCCAGCCGGCCTTGACCGCGATGGCAAGCGCACGCTCGGCCGCGGCCTGGCGTGCGCCAAGGCCGCCGGTCCGGCCAAGCGCGGCCTCGATCGCCTGGACCCATTCGGGGGGCGTGCGGTCGGGCACGGCAACCGGGCTGGTTCCCAGCCGGGCGGCGACTTCGTTCCGGCTCATCCCGCTTTGCAGGCGCGGGGAATAGGTCAGGCGCAGGATCTCCATGTCGAAGCCGGTCAGCATCGAGTGGAAGTTGTCATCGTTGAAGACGCTGTCCGAGAGCCGGTAAAGGTCATTCAGGGGGCCAAGCGCCTGGGCCAGTTCCTCGTGCAGGCAATCGCGGATTTCCTGCGGGCTGGTGTCGGTCGGGATGAAGATCGCCGCGCGGTCACGCCGGGTGATCCGCGCCCAGTCCACCGGCTCGGACCCGCGCGCCTGGCGGTATTCGGCCAGCGAGCCCACATTCGGCACGACGAAACAGGCGGCCTGCGGGGCAAGACGGCGCAGATCCGAGCGGCGGGCGAATTCCACGGTGATCCGGGCCGGGCCGGAGGTCTGGCTGATGTCGATCCCCGCCTCGGAGCGCAGGCGGGACAGAAGGTCGGCCAGATCGCGCGGGGCGGAGGCGGGCACCGCGCCCGCGAAGGTCACGGTGATCGGGCCTTCGAAGCGGGTGAAGGTCTCGATCGTCTGGCCGCTTTCCAGTGCGAAACTGAGGTCCATGAAATCGCGGGCGAGCGAGCGGGTGGCGGGCACCGCGCCCGATGCGGCACGCAGCGAGAGGTCGCCGAACCCCACCCCGGCCAGGGGCTGGCTTTTCGAGACCTGCGCGGGCGGCGCGCAGGCAGTCAGCGCGACAAGCGCAAGGGCGGCAAGCATCGGACGCATCGGAGGACCCGGGCAACAGGCGCCCCCGGCAGCAGGAGGCGAGAGCCAGTGTCAGGGTCCATGGCCGGGCGAGTCAATTCCCGAAAAATCCCGGATTTTCGTGGCACTACCCCTCGCGGTTGAAGTGGCCTTGCCTGCCAGATGTATTGCCGCTGGTCGGGGCAGTCCGCCCTCCAGCACCCCTGGCCGACGCCGCTCTGGGCGGTCCGGGATGATTCGCCTCCCTCCTCGGGAGATCGTCGCGAGGCGTGCTTGTCGAGCCGACCGTCAGCTGCGTTGCCCGCGCGCCATGAATGCGAGACGTTCGAACAGCTGCACGTCCTGTTCGTTCTTCAAAAGCGCCCCATGCAGGCGCGGCAGCGCATGGCGCGGGTCCTGCCGCAGATCCTCGGGGGCCAGATCCTCGGCCAGCAGCAGCCGCAGCCAGTCCAGCACCTCGGAGGTCGAGGGCTTCTTCTTCAGCCCCGGCACCTCGCGGATTTCGTAGAACTGGGTCAGCGCGGCGGTCAGGAGCCGGTCCTTGATGTCGGGGAAATGCACCCGGACGATCGCCGCCAGCGTCTCGGCCTCGGGAAAGCGGATGTAGTGGAAGAAGCAGCGACGCAGGAAGGCGTCGGGCAGTTCCTTCTCGTTGTTCGAGGTGATGATGACCACGGGCCGATGCTGCGCGCGGATCGTCTCGCCGGTCTCGTAGACGTGGAACTCCATCCGGTCGAGTTCCTGCAGCAGGTCGTTCGGAAACTCGATATCGGCCTTGTCGATCTCGTCGATCAGCAGGACCACGCGGCCGGGGGCTTCGAACGCCTGCCACAGCTTGCCCTTCCTGATGTAGTTGCGCACGTCATGGACACGTTCGTCGCCAAGCTGGCTGTCGCGCAACCGGCTGACGGCATCGTATTCGTACAGCCCCTGCTGCGCCTTGGTGGTCGATTTCACATGCCATTCTATCAGCGGCAGGCCCAGCGACAGGGCCACCTGGCGCGCCAGTTCGGTCTTGCCGGTCCCCGGCTCTCCCTTCACCAGAAGCGGGCGCTGCAGGGTAACGGCGGCGTTCACCGCCAGCGCCAGATCATCGGACGCGACGTAGCTTTCGGTGGTGGAGAATTTCATGGCGGTTACAACATCCTGCCGCGCAGAGTTTCGCAAACCCTACCTATGCGCAGAAAAACTGGCAACCGCTAGTGACAAAGCCCCGGCCTTCGGATACACGGCCGCCCAACAGGAGCGCGTCGATGACAGAAGCCCACCTGTCGGAGCGATCCGGCGCGAAGGAGAAAGTTTCGATGAAGGCCGAGGTTTTCCTCCCCGACGACTATCGTCCCGCCGAGGACGAGCCGTTCATGAACGACCGGCAACTGGAATACTTCCGCCGCAAGCTGATCACCTGGAAGCAGGAGCTTCTGGATCAGTCGGCCGAGACGATCGACAGCCTGCAGGACAGCGCCCGCAACGTCCCCGACATCGCCGACCGCGCGTCCGAGGAAACCGACCGCGCGCTGGAGCTGCGGACCCGTGACCGGCAGCGCAAGCTGGTGGCCAAGATCGACGCCGCCCTGCGCCGGATCGAGAGTGGCGAGTTCGGCTATTGCGAGGTGACCGGCGAGCCGATCAGCCTGAAGCGGCTGGATGCGCGGCCCATCGCCACGATGACGCTGGAAGCCCAGGAAAAGCACGAGCGGCGCGAGAAGGTGCATCGCGACGACTGACGCCGGCCCGGCGCTTGCCTTAGGTTTGACGCCGGGCCCTCAGGGTCCGGCGTTGTCATTTCGGGGGTCCGCATGAGCCTGATCGGTCAATCCGTCACTGTGGTGGGCGCGGGCGTCGCGGGCCTGGCGGTGGCCCGGGCGCTGGCTTTGCGCGGGGCCTCGGTCACGGTTCTGGAACAGGCGGATGCGATCCGCGAAGTCGGGGCGGGTTTGCAGATCTCGCCCAACGGGGCCTGCGTGTTGCGCGCGCTGGGGCTCTATCCGGCGCTGGAGGCGGCATCCCTGCGGGCCGAGGCGGTGCAGCTGGTGGACGGGCCGACGGGCGATCCGGTCGTGCGGCTGGAGGTGGGGCGGCTGCGTCCCGATCAGGGCTATCATTTCCTGCACCGGGCCGATCTGATCGCGCTGCTGCTGAAGGGTGCCGAGGTGGCCGGGGTGACGCTACGGCTTCTGTCGAAGGTGGCGGCGGTGGACCTGTCCGGCCCGCGTCCGGCGTTGAAGCTGGAGGGGGGCGAGCGGCTGGAGACCGGGCTGCTGATCGGGGCCGATGGGCTCCATTCCAGGGTCCGCGTGGCGCTGAACGGGCCGGAGGAGGCGTTCTTCACCCGCCAGGTCGCCTGGCGCGCGGTGATCCCGGCCGAACCGGGCGCGGCTTCGGAGGCCGAGGTGCATATGGGCCCGGGCCGGCATCTGGTCAGCTATCCCCTGCGCGGCGGCAGCTTGCGCAACATCGTGGCGGTCGAAGAACGCGCGAAATGGGCCGAGGAAAGCTGGACCCTGCGCGACGACAGCATGGACCTGCGGCTGGCCTTCGCGGGTTTCTCGCCCCGGGTGCAGGGCTGGCTGGAGCGGGTGGAGGATCCCTGGCTCTGGGGGCTTTTCCGGCACAAGGTCGCCGGGACCTGGGTGGACCCGAAGGGCGTGGCGATCCTGGGGGATGCGGCGCACCCCACCCTGCCCTTCCTGGCGCAGGGCGCAAGCATGGGGCTCGAGGATGCCTGGGTCCTGGCCGATTGCCTCGCGCGCCATGATCGGCTGGCGGCGGCGCTTGCGGCCTATCAGGCTTTGCGCAAGCCCCGGACGACGCGGATCGTGGCCGAGGCCAGCGCCAATGCGCGCGCCTATCACCTGTCGGGCCTGCCGCGCGCCGTCGGCCATGGCGGATTGCGGCTGCTCGGCCGCCTCGCGCCGGGCCGGATGCTCAGCCGCTTCGACTGGCTCTATGGCCATGACGTGACCACCGAGACGTCAGCGTAGGGTGCGCTTCCAGCGCACCGCCCGGTCAGGCCCCCAGCGCCTTCGCCAGCCGGTAAAGCCGCGCCCGCTTCAGCAGCGCCTTCAGCGCCACCGGCTGGCCCGAGATCGCCTCGGCCTTGGCACGCACGGCTTCGACGATGCGCTCCATGATTTCGGGATGGCGCGAGTGCAATTCCCACAGGAACCCGTCCGGGTCGCGACGGGACAGCTGTTCGGCCGCCAGCACGTGGCCGGGGAAATCCTGCGCGTTGAAGGTGACGATGGCGTCGGCGCCGCTGGCGATGGCGGTGGCAAGGACATGGGTGTCGTTGGGATCGGGCAAAAGGAGCCGCGCCTCGATATCCTTGCGCTCGGCCACCAGCGCGCGCGGAAAAGCCGCGCGGAGGGCTGCCGCCTCTCCTGCCGCGATGGCGGGCGCCTCGGGGCCGAGCTTCGCGGTCGCCAGCACCCATTCCCGCAGGATGCGGTCCGAGAAGACCGGCTGATACAGCCCCGCCTCACCCGCGCCCTGCAGGATCTCGCGCAGGACGGTGGGGTAAAGGACGCAGGCATCGAGAACCGCCTTCGGCCCGCCCTGCGCAGGCATAGGCTGGGCAACAGTGCCCACCCTACCCATCCAGCCGGAAGGCCAGCGCCTTGAGATACGAGCTTTCTGCCAGTTGCGGCAGCACGGGATGGTCCGGCCCGGCAAAGCCCGTGTGGATGATCTGCCCCCGCCGCCCGCCGCGCCCGATCCCCCGGGCGCTGGCATTGCGGAAGGCCTGCAGGTCCGCCGCATGGCTGCAGGAACACAGCACCAGATAGCCCCCCGGCGCGACCAGCGGCGCGGCCAGCCGGGCGATCCGCTCATAGGCGCGCAGGCCCGCCTCCAGCGCGGGTTTCGCCGGCGCAAAGGCCGGTGGGTCGCAGATCACCAGATCGAAGCGCGCGCCTTCCGCGCCCAGGGCCTCCAGCACCTCGAAGGCATCGCCCTGCCGGGTGGAGAACCGCTCGGCGAAGCCCGAGGCCCCTGCCCCGGCGCGCGCCAGATCCAGCGCCGCGGCCGAGGCATCGACGGCCAGCGCGCTCTGCGCGCCCCCCGCGAGTGCCGCCAGCGCAAAGCCTCCGACATGGCTGAACACGTCCAGCACCCGCCCGCCCCGCGCCAGCCGGGCGGCGAAGGCGTGGTTCGGCCGCTGGTCGAAGAAGAGCCCGGTCTTCTGACCGCCCATCACATCGGCCATATAGGTGGCCCCGTTCATCGCCACTGGCACCGGGCCTTCCGGCGCCGGTCCATGGACGACCGCCATCTCCTCGGCCAGCCCTTCCAGCCCCCGCGCCCGGCCTTGACCGTTCTTCACCACCGTCACCACGCCCGTGACCGCCACCAGCGCCGCGACCAGGGCGGGGAGATGCGCCTCGGCCCAGGCGGCGTTCGGCTGGACCACGGCGACCGTGCCGAAGCGGTCGATCACCACGCCCGGCAGGCCGTCGGCCTCGGCATGGACCAGCCGGTAGAAGGGCGCGTCGAAGAGCCGCTCGCGCAGCGCGAGCGCGCGGGCAAGCCGCTGATGAAACCAGCCCTCGTCCACCACCGCCTCGGGGTCGCGGTCCAGCATCCGGGCGATGATCTTCGATTTCGGATTGACCGTGACCAGCCCCATCGGCCGCCGCTCGCCATCCTCCAGCACCGCGAGCGTCCCCGGCGCCAGGGCTTGCGTCCGGCGGTCGGTCACCAACTCGTCGGCATAGACCCAGGGAAAACCGTGGCGGATCGCCCGCGCCTCGGCCTTGGGCTTGAGGCGGACAATGGGCAGGCGGCGGGGGTCGGTCGTGTCATCCATGCCCCTGCCATAGCCGATCCGCCCCGCGACCGGAAGGCCAGGCCCACCCTTTGGCCGCCGATCCGGTTCCCCGTCCCGCCCTGCGATGCTATGCTTTGCCCCGGGCGGGCCTTGTTAGCGCTAACAAAGGTTGCTATATCCCGCGCGAGCCATGCCGGAGGACCCGATGAGCCTGCATCCCGTGATCGCCCGCGTCACCGACCGCATCCGCGCCCGGTCCGAGGAGACGCGCGGCCGCTATCTCGACCGGATGGCGCAGGCGGTGTCGCAAGGCCCGGTCCGCGCACATCTGAGCTGCGGCAACCAGGCCCATGCCTATGCGGCGATGGGCGAGGCCAAGGCGGCGCTGGCGGCGGCCAAGGTCCCCAATCTGGGCATCGTGACCGCCTACAACGACATGCTTTCGGCGCATCAGCCCTTCGAGCGGTACCCCGACCTGATCCGCGCGGCGGCGGCGAAGGCGGGGGCGACGGTGCAGGTCGCGGGCGGCGTCCCGGCGATGTGCGACGGGGTCACGCAAGGTCAACCGGGGATGGAGCTGTCCCTCTTCTCGCGTGACGTGATCGCCCTGGCGGCGGGGTGGCGATGAGCCACAACTGCTTTGACGCAGCGCTTTATCTGGGCGTCTGCGACAAGATCGTGCCGGGGCTGATCATGGCTGCGGCGACCTTCGGGCACATCCCGGCAGTCTTCGTGCCCGCTGGCCCGATGACCAGCGGCATCCCCAACGACGAGAAGTCGAAGGTCAGGAACGCCTTTGCCGAGGGCCGCGCGACGCGTGAGGAACTGATGGCGGCCGAGATGGCCAGCTACCACGGCCCCGGCACCTGCACCTTCTACGGCACGGCCAACACCAACCAGATGCTGATGGAGGTCATGGGCCTCCACCTGCCGGGCGCCAGCTTCGTGAACCCCGGCACACCCTTGCGCGAGGCGCTGACCGTGGCCGCGGTCGAACGCGCGGCGGCGATCACGGCGCTGGGCAACGACTTCCGCCCGGCCGGAGAGATCCTGGACGAGCGGGCTTACGTGAACGGGATCGTCGGACTGATGGCAACAGGCGGCTCGACCAACCTGGTCCTGCACCTGCCCGCGATGGCGCGGGCCTCGGGCGTGCTTCTCGACCTGCAGGACTTCGCCGATCTTTCCGAAGCCGTGCCGCTGATGGCCAAGGTCTATCCCAATGGCCTGGCGGACGTGAACCATTTCCACGCCGCGGGGGGCCTGCAGTTCCTGATCGGCCAGCTGCTGGACGCGGGCCTGCTGCATCCCGACGCCAAGACCGTGGCGGGCGACGGCCTCGCCGCCTACCGGCAAGAGCCGGTGCTGGCCGAAGGGCGTCTCGCCTGGCGCGACGGGCCGACGGCAAGCCTGAACGACAGGATCGTGCGCCCCGCGACCGATCCCTTCGCCGACCAGGGCGGGCTCAAGCTCCTGACCGGAAACCTCGGGCGCGGGGTGATCAAGGTCTCGGCCGTCGCGCCCGAGCGGCATGTGATCGAGGCCCCGGCGCGGGTGTTCCACAGCCAGGACGCGGTGAAGGCCGCCTTCAAGGCGGGGGAGTTCACCGGGGATACCGTCGTGGTGGTCCGCTTCCAGGGGCCCCAGGCGAACGGGATGCCCGAGCTACATTCGCTGACGCCGACCCTCTCGGTCCTGCAGGACCGCGGGCTGAAGGTGGCGCTGGTCACCGACGGACGGATGTCGGGCGCCTCCGGCAAGGTCCCCGCCGCGATCCATGTCGCGCCCGAGGCCGCGGCGGGCGGGCCGCTGGCGCGGGTGCGGGATGGCGACATCGTCCGGCTCGATGCGGTTGCCGGAACGCTGACCGTCCTGGCCGAGAACTTCGACCAGCGCCCCGCCGTGACGGCGGACCTGTCCGGCAACGAATTCGGCCTCGGCCGTGAGCTTTTCGCCGCCTTCCGCCGCCATGCCGGATCGGCCGACACCGGCGGCGCGCTTGTCCTTTGACCGGCGCGCCCGGTCGCCCTGTCGCTGCCTCCGGCGGGGATATTTTAGCAAAGATGAAAGGAATCAGCGGATAGGGTGATCGGGCGGTACAGGCGGGGACGCCGATGACCGCCAAAGGTGAAAGGCCCCCCGTCTCCCCCGGTTTGCCGGCCCGAGACGGGGGTGCCAGCCGCCCAACCCTTGCGCT
>JBKHWC010000071.1:0-17756 GCA_046569765.1 Alphaproteobacteria bacterium | reverse complement strand
CGAAGCTCCCTCAAAACCGATCTTGCCATGAACAGGGCAGATCGCCGAGGGGAAATGTGATCATCCGGGATGGAACACGTAAAGCTGCGCATAGCTCATCGCGTCTTCCCCCCGCTGATGTCCTCCGCTGCTGGTGTTACGGCATTGTCGGCTGGGCTGGCAACGCTGTTACCGGAAACGGCAGGTGGAATATTTGCAGAGTTTGCGGCGCAGAACCGGAAATATTTGCAAAAGTGCCGGGCATTGCGTGCAGCTTCCCTGCGGTCCGGGAATTTTGCAAAGCGGTCACAGATAGGCCAGCCGCAGCCCGCCCCAGGCACGGCCGCGTACCATGATCGGGGCCGAGACATCGATCATGATCCGGTACTCCCCGCCGCCCATGTCGCGGCGGTAGACCTGCAGCAGGAAGGGAGAGGTGTTGCGACCGGCCTTGAGGCCGACCCGGTCGTTGAAGATCCGCCGGTTGCGGCAATTCGCGGCGTTCCAGACCGGATCGCGGCCCTGGGGCTTGGCGAACCTGGCGTTATGCGTCGGGAGATAGCCGTTGCGGTCCACCGCCGCGCAGAACACGACCCGGTCGGACAGCTGTAGCGCGGCCTCTTGCACGGGGGGGAAGAGCCGGTCGGTCAGTGCGGTGAAGGGCGCCATGACCTGGGCGGGATCGCTGCCCGGTATGGGGCGGTAATCAGAGCTGAAAAGGTCGGCCTCGGAAATCTCGCCACGGTCGAGCGCGGTTTCCAGAAGCCTGGACAGTTGGGCAGCGTCGGTCATGACCCGCTCGATGAAGGTCTGCTCGCTGCTGGCGGCGCCAAGGGCCACGGCGTGCTGGACGATCAGTTCGGAGGTGTCGATCAATTCCAGCGAGCGAGACCCGAGGTGGGTGATGTCGCTGGCGCGCTGGCGCAGGTTCGTCTCAAGCGTGCGGACATCGGGCGCATAGGCGGCAACGGCATCGCGGACGCGCGCGGTGGCCGCACCGATCGACCCGGCGACCGCATCGAGCGCGGCCACACCCTGCTGGATATCGGCCAGCGCCCGGTCGACGTCCTGCGAACTGGCCACGACGCTTTCCGCATCGGCCATGACCTCGACCGCATCGGCGGCGAAGGTTTCGGCATCGGTCCGCACGCGCGTCAGGCTTTGCCCGATCCCGTTGGCCGCCGTGCCGGTGTCGCGCGCCAGCTTGCCGATCGCTTCGGCGATGACCGAAAAGCCCGCCCCCGATTGGCCGGCGCGCGCGGCCTCGATCCGGGCGTTCAGCGCCAGGATGTTCACCTCGCGCGCGATGTGGGTGATAAGCGCCAGGTCCTTTTCGGTCGCGGCCAGCGAAGTCATGAAATCAGCCATCCAGCCCCGCACACCCGCGACCCACCGGGTGATTCGCTCGGTCTGTTCGCGCGAGGCCTGCATGGTTGCGACCGAGGTTTCGATGACACGATGCGAGGTCGCGGAGGCGTCGGCCATCGTCTGCGAGGCGGCCTGCATGTGCCCGGTTTCATCCAGAATCCGGTCGAGCCCCCGGCCGAGGACGGCCAGAAGCCCCTGTTCTGCCCTGGCGCTCTGCTCCAGGTCTTCCAGATACCCGGCGATATCGACGGCCGACCGGCCGACCTGACCGGCGGCGGCCGCGACGGCGTTCAACTGCCGCCAGTCGGCGCGGCGTTCCCCGGCCGGGGCGGCGCCAGAGAAGACATTCTTCGGGGCAAAGGTCATGGACGCTCCGTCTCCTGGTGCGCCAAGTCTTGCCCGAAAGCTCTGAAGGTAGGGTTAACCGCTATCCGTAATGCGCGACCGGCGTGCCGGCGATGGCGGACATGTTCAGCAGCCCCCGCGCGGTGATCGCGGGCGTCACCACATGCGCCTTGTTGCCCATGCCCATCAGGATCGGACCGACCTCAAGCCCACCCGCCTTGACCTTCAGGATGTTGCGCACGCCCGAGGCCACCTCGGACGAGGCAAACACCAGCACATTCGCTGCACCTTCGTAACGCGAGCCGGGCAGAAGGCGGTCGCGGATCGACTGGTCGAGGGCGGCGTCGATATTCATCTCGCCCTCATACGCGAAGTCGGGCTCGCGCGCGTCCAGCATCTCCAGCGCATCGCGCATCCGGCGGGCAGAGGCGGTGTCCATGTTGCCGAACTGCGACTGGGTGCACAGTGCGATCTTCGGCGCCAGGCCAAAGCGGCGGACATGGCGGGCGGCGCCGATCACCGTCTCCATGATCTGCTGCGGCGTGGGTTCGGGGTGGACATGGGTGTCGGCGATGAAGAGGGGGCCGTCCTCCAGGATCATGAGGCTGAGGGCGGCGACGGGGTGGCGGCCGTTCCGGGCAAGGATCTGGCGCACATAGCCCAGGTGCCAGTTGAACTGGCCGAAGGTGCCGCAGATCATGCTGTCGGCTTCCTCGCGGTGGACCATGATCGCGGCGATTGCGGTGGTGTTCGTCCGCATCACGGCGCGGGCGGTGTCGGGGGTCACGCCGCGCCGGGCCATCAGGTCGTGATAGGTGCCCCAATAGTCGCGGTAGCGGTGGTCGTTTTCCGGGTTCACCAAGTGGAAGTCGCGGCCAGGGCGGATCGGCAGGCCGAAGCGTTCGCAGCGCGCCTCGACGACCTCGGGGCGGCCGATCAGGATGGGCTGGTCGTTCGTCTCTTCCAGCATTGCGTTTGCGGCCCGCAGGACGCGTTCGTCCTCGCCTTCGGCAAAGACGATGCGGCGGGCGGCCATGCGCGAGGCTTCGAAGACCGGGCGCATCAGGAGCGCGGATTTGAAGACCGATCCATCGAGGTTGCGCTTGTAGGCGTCAACATCCGCAAGCGGGCGGGTCGCGACGCCGGTTTCCATTGCCGCCTTGGCCACGGCCGAGGCGACGACACCGATCAGGCGCGGGTCGAAGGGTTTGGGGATCAGGTAGTTGGGCCCGAAGGACAAAGTCTCGCCCCGATAGGCGGCAGCGGCCTCGGCGCTGGTGGTGGCGCGGGCAAGGGCGGCGATCCCCTCGATGCAGGCCAGCTGCATCGCGTCGTTGATTTCGGTCGCGCCGACGTCAAGGGCCCCGCGGAAGATGAAAGGGAAGCAGAGGACGTTGTTGACCTGGTTCGGGAAATCCGACCGGCCGGTGGCGATGATCGCGCCGGGGGCGACCTTGCGCGCCACGTCGGGCAGGATTTCGGGCGTGGGGTTGGCCAGCGCGAAGATGATCGGATTCGGGGCCATGGCGCGGACCATGTCCTCGGTCAGGACGCCGGGGCCCGAGAGGCCGAGGAAAAGGTCGGCGCCCTGGATGACCTCGGCGAGGGTGGCGGGGGGCGTGCCCTGGGCGAAGGCGGCCTTCTGCTGGGTCATCTGCGCGGGCCTGCCGTGGTAGACCAGGCCTTCCAGGTCGCACAGCCAGATGTTCTCGCGCTTGACGCCCAGCTTGACCAGCATTTCCAGACAGGCGATCCCCGCCGCCCCGCCGCCGGTCGAGACGACCTTGATATCCTGGAACTTCTTGCCCGCCACGATCATCGCATTGGTCGCCGCCGCGCCGACGACGATGGCGGTGCCGTGCTGGTCGTCGTGGAAGACCGGGATGTTCATCCGCTCGCGACACAGCTTTTCGACGATGAAGCAGTCGGGGGCCTTGATATCCTCAAGGTTCACCGCGCCGAAGGAGGGTTCCAGCGCGCAGACGATCTCGGCCAGCTTGACCGGGTCCGGTTCGTTCACCTCGATGTCGAAACAGTCGATGTTGGCGAATTTCTTGAAGAGGACGGCCTTGCCCTCCATCACCGGCTTCGAGGCCAGCGCGCCGATGTTGCCAAGGCCAAGGACCGCCGTCCCGTTCGAGATCACGGCGACGAGGTTGCCCTTGGAGGTATAGCGGCTGGCGGTGGCGGGGTCGGCCTTGATCTCCAGGCAGGCTTCCGCGACGCCAGGGGAATAGGCGCGGGCCAGGTCGCGGCCGTTGGCGAGCGGCTTCGTCGCCCGGATCTCCAGTTTTCCCGGCTTGGGGAATTCGTGATAATCCAGCGCCGCCTGGCGTGCGTTGTCGTGCCGTGCCTCGTCCATCCGTTCCTCCTGCCGAACTGGTTCAACGTTAAACCAGTTTTGGCCTCATGCCCATCAGGCACCGCTTGAAACCGTTTCCGGGCCGACTTGCAAATCACATCGCCGCCGACCACGATGCCGCCATAGCACGGGGAGCATGATGACGGAAATACGCGCCGAGATCCGGTTGCCGACGAAAGAGCTGCGGGACGACCTGCCGTTCTACACGAAAACGCTGGGCTTCCGGCTGGACATGATCTTTCCGGCCGACAACCCCGAGGTTGCGGTCCTGTCCGGCCATGGGCTGCGGCTGCGCATCCAGAAGGGCGCGCCCGAGGCGCCCGGAACGCTGCGAATCCTCACCGACGATCCGGGCTTTGCCGGGGGCGCGACGGCGCTGGTCGCCCCGAACGGCACGCGGGTGGAGATCGACGAGCTGAACCCGCCGGTCGTGACGCCGGCCACCGAACACGCCTTCGTCGTCCGCCGCCTTGCCGACCAGGCCCCTTGGGTGATCGGCCGCGCGGGGATGGAGTATCGCGACCTCATCCCCACGCGTCTGGGCGGGGCGATGATCGCCAGCCACATCCGCGTGCCCGATGGCCCGGTCCCGGACATGGTGCATTTCCACAAGGTCGGCTTCCAGCTGATCTTCTGCGTCGCGGGCTGGGTCGACGTGCTGTACGAAGATCAGGGCGACGTGCGCCGCATCCATGCCGGGGACTGCTTCATCCAGCCGCCGGGCATCCGCCACAAGGTCCTTCATTCCGAGGGCGTTCAGGTGGTCGAGATTGGCGTCCCGGCCGAACACATCACCGAGATCGATCACGAGATGACGCTGCCCACCCCGCATTACCGCCCCGACCGGGAATGGGAGGGGCAGAAGTTCGTCCACGACATCGGCGCGAAGGGCGTGTTCGCCCCCTTCCGCATCCCCGGCTTCGAGGCGCGCGACACCATGATCAATGCGGCGACGAAGGGCGTCGCCTCGGTTATGGTCGCGCGCCCCACCGGCCCGGCTCCCTGGACAGTGCATGACGGCGACATCCTTTTTACCTTCGTCATGTCCGGGGAAATGACGCTGGAAGGCGAGGGGAAGGATCCCTTCCGCCTGTCGCCGGGCGATGCCTTCGTGATCCCGCCCGGGATGGCGACGCGATACAGCGACACGACGCCGGACCTTGAACTGCTGGAGGTGACGCTTCCGGGCAATCCGGCGACGCGGGTGGTGGACCGGTAGACCGGCTCGTCGGGGACTTCGTGTCCTCCTCGCAGGACAGCCGACGAGTGCACGAAGTGCCGAACGAGGTTTCCCCCGCTTGCAGAAATTGTCCTGCGGCCCCACACTCTGACCAAACGGTCAAACGGGGGTCAGGATGACGCTTCTGCAGGCGGCGACGGCGGTCAGGGAACGGGCCTATGCGCCCTATTCGCGCTTCAAGGTGGGGGCCGCGCTGCGCTCCACCTCGGGCGCGGTTCATGTCGGCTGCAACGTCGAGAACGTCGCCTACCCCGAGGGCACCTGCGCCGAGGCCGGCGCCATCGCCGCGATGATCGCCGCCGGGGACACGCGCATCGCCGAGGTTCTGGTCATCGCCGACAGCCCCGATCCCGTGCCCCCCTGCGGCGGCTGCCGCCAGAAGATCGCCGAGTTCGCCGCGCAGGACGTGAAGGTCACCCTTTGCACCACCGACGGCAAGCAGAAGGTGATGACCGTGGCCGAACTCCTTCCCGGCGTCTTTACCGCCGCGCATATGGAACGGACATGACCGACGCCCGCACGATCATCGCGACGATCCGCGATGGCGGGCAACCCGCGACCGAGGACCTGCGCTGGTTCGCCGCCGGTCTTGCCTCTGGTTTGGTAACGGATGCCCAGGCGGGGGCCTTCGCGATGGCGGTCCTCCTCAAGGGCCTGTCGGAAGAGGGCCGCGTCGCCCTGACCCGCGGGATGCGCGACAGCGGCAAGGTCATGGCCTGGGACTTGCCCGGTCCGGTCGTGGACAAACATTCGACCGGCGGGATAGGGGATTGCACGTCGCTGCTGCTGGCGCCAGCATTGGCGGCCTGCGGGGCCTATGTGCCGATGATCTCGGGCCGGGGGCTGGGCCACACCGGCGGGACTCTGGACAAGCTGGAGGCGATCCCCGGCTTCCGTACCGGCCTGTCGGAAGAGGCGTTCCGCAAGCAGATCGACAGCGTGAAATGCGCCATTGTCGCGGCCAGTGCCGACCTCGCCCCGGCCGACAAGCGGCTTTATGCAATCCGCGACATTTCCGGCACGGTGGAATCGATCGACCTCATCACCGCGTCCATCCTGTCGAAGAAGCTCGCCGCCGGACTGGAAGCCCTTGTTCTGGACGTGAAATGCGGCTCGGGCGCTTTCATGAAGACGCCGGAACGGGCCGAGGCGCTGGCGCGCTCGCTGGTCAAGACGGCGCAGGGCGCGGGCTGCATGACCTCGGCCCTGATCACCGACATGTCGCAGCCACTGGCCACCGCCGCGGGCAATGCGCTTGAGGTGATCGAGGTGATGGAGACGCTGACCGGCACCTCGGTCAACACCGCGCTGTGGGACCTGACGGTTGCGCTGGGCGGCGAGGCGCTGGCCCTGGCCGGGCTGGCCGCCGATGCCGCCGATGGCGAGAGCCGGATCGCCGAGGCACTGCAATCAGGCCAGGCGGCGGAGATTTTCGGCCGGATGGTCGCAGCGCAGGGCGGGCCGTCGGACTTTGTCGAACGTTGGCCGGACCGGCTGCCCTCGGCCCCTGTGGTGTTGGAGGTTCCGGCCCCGGCCGATGGCTTCGTCGCGGCCATCGATGGCGAGGGTCTGGGCCATGCCGTCGTCCATCTCGGCGGCGGTCGCCTGCGCGAGGGGGACAGGGTCAACCCGTCGGTGGGCTTTTCGGACCTTGCCGGGATCGGCGAGGAGACCGGCGAAGGCGTGCCGCTCGCCATGGTCCATGCCGCCACCGAAGAGGCCGCCCGGGCAGCCGTGGCCGCCGTGCAGGCCGCCTACCGCATCGTGCCCGAAGTGCCTGACGAACCGGCCCTGATACAGAAAAGGATCGCCTGATGCCCCGCGCCTTTCTGGTGGTGATGGACAGCGTCGGCTGCGGCGGCGCCCCCGATGCGGCGGCGTTCGGCGACGAAGGATCGAACACGCTGGCCCATATCGCGCAGGCCTGCGCCGAAGGGCGGGCCGAGGTCGGGCGCTCGGGCCCCTTGCGGATGCCGAACCTTGACCGGCTTGGGCTTGGGGCGGCGATCCGGCTGGCCTCGGGCGCGCCGACGCCGGGGCTCGCCGCGGTTCCCGAAGGGCTCTGGGGTGCCGCGACCGAGGTGTCACGGGGCAAGGACACGCCCTCCGGGCATTGGGAGCTGGCCGGGGTGCCGGTGCCCTGGGACTGGACCTATTTTCCGCAAACAGTCCCCGCCTTCCCCGACGATATCGTGGCCGAGGTCTGCCGCCTGGCCGGGACCGAGGGGATCCTTGGCAACTGCCATGCCTCGGGCGTGCCGATCATCGCCGAGCATTGCGAAGAGCACCTGCGGACCGGCTGGCCGATCTGCTACACCAGCGCCGACAGTGTCTTCCAGATCGCCGCGCATGAAGAGGCCTTCGGGCTGGAGCGCCTCTTGAAGCTGTGCCACGACCTCGCTCCGATGCTGCATGAGCGCAAGGTCGGCCGGGTGATCGCGCGACCGTTCATCGGGACCTGCAGCGATTTCAAGCGGACCTCGAACCGCAAGGACTTTGCCATCGCGCCGCCCGCGCCAACGCTGCTGGACTGGGTCCAGGGGGCAGGGCGGGCGACCCATGCGGTGGGCAAGATCGGCGACATCTTCTCGATGCGGGGGATCGGCAAGCTGCACAAGGGGAAGTCTGACGCTGACCTTTTCGAACATCTGGTGCGGTTGGGCGCCGAGGCCGAGGAGGGTTCCTTGACCTTTGCGAACTTCGTCGAGTTCGACACACTCTACGGCCACCCCCGCGACGTCTCGGGCTATGCGCGGGCGCTGGAATGGTTCGATGCGGGCCTGCCCCGATTTTTCGCGGCCTTGCGGCCGGGGGACCTTGCGATCTTCACCGCCGATCACGGCAACGACCCGACCTGGCGCGGGACCGAGCACACGCGCGAGCGAGTGCCGGTGGTGGGTTGGGGCGCGGGTGCGCGTGAGCTGGGGTTGCGCGGGTTCGTGGATGTGGGTGCCTCGATGGCCGCGCATCTGGGGGTGGCCGCCCAGGGTCCGGGGCGGAGTTTCCTGTGACCACCCCCGGGGGCGCTTCGCCCCCCGGGACCCCCCGAGGATATTTGTGCAAAGATGAAATCAGGAGCGTTTCGTGAGCGGATTGCCAAAGGTCGAATTGCATCTGCATCTGGAAGGTGCCGCGCCGCCGGCCTTCATCGCGGGGCTGGCGAAGGAGAAGCATCTGGATATATCCGGCATCTTCGACGAGCGCGGGAACTATCGTTACAAGGACTTCTGGGATTTCCTGAAGGTCTATGAGGCGGCGACCTCGACCTTGCAGACGCCCGAGGATTACGTGCGGCTGACGCTGGCGGTGCTGGAGGAATCGGCGGCTTCGGGCGTGGTCTATACCGAGACCTTCCTGTCGCCCGATTTCTGCGGGGGGCGCGATGTGGGGGCCTGGCGCGAATACCTCCATGCCATGCGGGAGGCAGCGGACCAGGCCGAGCGGGAGATTGGCGTGACCCTGCGCGGGATCATCACCTGCATCCGGCATTTCGGGCCGGAGAAGGCGCGCGAAACCGCGATCTGCGCGGCCGAGACGGCGGGGGACTGGATCGTCGGCTTCGGCATCGCGGGGGACGAGAAGATGGGGGCGCCGAAGGACTTCCGCTGGGCCTTCGACTGCGCGCGTGAGGCGGGGCTGCGGCTGACCGCCCATGCCGGGGAATGGGGCGGGCCGGAGAGCGTGCGCGACGCCGTGCGTGACCTGGGGGTGGAGCGGATCGGGCATGGCGTCAGGGCCATCGAGGATCTGGCGCTGGTGGATGAGCTGGCGGAGAAGGGGATCGTGCTGGAGGTCTGCCCGGGCTCGAACGTGACGCTGGGGGTCTATCGCGGCTTTCGCGACCATCCGATCAACGAACTGGACCGGCGGGGCGTGAAGGTGACGGTCAGCACCGACGACCCGCCCTTCTTCCACACGACCATGACCCGCGAATACGAAGAACTCCACCGCGCCTTCGACTGGGACGAGGGGCAATTCCGGCGGATCGCGCGCCAGTCGCTTGACGCGGCCTTTTGCGATGCCGATACCAAGGCGAGGATCGGAAAGCTGTTGGAGGCCTGAAATGCTGGATCACCTGACCGTCGTGTCGCACCCCTTGGTCCAGCACAAGCTGACCCTGATGCGCGAGAAGGACACCTCGACGGCGTCGTTCCGCAAACTTCTGCGCGAGATCAGCCTGCTTCTGGCCTATGAGGTCACGCGGGAACTGCCGATGACGACGAAGCGCATCGAGACCCCGCTGGAAGAAATGGACGCCCCGGCGATCGAGGGGAAGAAGTTGGCGCTGGTCAGCATCCTGCGGGCGGGCAATGGCCTTCTGGACGGAATCCTGGAGCTGATCCCCGCCGCCCGGGTGGGCTTCATCGGGCTTTACCGCGACCCCGAGACGCTGCAGCCGGTGCAATACTACTGCAAGCTGCCCGAGAAGATGGAGGACCGGATCACCATCGTCGTCGATCCGATGCTGGCCACCGGGAATTCCAGCGCCGCGGCGATCTCGCTGCTGAAGAAGGCCGGGGCGAAGGAGATCCGTTTCCTCTGCCTTCTGGCCGCGCCGGAAGGGATCGCCAGGATGAAAGAGGCGCACCCGGACGTCCCGATCGTGACGGCGGCGGTGGACAGCCATCTGAACGATCACGGTTATATTGTGCCGGGCCTTGGCGATGCCGGGGACCGGATGTTCGGAACCAAATGATCCGCCCCGCGGCGCTGCTTATGCTGCTGGCGCTGCCTGTGGCGGCCGAGCCCTTGCGCCCGGCCGAACTGCCGCCGCCCGACTACGCCGGGCAGCAATATGTCGACAGCAGGGGTTGCCTCTTCCTGCGTGCAGGCCGTCCGGGCGAGGTGCTCTGGCTGCCCCGCGTGACGCGCGCGGGGGTGCCACTGTGCGACAATCCACCCTCGGGTCGCGCGGCTTCGGTCGCGGATGGCCCGGCCCCGACCGGCGCGGGCTGGTTCGTCGCGGTGGGCAGTTTCGGGCGTGCCGCCAATGTCGACCGGGCGCTCGACCGGCTGCGCGGGCTGGACCTGACTGGGACACGTGGCCCGGCCTCCGCGGGCCTTGAGACGGTTTTGGCCGGTCCCTTCCCCACGGCCGAAGAGGCCGAGGCCGCCAGCGCGCGGCTGCGGCAAGGGGGCTTTCCCGAAGCGGTCGTTCTGCGGCGGAACTAGGGGCTGCAGATCCCCTGCAGCGCAACCCAGGCCTCGTCAGGGATCAGTGGCGAGGGGGCCAGCCCCTTGTAGGGATCGCGTTCGACCAGCCCGCCGGTGACTGCGCCATCCGGGTCCACCGCAAGGGCATAGGGCGAGACCGGGATCTGCGCGGCTTCAAAGGCGGCAAGGGTTGCGTCATCCGGCACCGGCAGCGGCTCGGCCCGCAGCGCGGCCTCGCCATAGCCCGCCAGGGCCTCGGTCGGCAGCTCCGCCGTCGTCAGAAGCTGGAAGGTCGCGCGCAGGCCGGCATGGCGCAAGAGCGGCAGCATCGGATCGGACTGGCGCGCCCGCAGCCGTTCCACCAGCGCCGCCCCGGCCACCGCTTCGGGCCCGTTCATCGGCTCGATCATCTGGCGCGGCAGGATGATCACATCGCCCGGCAGATGCAGCGCACGCTCCACCCCCTCGGGCAGGACATAGAGGATCGGCGTATCGACCGGGCCGAACACCCGCTCGGACAGGCCCGCCAGCGCCTGCAGCCCCAGCTGGTTGTCGCAGGGCGCGCCGGTGACCCGGACCAGATCGTCCAGCACCCGCTGCCCGATCTCGGCCCGCTGCGCCGGGGGCACGACCGAGGCGGTGTGACCCACCAGGGCGCCCGGCAGCCAGAACAGCGCCAGCGCCATCACGCCCACGGCCGTCGCGCCCAGCATCAGCCCGCGCAACCGACCGGGGCGCGGGATCGCCGCCTTGACCGCGGCCCGCACCGCCTCCAGCGCGGCGATCATGTCGGGATCGTCCAACTCCAGGCTTTCGGTCGATTCCGGGCCGGGAGAGAAGAGGGGCGGCTCCTCGCCCTTGTTCACCCGCTCGACCGCTGGCAGCGACCAGTGGCTCAGCGCTTCGCCGCTTTTCGGGTCGGACAGGATCAGCGTCGCCTCGCCGAAGCGGACCAGCACCTCGCGCCGCTGGTCCTGCGGCGTCTCGCGCCACAGGCCGCCACACTCCAGCCGTTGATACTTTCGTAGCGCCGTCATCGGCCGAATGGGTCTCTGCCTGTTTTGTACAGCTTAGCCGTCCCGGACGGCGGCGACAATGACCCCTTGTCCGATGCTCGTCAGCGACCGGGAATCGCGCCGATTGGTCGCGTTCGGGCAGGCATCGGCGGCTTGGGTCGGGTCCTGTTCGGCGAAAGGATGACTGAACCGATGCCGACGACGCCGAACCGAACTCTCGCCGCCTTTGGAGCGGTGCTGGTCTATGCCAGCCTGATCGCCTTCACCGACAATTATGTCCGCGTGATCGCAAAAGATGGGGGGCTCTGGCAGTTCCATGCCACGCGCACCGCGATGGCCTTTGCCCTTCTGGCCCTTCTGGCGGTGCCGCTGGGCCTGAAGCTCTGGCCCAGGCGGCCGAAGGCGGTCCTGGCGCGGTCGGCGGTGCATGGCACGGCGATGCTGATCTATTTCGGCGCGCTGGCCTTCCTGCCGGTCGCGCAGGTCGCCGCGGGTCTTTTCACCGCGCCGATCTTCGTCCTGCTGTTCCAGCGCTTCCTCTTCGGGCAAGGGATCGGCGGGTTGCAGATCCTGGCCGTCGCCATCGGCTTTGCCGGGGTGGTCCTTGTCCTTGGCCCCGAGGCGCTGACCGGCGCCACGCTTGCCGCGCTCCTCCCGGTGATCTCGGGCGCGCTTTACGCCCTGGGCAATATCGCGACCCAACGCTGGTGCGCCGACGAGACCGCCGAAACCGTCGTCGCGGGCTTCTTCGCGATGCTCGGCGTCTACGGGCTGGTCGGGATGGCGGTCCTCTGGGCCTTCCCCCTCCCGGTGCCCGAGGGGACCGACGGCTTCATCCAGCGCGGTCCGGTCTGGCCCACGGGTGAGTTCCTGTGGTGGACTTTCGTCCAGGCCGCGGGCTCGCTTCTTGGGGTGGGGATGTTCGTCAAGGCCTATCAGATGGCCGAGGTCTCGCGCGTGTCGGTCTTTGAGTATGTCATCCTGCCCGCCTCGGCCGCCTGGGGTTTTCTGCTTTGGGGCGAGACGCTCAGCTGGATCGCTTGGGCCGGAATGGCGCTGATCGCGCTGGCCGGGATCATCATTTCCCGGCCGCAGCGGTCTCAGTCACCCACCGCCTCGCGCCAGTGACGGCGGCAAAGGCTGACGTAGGTCTCGTTCCCGCCGATCACCACCTGTTCGCCGTCCTTCAGCGCCCGCCCGTCCGGCCCGCGGCGGATCACCATCGTCGCCTTCTTTCCGCAATGGCAGATCGTGCGCACCTCGCGCATCTCGTCCGCCCAGGCCAGCAGGGCGGCCGAGCCGGGGAAGAGGTTGCCCTGGAAATCCACCCGCAGCCCGTAGCACATCACCGGCACGCCCAGATCGTCCACCGCGCGGGCCAGCTGCCAGACCTGCTCTTTCGACAGGAACTGCGCCTCGTCGATGAAGACGCAGGCGACACGGCCCTGCGCGAAGCGGGTTTCCAGCTTGACGAACAGGTCCTCGCCCGGGGCGAAGGTATCGGCCGCCTCGCCGATGCCGATCCGGCTGGCGATCCGGCCTTCTCCGGCACGGTCGTCGAACCGGGCGGTGATCAGATAGGTCTCCATCCCGCCCTCGCGGTAGTTGTGCGAGGCCTGGAGGAGCGAGGTCGATTTCCCCGCGTTCATCGTCGAGTAGTGGAAGTAGAGCTTTGCCATGGTGCGCCCGACCTAGCCCATCGTCGGCCCCGCCCGCAAGGCTTGCGGCGGGACCGACGAACCTGGAAGTGGCAGGGGTATGACGGCCGGGACGCGGCACCCACCCCTGGGGCGAAACGAAGGGCCCGCGCACCCCGGCACGCCGTCGCCTGCAGGCAGGCGGGCGGCGGACCCCCCACCCAAACCGATGCTGGGGGCATCGGCCACTCGTCACTGCGTCGACAACTCTGCCGACGCTGCTTTATCCATGACAAACACTTACCAGGCGGTTAATGGGAAAAAAACCGTGCCATTCCCCGATCTTGTACGCTGTGGAGTAACGAATGTCGGTCGCGTCCTACCTGAAGAAACACACCGAAGCCCTGGTCAAGGACGTGGGGATCGAGGCCGCCTCGGCGCTGACCGGCAAGGCCAAGGCGACGCTCGGCCGCTATTACTCGGACAGCGATGACCATGACGACCGTTTCATGCCGATCGACGTGGTGGCCGAACTGGAGGCCGCCAGCCGCTTTCCGCATGTGACCGTGGCCCTGGCCGATCTGCGCGGGATCACCCTGTCCTATGATGCCGAGCGTCGGAATGGGGTCTCGAAGGGCGTGAACCAGGACGTGATCGCCCTGGCGCAGCGGTTTGCCATGCTGATGGCCGAATACAATCAGGCCATCGGCGATGGCAGGATCTCGGCCAACGAGGCCAAGCGGCTCTTGCGCGAGACCTTGGCGATCCAGCAGGTCCTGCTCGACATGAAGCTGAACCTCGAGGAAGAGGTGGGCTGACCGTCAGCCCGGCCGCCGCTTCTGGCCCTCGGGCCGACGGGGGGCGAAGCTGCCGCCCTGGGGTTTGGGCTTCTGCCCGCCCCGCGGCGCGGCGGGCTTGGCGCCCGGCTTCTGCCCGCCCGGACGGCCGGGCCGCTGGCCCCGGTTCTGCCCCGGCTTCGGGGCCGCCGCGACCACATCCGCCGCCCAGGGCGCGCCGCCGATCACCGGGATCGGCTTCTTCATCAGCTTCTCGATCGCCTGCAGCTCGCCCATCTCGGCCGGGGCGCAGAAAGCCACCGCCGTCCCCTCCTTGCCGGCCCGAGCCGTCCGGCCGATGCGGTGGACATAGTTCTCGGGCACGTTCGGAAGGTCATAGTTGTAGACATGGCGCACGCTGGGAATGTCGATCCCCCGCGCCGCGACATCGGTGGCGACCAGGACGTCCAACTCGCCCGCGCGGAACTCGGTCAGGGTGCGGTCGCGCTGGTTCTGGCTCTTGTTGCCGTGGATCGAGCCCACCTTGAAGCCCCAGGCCGCCAGCAGCTTCGCCAGCTTCTCGGACCCGTGCTTGGTGCGGCCGAAGACCAGCGCCTGCTCGCCCGGATGCTTCTTCAGATACTCTTCCAGCAGCTTCGCCTTGTCGCCGTTCGGGATGAAATGGACGCCCTGCAGGATCCGCTCCACCGGCTTGCCGGGGGGGGCCACCTGCACCCGCACGGGGTTGCGCAGGTAGGTATCGGCGATTTCCTCGATATCCTTGGGCATGGTCGCGCTGAACAGCAGCGTCTGTCGCTTCAGCGGGATATGCTTGGCGATCTTCCGCAAGCTGTGGATGAAGCCCATGTCCAGCATGTGGTCGGCTTCGTCCAGCACCAGATAGCCGCATTTCTCCAGGCTGACGTCGCCCCGTTCCAGCAGGTCGATCAGGCGGCCCGGCGTGGCCACCAGCACATCCGTGCCACGGCTCAGCGCCTGCGCCTGCTTGAACAGCGAGGCCCCGCCGACGACCATCGTCACCTTGACGGCGGTGCCCTTGGTGAACTGTTCCAGGTTGTCCTTGATCTGCGTGGTCAGCTCGCGCGTCGGCGCCAGGATCAGCGCCCGTACGTTCTTCGGCCCCGGCGGGTGGCCGATGTCCAGCAGGCGGTGCAAGAGCGGCAGGCCGAAGGCGGCCGTCTTCCCGGTGCCCGTCTGCGCCAGACCCATCAGGTCGCGGCCCTGCATGATATGCGGGATCGATTCAGCCTGGATCGGCGTCGGTTGTTTCAGCGCGGTCTTTTCCAGCGCCTTCAGAAGTTTCGGCGACAGGCCGAGGTCGGCAAAGCCGGTCATGGGATCATCCATCATTCAAGGAGCCAGCTGACCCTCGCCCCGGACGCCTGTCCGTTGCCGTGCCGCTGGCGGCGCCCCTGCGTGACTGTGGGAACCCATCGTCCGGGCCTTTCGGTGCTCACGCGGCACGGGCTTCGGACGTGGCCGAGATGGGCGCGATCGTCGGAAAAGTCAATGCCTGGTCCTCGGAACCGCCGACGGTGGCGATTCGCGGGGACGGCACGCCGGGCGGTCGCCGCCGAATCTCCGCCGACACGGCAGCGTAGGGTGCGCTACAGCGCACAATCCCGGGCCGATTCGCCGATCATGGTGATCCCCCCCCGGTCGGGCTCGTGTGCCAGACCGAAGCCAGACAGATGCCAGACGCCCGGCAGACCGGCGGCGACGGGCCAAAGCGACATGTTACCGCAGCGTTCTCGGGCAGATGCGGAAAACGGTCACCCGCCAGCCTGCTTTCTGTGAGGGTCGGAAAATGAAAAGGGGCGGTATGAACCGCCCCGCTTTCAGTCTCTAATTGGTGGAGCCAGGGAGGATCGAACTCCCGACCTCTTGAATGCCATTCAAGCGCTCTCCCATCTGAGCTATGACCCCACCGGAGAGAAGCATCGCACCGTTTCCGCCGCGATGTCGGCTATCTAGGACAGGTCGCCGGGGGCTGCAAGGGGAAAAAACACCCTTTTCCGCCGGCGATCGGTCGTCAGACTTCTTCCTCGTCGCCGGGAACGTCAGCAAGGTCGTCGAGCGAGACGTTGTCGTCCGCGTCGTCTTCCAGCAGATCGTCGTCCAGCTCGGAATCATCGCTGGCCGCGCCCTCCAGCAGGACGTCTTCGGCCTCCAGATCCTCGACCAGCACGTCGTCGTCCTTGTCCGGCACCGCGCGCGAGATCACCGAGGCGGCCATCTTGCGACGCACGGATTCGATATCCACGATCTCGCCCGTGTAGGGGCTGACGATCGGGGATTTGTTCAGGTCGTAGAAGCGCTTGCCGGTCGTCGGGCAGATGCGCTTCGTGCCCCATTCTTCCTTGGGCATGGTGGTCCCTTTAAGCAGAGGATGGCGGAATGTCGCCGCTTGCCACAGGTGCGGGCGACTGTCAAAGCCTTTTGTACGCCAGCCGAAATGGCTATCTTCGCCCAGGGTTTCAAGGGGAATTTCATGCCGGTCCTGCCAGGTTCGCCGCCGGTCGAGGTGCATCTGAAACGGTCCACCCGCGCGCGGCGATTCTCGCTGCGGGTGTCGCGGCTGGACGGGCGGGTGACGCTCTCGATTCCCGCCCGCGCGCGCGAGGCCGAGGCGATGGAATTCCTGCGCGGCAACGAAGGTTGGCTGCGGCAGACCCTTTCGGCAATCCCGGACTCTGCACTGCGTCCCGTGGGCCCCGGCTCGGTGATCCCGGTCGAGGGGCGGCCCCTGGAACTGGTCCCGGCCCCCGGGCGCGCACTGCGGGCCGAGGGCGACCGCCTGCTGGTCCCCGGCGACCCGGCGCGCGTGGGGCCAAGGGTGGCGGCCTGGCTCAAGGTCCTCGCCCGCGACCGCCTGGCCGAGGCCTCGACCCGCTACGCCACCCAGGTCGGCCGCAGCTATTCGCAGCTTGCCCTCCGCGACACCCGCTCGCGCTGGGGCTCCTGCTCACCCGATGGTCGCCTGATGTATTCCTGGCGCCTGATCATGGCCCCGCCCCAGGTGCTTGACTATGTCGCCGCGCATGAGGTCGCGCATCTGGTGGAGCTCAACCATTCGCCGGCGTACTGGAGGGTCGTGTCCGACATCTGCCCGGATTGGAAGCTGCACCGCGGCTGGCTGCATGCTCAGGGCCAGACCCTGCACCGGCTGCGCTTTCAGGATTGACCCCCGAGGCGGCCGGGTGTTCCCTCTGGCGCCATGTTGACCCCGCGCCCCACCGATCCCAATGCCGCAGCGCATGAAAAGCTGTATCGGACGCTGCGCCAGCAGGTCATGCATGGCGAGCTGGACCCCGGCCAGGCGCTGACCCTGCGGGGCCTGGGCAAGCAGTTCGGCGTCTCGATGACCCCCGCGCGCGAGGCAGTGCGCCGCCTGGTGGCCGAGGGGGCGCTGACGCTGTCCTCCTCGGGCCGGATCTCGACCCCCGAGCTGACCCCCGAGCGGATCGAGGAGTTGGCGGCGATCCGCGCGCTTCTGGAGCCGGAAATGGCGGCCCGCGCGCTGCCCCGCGCCCATTTCGCGCTGATCGAGCGGCTGACCGCGATCAACTTGATGAACGGCGAGGCGGCGGTCCGGGGGGATGCGGTGGCCTATGTCCGCACCAACCTGGAGTTTCACCGGACCCTCTACCTGCGCGCCCAGTCGCCCGCGATGCTGGCCCTGTGCGAGACGGTCTGGCTGCAGCTGGGGCCGACGATGCGGGCGGTCTATGCGCGGGTCAAGCGGAGGGAGCCTCCGACCCACCACCGGATGATCCTGGCGGCCCTGAAGGCGGGGGACGAGCCGGGGCTGCGGCTGGCGGTACGGACCGACGTGACCCAGGGGCTGCGGCATCTGAC
>JBKHWC010000070.1:0-17882 GCA_046569765.1 Alphaproteobacteria bacterium | reverse complement strand
AAGCGGGACCATTTCGACCACCAGGCCCAGGCGCTTCAGTCGGACATGTTCATGCGCCAGGGCGTCGTTCTCGGCGCGGATCTGCGCTTCGATTTCCTGCCGCTCGCGGGTCGAGGTCACAGTTTCGGAGATCGCCGTCGCCATCGGTCCGCGACGGGGCGGCGTCTCGGAAACCTTCCCCGCGGGGAAGGTTTCGGCCGGCGCGGCGCCTGCGTCTTCCGGCAGGTCGATATCGAACATGCGGCGTTTCTTGGTCATGGCGGCCCCTCTCAGATCTTGTCCCAGGCCGCGAGCACGCTGCCGCGGAATTCTTCATAGGCGCGGTCGAAGCTGGCCCTTGCACGGCGCCAGGTCTCGCGCGTCATCTCGCGGTAATCGATTTCGTAGACCGACGAGAGGAAGCGGCCGGACTGTTCGACGGCGCGCGTCATCTCGATCGGGTGCTCTGCAACATGTGGCCCGAAAACCTTGCGGAAGGCTTCGAACATCGCACGGTGCAGGTCGTTGCCGGGTTCATAGCGGGTCATCAGGAAACGGATGTCGGCGAAGGCCTTCGGGAGCGAAACCTTCCCCGCGGGGAAGGTCGGGCCGAAACCGGAGAGGTCCTCCAGCGCCTCGGAGAGCTGGCCGATGAAGCTGGTGGTGCTGTCATACTCCCAATAGCCGGGGCCGGAGGGGATGTAGAGCATGTCGGCCGCAAAGACCGCGTTCATCGACTGGTAGCCGATGGCGGGCGGGCAGTCGAAGAGGATGAGGTCGTAGTCGTCGTCGCCAAGGCTGTCGAGGTAGCGGCTGACGGCGGCGAAGAAGGACCATTCGGGGTTGAGGTGGCGGTACTGGGCCGATGCGAACTCGACAAAGGCGGCGTTGGCGCAGGAGGGGACGATGTCGATGGTCGACCAGGAGGTCGGCTTGATGAAGTCGTTGTGGCGCAGCTCGCCCAGGCCAAGGCCGCGGATCGAGGCCGGGATCTGGCGGCGGGGCAGGGTGGTTCCGCTGGCCGCCCCGGTGGCGGCGGCGTTCATCCGGTCGGTCTCACGGATCAGGTCGCGAGCCATGATGCCCCAGACGGTGTAGTCCTCGGCCACGTCGTTCAGGCCCATCGAGTGGGAGAGGGTCGCCTGCGGATCGAAGTCGACAAGGAGGACGCGGTAGCCGTCCAGCGCAGCCGCATGGGCGAAGTGGAGGGCCACGGTGGATTTGCCAGCGCCGCCCTTGAAGTTGGCGACCGCCGCCCGGAAGGCGCGCTTGCCTGCGGGACGGGGGGGCATCAGGGTCTTGCGGTTGATCTTCATCTTGCGGCGCAGCTCGTTGATCTCGTCGAGGCTGAACCAGCGCTGGCGGCCATCGGGTTCAACTTCCCCGCCGGGAAGATCGGGCTCGGCGGCAAGGCGGCCACGGAAGGTGGACTGGTTGATCTGGAAGATCAGCTCGGCCACCTCCCACGAGGAAAAGCGGCGGAGGGTCTTCTGGTTCTCGGGGCTGAAGGTCTGCTGACGGATCCAGCTTTGCATCTTCAGGGACTGGGACTGCAGCCGTGCGAGATCTTCGTGCGTGTACATGCGCGCCTCGTTAGAACGTAAATTCTTGCCTTTTTCCGAAATACGCCGAATTTGCCAGGAATGCAAAACCGAAGTTAGGATTGGGACAAACCTTCCCCGCGGGGAAGGTTCCGGTGGGACAGCAAGGGATTCGGACCGAATCGGTCAGGCAGGCAGGGGAGGGCGGTCGCCTATTGGGAAGGCTGTCATATAGGGGACAGGATCAGAGCTACCACCGCATATTGGGGGACATTCTGCGCTTAATGCAGGACAGCCTGGGCGTCCCCTTATACCAATGATACCCGATTTCTCCGAAATGGATTTGGGGTGGAAGATACCCGTCTACCCGCCGCACTTGACAGAATCGGAAATGTGGACGCAAATGGCAAACATAGGTCGAAGAGCGTTGAGTAGATGCGCTTTCCCGACAAAGAGCCCGGCAGAAGGGCCGTGATGATCGAGGCAGACCGGCACCTGCAAGGAACCGGGTTAGGGACAGGAGAGAGACATGCAGCTTCCCCGGCCCGTCGGGCGCGAGGCCGCATCGCGGAAATACGATATCCTGTCGGCCCTGATGGTCTTCGCCCTGTCGAAGGACAAGCATGTCCAGCGGCAGGTGATGCGGATCATGGCGCTGATCACTACGCGCTACAACTGGCAGCGCGACGAGCTGACGATGGGGCAGGGGGAGATCGCGCGGCTCTGGTCGGTGGACGACCGCACCGTCAAGCGCGAGATGGCGCGGCTTCGGGCGCAGGGCTGGTTGGTCCTCAAGCGGCAGGGTGCGCGGGGAAGAGTCAGCAGCTATGGTATCGACCTGAACCGGATGCTGGAGGACACGCGCCCAGCCTGGCCGTTGATCGGCGAGGATTTCATCACGCGGCTGGAGCCGACCGAGACAGCAGTGGGGCAGGGGGCGTCGAACGTGGTGCCACTGCGGGTAATTGCTGCGCCGGCACTGGACGGGTCGGTTTGGGCAAGCGCGCAAGCCAGTCTTCAGGCCGAGGACGCTGCGACCTATGGCGCGTGGTTCCATGCCCTGACGGATGCGGGGCTTGAGGCGAATGCCCTGACACTTGCTGCCCCGACGCGATTTCATGCGACCTATGTGACCACGAACCTGAAGGACAGGTTGCTGGCGGCGTTGCGGCGGGTGGATCCAAGCATCCGGGATGTTCGGGTCGTCGCTTGACGGCGTTCTGGGCTATCGGCGGATCATGTCCGGCAGGTATCTGACGCCCACAAGCGCAGAAGGCCCTCGGGGTCGTCAGTGGTGATCTGGTCTGTCTGGTGACCAAGCAGGCGGATGAGCGTGTGCAGGAAGTGGCCGCACAGCTGATCGCGATCGCGACCGAGCCGCGGCTGAACTCGCTGCTTGCGATCAAGTCGGCGCATCTTGCGGTGGCCGAGGCGCAGGCGGGCATTGACCTTTACAGCGGCGACCGCTGGGCCAGCGAGGCGACCGCAGCCCTGCCGCCGCACGCGAATTTGCAGCCGAACCATGTGAAGTACGGCGCCTATTCCGAAGCAATGTGGAAGGGGCTTGAGGCTGTGTGGGCCGGGGTCCAGATCCCCGAACAGGCAGTCAGCGAACTGGAAGCAGGCCTGACGGCCGCGCTGGGTGACGAGCGGATCGTCCGCTGATCCTTCAGGCCGGCGGGTTCCTGCCCGCCGGCCCGATCCCTTCGTTCTCACCAAGGTCGCCGATGACCCGCTGCCGCTTCAGCCTTCTGGCTCTGGCCTCACGCATGGACCCGCCGATCCGGTCGCGGCAGATCAAGTTGCTGGCCCAGGCGCTGTTGCAGAACGGCTATCGCCCGATGCTGATTACCAGCGAGCGTGAGGCAGATCTGCGCGACCATCTGTCAGCGCCGTCCGAGGTGCTGGTCTGGAACGGACGGAACGTCGCCCTGTCGGGCCTGCTGCTGGCCGGCTCCACCCCCTGACACCGGGCCGTCAGGGGCGGCGCGCAGCTTGGCGGGCTGCGGCCTCGGCCCGGGCGTAGTCGGCGGCGGCGGCGAAGAACTGGTCCACCATCTCGTTGCGTTCGTCGGCAAGGCTGAACACCACTTCGTCCGACGTGGCGCTTAGGTCCTGGATCGCCAGCCGGCGCACGGTATCGGTGCGCAGGGTGCCCTGCCGCCACATGAAACCGACGCCGATGCCGGTGGCGACCGCCTCATATACCGCGTCGCGGGTGTCGACGGTCAGGACCGGCGCAGGGGCAAGGCCCAAGGCGCGGAAGGCCCGGTCCACTGCCCGCTGGGTCGATGATCCGCGCGAACGGAACACAAGCGGGGCCGCGGCCAACTCTGCCAGAGTGACTGTCCCGCGACCGGCCCAGGGACCATCGACTGCAACGATGGCGACGACCTCTTGCGTCAGGACAGGCGTGCGGCGAAAGCGCGGGTCGGGCAGCACTGCGACCTCGACATCGCGGCGCAGGACCGCGCCCAGGATCGCCTGATGCGAGCCGCTTTCCACCTGCACCGAAAGATTGGGCCGCCGGGCCAGAAGAAGTCCCGCGATGGCGATGCCCGGCATCGAGTTGCCCAAGCCAATCCGCAGGCGCGGCTTGCCTTGCGCATCGCGGCGGTCAAGCACGCGGGCGGCCTCTTGTTCGGCGGCCATGATCCGGTGGCCGATTTCCGCCAGTTCGTTGCAGATCGGCGTTGGCCGCAAGGTGCCCGCCACCCGGTCAAAGAGGCTGATCCCGTGGTCGGCCTCCATCTCGCGGATCTGCTGCGACACGGCGACATGCGAAATGTCCAGCCGACGCCCTGCGGCGGCAAAGGTGCCGGTCTCGATCACCGTCATCAGCGCGCGCAGTCGCGACGGCGACATGGCCCTGAAATTGTCTGCAACCCCGGCTTTCATCGCCTGTAAGCCTAGCTTTCGCCTGTAACACCCACGTCACGCCGCGCCCGAAAAAGGGGTTTGTCGAAAGAATCGGAGACGTGGCGTGACGACGGCAATCACCATGACGGATTTCCTGCTTGGCCCTCAAACTGGGCGAGCGGCGGTTCTGGCCGATCTGGACGGCTGCATTCTGGCCGAGAACACCGTCTTGCCGCAGATCCCGGACCTGTTCGCCCGGGCGGGCGAGCGGTTGTGGATCGTCTCGAACAACTCCACCGACACCGCGATTGACCTGTCGGCGCGGCTGGCGGGCTTGGGCCTGACGCTTCCGCCCGAGCGCATCTTTCTGGCCGGGGAACAGACCCTGCGGCGTCTGGCCGAAGCAAACCCGCCGCCGCGCGTGGCGCTGTTTGCGGGGCCAAGGCTGCAAGCTCTGGCGTCGATGCTGGGCCTTGTCATCGATCACGACACGCCCGATCTGGTGGTGCTGGCGCGGGATACGGCCTTTGACTTTGCCCGATTCGCGACGCTGGTGGCGCTTGTGCACCGGGGCGTGCCGCTGCAGCTGACCAACCCCGATTGCGCGCACCCCGGTCCGGACGGCACCCCGCGCCCCGAGACCGGAGCGCTTTATGCCGCCGTGCGCGCGATTGTGCCGGGGGTGGCGGCACTGTCGATCGGCAAGCCGGAACCGGACCTGGCGCTGATGGCCTTGGCCCGCGCCGGGGTCCCGCCAGAGGATGCGGTGTTTCTGGGCGATACGCCCGAGACCGACGGCCGCGCTGCCGCTTCCGCCGGGATCGACTTTGTCCACATCGCGCCGCCAAGGGCAGGGGACCATGCGCGTCAGGCCCAAGTCTGGGATGCGGTGAAGAACTCCTGGAACAAGGAGCCCTATGCCATCCGGCGCATGCTGACCGAGACCTCGGTCCGGGCCCCGGTTCGTCGCGCGGTCTTCGTCGGTGTCGGTGCCCATGAGGCGGCACGGGTGGATTCGGACGAGCCGAACGCGCCCGGTGATGTCAGCCAGTCTTCGGGCCTGCGGGGTCCTGTCGCGCGGGGGATGGTCCCCCGCCTCCAAGACAGGAGCCAAACTGATGTCCCGCAAAGACGCTCACGCCTTCGCCGCCGCCCCCGCCAACGAAATCGACGGCGACGAGGTCGTGATCGTCTCGGAATATGATCCCTTCGGGTGAGGCTTCGGCCTCACTTCCCGAGGGCCCGGGCGCTGCGCCGGTGCACCCCTGAGTGCGTCACCTGTGGAACGGTTTTGGTGGCCGTTGCGATCGGCCGCCAATCGCTCTGCCGAAACATTTACAAAACTAGAATAGCAGTTATGATCGCATGATGACCACGACCAGCCCCAACGCCCGCGCCCTTGCCGCTCTCGGCCATGATGCCCGACTTTCGATCTTTCGCCTGCTGGTGAAGGCTGGGGATGACGGGCTGCGCGTCAGCGATATCGGTGAGCACCTGGGGCTCGCCCCTTCGACCCTGGCGCATCACCTCTCGACACTGGTCGATGCGGGGCTGGTGCTCCAAGACAAGCAGGGCCGCGAGGTGTTCAACCGGGTCGATTTTCCCGCGATGCACCGCCTTGTCGGGTTCCTGACGTCCGAATGCTGCGATGGCGTTGCGGTCCGCTCATCGGAGGATGCGGCGTGAGCCTTGTGCATCTTTTTTCTTGCCCAAAAACAACTGCAAATCCGGAGATTTGGTGATGACTGACACAACCTTCCCGACACCCGGCCTCCGGTCCACGCTGCGCCACCTATGGCAGGACCAGCGGGTCTGGCTCGCCTCGGCGCTGATCCTTGCGGCGCTGGCGGCGTTCGACGCGCCCCAGGCGGCCGACTCTGCGCTTTTCGCGGGCAGTGCCCTGCTGGGCACGGCGCCGTTTTTGATCTTGTCCATCGGCATCGCAGCCTGGGCCAATGCGACGGGGGCCGACAACCTGATCGCCAAGGCCTTCACCGGCGCGCCGATCCTGATGATCGGGCTCGGCGCGCTGGCGGGGGGCATCTCGCCCTTCTGCTCCTGCGGGGTGATCCCGTTGATTGCGGCGCTGCTGGCGATGGGCGCGCCGCTGTCAGCGGTCATGGCCTTTTGGCTGGCATCGCCGATCATGGACCCGTCGATGTTCGTGCTGACGGCGGGCGTGCTGGACCTCGAGTTCGCGGTGGCCAAGACCCTGGCTGCCCTCGGGCTGGGCGTGTTCGGCGGCACGGTTGTCCACCTGATGATGAAGGGCGGCGCCTTCGCCGATCCGCTGCGCGATGGCATCGGCAACGGTGGTTGCGGCGGCGCGAAGATCCGCGCGCCCAAGCCCGTAGTCTGGCAGTTCTGGGCCGACCCCGACCGCCGGGCGAAGTTCGGCAAGACGGCGCTGACCACCACGCTCTTCCTCGCCAAATGGCTGACGCTGGCCTTCATCCTTGAAAGCCTGATGCTGGCGTGGATCCCGGCGGAGACGGTCACCGCCATGCTCGGGGGCGAGGGGCTCATGCCCATCGTGACCGCGACGCTGGTGGGCGTGCCCGCCTATCTCAACGGCTACGCCGCGCTGCCGCTGGTCGGTGGGCTGATCGAGCAGGGCATGGCGCCCGGGGCAGGCATGGCGTTCCTCGTCGCGGGTGGCGTCACCTCGATCCCGGCGGCCATGGCGGTCTGGGCGCTGGCGCGGCCACAGGTCTTTGCGGTCTATATCGGCCTATCTCTTACTGGTGCCTTCGCATCGGGGCTGCTGTTCCAGCTCTGGACGCATGTGGCATGAACACCAGTGGCGAGGCGCGTTGTCTCGCCGCTCCCTTCCAGATCGAAGCCCCATCATGATCCCAAGACTGACTCCGGCGCGGAGAGGACTGATTGTCGCTGCCCTCGGCTCTTCCCTCACCGTCAGCTGGGCTTCCAGCTACTACATTCCCGCCGTTCTGGCTGTGCCCATGGCCGAAGACCTCGGCCTGTCGCCGGTCTGGGTGTTCGGCGCGTTTTCCATGGCGATGGTGGTTTCGGCCATGGTCGGGCCCTGGGCGGGAGCGCGGATCGACGGCTTTGGCGGGCGCGGTGTGCTGATGTTGTCGAACCTCGTCTTCGCGGCGGGCCTCGGGTTGCTCGCCGTGGCGCCGTCGCCGATCATTCTGTTCGCGGGCTGGGCGGTCATCGGCCTTGGCATGGGGATCGGGCTTTACGAGGCGGGGTTTGCCACGCTGGCCGGGATCTACGGCAAGGAGGCGCGCGGGCCGATCACCGGCATCACCCTGATCGCAGGCTTCGCGAGCACGGTGGGCTGGCCACTCTCCGGGCTGATGCTGGCGACTTGGGGCTGGCGGGAAGCCTGCGTCGGCTGGGCGCTGATTCATCTGGCCGTGGCCTTGCCGCTGAATGCGTGGCTACCGAAAGGCACCACGACTGTCACCGCAGAGGCGACGCCGGTCGAAGAGGGGCCGCCGCCATCCCGACATGCGCTCTGGTTGCTGGCTTTCGTCTTTGCGGCGACCTGGTTCAACTCGACCGCCATGGCCGCACACCTGCCCGGCCTGCTGCAAGCCGCAGGGGCCAGCACGGCGGTCGCCATCGCGGCAGGCGCGCTGATCGGTCCCGCGCAGGTCGCGGCCCGGGTCCTGGAGTTCGGGCTGTTGCGCAGGGTTCATCCCCTGATTTCGACGCGGATTGCCGCGGCGGCGCATCCGGTTGCGGCGGTCGCGCTGGTGGGATTTGGTGCGCCTGCGGCCTACGCCTTCACGCTCCTGCACGGGGCGGGGAACGGCATCCTGACCATTGCCAAGGGAACACTGCCGCTCGCTCTGTTTGGACCGGCGGGATACGGGCGTCGGATCGGCTGGCTCAACGCGCCTGCCCGCATCTTGCAGGCGGCCGCGCCGTTGATCTTTGGCGCAGCCCTGACAGCATGGGGCCTGCACGCCATCTGGTTGACTGCAGCTGTTGGTCTTCTTGCAACGATTGCGCTACTCGTGCTCAGACGGACCTGAGCCTCCGGATGGCCAGCCAGCTGGCCAGCGCCATCGCCCCCGCCGTGGCCAGGCACAGCGGAAGCCCCCCGACCTGGTAGCTGAGGCCGGACAGAAGCGTGCCGACCAGCCGACCCGCCGCATTTGCCATGTAATAGAACCCCACGTCCCGCGTGATCCGTTCGGCCGATCCGAAGGCGAGGATCAGGTAGGAGTGGACCGAGGAATTGACCGCAAAGACGAAGCCGAACAGCAGCAGGCCTCCGATCAGCGTAGCCGTCAGCCAAGGCGCCGGTTCGCCCGCCGTCCACGCGGCTCCGGCGAGTAGGAACGGGATCGGTACCAGAAGCCCGGCCCAGAAAATCGCCTTGCGCGTCGTCTCTGCCTCAGGCTGGCCCCTGGCACCGAGAAGCCGGGGGGCAAAGGCCTGCACCGCGCCATAGGCGATGATCCAGAGTGCAAGGAAGCTGCCGATCAGGAAGAAGGCTTCGCGCCTGCCTTCGGCCGTGCCGTCGGACAGGACCGCCTGGAAATAGACCGGGATGCCGACCACGAACCAGACATCGCGCGCGCCGAACAGGAACATCCGCGCCAGCGAAAGCCGATTCACGCGCGGGTCCTTTGACCGCCAGCCACCCCACGCCTCTTCAGATTTCATCCGCCCGGGCAGGCCTGCGGGCAAGAACAGGAGGACGGCGATCAGGATCACCGCCAGCACGGCCGCCATGCCCCAGACTGCCGCCTGAAACCCCGCCAGCGCCAGAAGTGCGGCGCCGAGGAAGAAGCCCAGCCCCTTCACCGCGTTCTTTGATCCGGTAAGCAGCGCCACCCAGCGGAAGAGGCCACCGTCCTCCTTGGGTGCCAGCAGCTTGACGGCGGATTTCGAGGACATCTTGGCCAGATCCTTGGCCACGCCCGAGACCCCCTGCACCGCCATGACGAAGGCGACCGAGGCGGCGACACCCCAGGACGGATCGAGCTGCGCGAGTGCCACCAGCGCGCCGATCTGCAGCGCGAGACCACCGTAAAGCGTCGCAGCCAATCCGAAGCGGGCGGCCAGCCATCCGGCAGCGAGGTTGGTGACGATGCCAGCGACCTCATATAGCAGGAACAGCCAGGCCAGTTGCACCGGCGTGAAGCCGAGGCTGTTGAAGTGCAGCAGCACCAGCATCCTGAGCGCGCCATCCGACAGCATGAAGGCCCAATAGGCCGCCGTGACGGCGGCATAAGCGCGGAGCGGATTCGGCGGCGGGGCGGCGGGACTTGCGGTGTCGGTCACAGCGAGCCCGCGACCATTCGAGCGATATCGGCCAGCCGGCAGGCATAGCCCCATTCATTGTCATACCAGGCGTAGATCTTCACCTGCGTGCCATTGATCACCATGGTCGACGGCCCATCGACGATGGACGAGCGCGGATCGTTGGTAAAGTCGCAGGAAACCAGCGGCCGTGTCTCGAAACCAAGGATGCCCTTCAGCGGGCCTTCAGCAGCGGCCGCGAACAGGGCGTTCACCTCCTCGGCCGTCGTCGCCCTTTCTACCTCGAACACGCAATCCGTGAGGGAGGCATTGAGGAGTGGCACGCGCACCGCGTGGCCGTTGAGGCGGCCCTTGAGCTCCGGGTAGATGAGCGTGATCGCCGTGGCCGATCCAGTGGTGGTGGGAATCAGGTTCATCAGCGCCGACCGGGCGCGGCGCATGTCCTTGGCCGGACGGTCCACGATGGTCTGGGTGTTCGTCACGTCATGGATCGTGGTGATCGATCCATGACGGATGCCGAGTGCCTCGTGGATCACCTTGACCACTGGTGCCAGGCAGTTCGTCGTGCAGGAAGCCGCTGTGACTAGCGCCTGCGAGCCGTCGTAAAGGTGATGGTTCACCCCGTAGACGAGGTTCAGCGCGCCGCCATCCTTGACCGGGGCCGAAACGACCACCTTCTTCACCCCTGCGGCGTAGTATGGTGCCACTTTCGCAGCAGTCTTGAAGACGCCTGTGCAATCGATCACCAGATCGACACCCAGTTCAGCCAAGGGCAGCGCTTCGATAGTCTTCTCATGCGTCAGTCTGATGGTCTGGCCATTCAGCACCAGCGCGCCCTCGCCCGAAGCGACAGGTGTGCGCCAGCGGCCATGGACGCTGTCGAATTCCATCAGCAGTGCATGTTGTTCGGCATCCCCGACGGGGTCGTTCAGAAGGACGATCTCGCCTCCCGCGCCGGTGTCGATCAGATCGCGGAGGACAAGTTTCCCGATGCGGCCAAGGCCGTTCAAGGCGATACGAGTCATGATGTTCAGACCTTTGCTTGAGCGTTAGAGCCGATGGCATCGACACGGGACTGGAGCGACATCCGGCTGAGGGAGTCGAACGGCAGCTCGACGAACGTCATGATCCGGCGGCGCAGCGCGGCATAGGTCTGGGCGAAGACCAGCGCCTTCTCGGCATCGGTCCCGGTCGCCTTGACCGGGTCAGGCAGGCCCCAATGGCCAGTGATCGGCTGTCCCGGCCAGGGCGGGCATTCCTCGGCGGCGGCGGTGTCGCAGACAGTGAAGACGAAATCCATGACGATTGAGCCGGGCTGCTGGAATTCCGAGAGGTGCTTGGACCGCAGGCCGGAGGTGTCGTGGCCGTTGCGCTTCAGGATCTCCAGCGCGAAGGGGTTCAACTCGGTGTTTGGACGGGTGCCAGCCGAGAAAGCCTGGAACTTGCCCTTGCCCAGATCGCGCAGGAGCGCCTCGGCAAAGATCGAACGGGCAGAATTGCCTGAGCAGATGAAGAGCACGTCGAAGTCGGTATCGGGATTAGTCCGGTCCATTTGAACGGTGTCCTTTGGGGCGGAGAGCAAGGGTGCAAGGAGGTCGGGCCGGGCGCGGCCCACATCGAGGGCGAGATATCCGATCAAACCTTCGGTCGTGTCGAGATCGACAGCGTAGTAGAGCGACCTGCCGACCCGTGTGACCTGGACAAGTCCAGACGCCGCAAGGTCAGCGAGGTGATGCGACAGCGTGTTCTGCTTAAGCCCCAAAGCCTCGGCGATCTCGGTCGGGCGCACGCCTTGCGGGGCGAAGCGCATGAGAAGGCGGAAGACCGCCATCCGGCCGGGATGGCCAAGGGTCGCGAAGGCATGAATGGCGCAATTCTGTTCCATAATTCCCGATTAGAGGAAATAAACGGAGTCGTCCAATGAAGGTTTCATGACAGCCGAAGCACTGGCACCTGCGCTGCTTGATCCAGATCACGGCAGAGTACGCCCGCCTATGCGCAGATGCGCACGAATGGGAGTGCCTCCAATGATCCTAGCCGTTCTGTCCGCCATGGCCGAACCGACCCGTCTTGAGGTCATGCGTCTGCTCGCGGACGGGTCGGAACACTGCGTCTGCGAGTTGATGCGGAAGCTGGGTGCAACCCAAAGCCGGATGTCGCGGCACCTGCAGGTGCTGAAGCAGGCAGGGCTGGTGCTGGACCGGCGCGACGCGCAGTGGGTGCGCTACAGGATCAACCCGGACCTGCCGCCGTCCGTTGCCAGTCTGGTCGAAGCCGCGGTGGAGCGGCCGATCATGGTCACGGAACGGGCAGCATGAGCGTGTTCGGCTGGCTGAACGACCAATTGCTGCGGATGAATTGGCTCAACGATCTGGTGGGCGCGGGCGTGGCGGCCGTCGGGCTGGACCCTGCCTCGCGGATCGGCGGGTCGGTGCAGTTCTTCGTCTATGACGTGATCAAGATCTTCATCCTGCTCTCGGTGCTGATCTTTGCGATCTCCTATGTCCAAAGCCATTTCCCACCCGAACGGACGCGGGCCATGCTGGGCGGCCGTTCCGGTCTGGGCGCCAACACGCTCGCGGCCCTTCTGGGCACGTTGACGCCGTTCTGTTCCTGTTCGTCGATCCCGCTCTTCATCGGCTTCACCGCCGCTGGCCTGCCGCTGGCGGTGACTTTTTCGTTCCTGATTTCCTCGCCGCTGGTAGACCTTGCCTCGGTCATCCTGCTGGCCTCGATCTTCAGCTGGCCCATCGCGCTGGCCTATGTCGTGGTCGGGCTGGTGGTGGCCATCGTGGGCGGGACGATCATCGGGCGCCTGGGGATGGAGGGTCAGGTCGCGGAATTCGTCCGCACGGTTCCCGTCTCGGGCGAGGCGGCGGCCATGACGCGGGGCGAGCGGCTGGCCTATGCACGCGATCAGGTGGTGGAGATCGTCCACCGGGTCTGGCCCTATGTGCTGATCGGCGTCGGCATCGGGGCTGCGATCCACAACTGGGTGCCCGCTGATGTCATCTCGGCCCTGCTCGGGCAGGACAAGTGGTGGTCGGTCCCCTTGGCGGTGCTGGTCGGGGTCCCCATGTATGCCGACATCTTCGGCACCCTGCCGATCGCCGAGGCGTTGGTCGGCAAGGGCGTGGGCCTTGGCACAGTCCTGGCCTTCATGATGGCGGTGACGGCCATGTCGCTGCCCTCGCTCATCATGCTCAAGCGCGTGGTGAAGACGCCGCTCCTCGTCACCTTCACCGGCGTCGTGGCCCTTGGCATCCTGTCCATCGGGCTGATCTTCAACGCGATTGCCGACTGGTTCATCTGAGAAAGGACCGCATCATGATCATCAAGATCCTCGGCTCGGGGTGCAAGAAATGCGTCACCTTGGGCGAAAACGCCAAGACCGCCGCAGCGGCGGCAGGCAAGGAGGCCGAGATCGTCAAGGTAACCGACTTCGCCGAGATTGCGGCCTACGGCGTGATGTCCACGCCGGGTCTAGTCGTCGATGAAAAGGTCGTCTCGACCGGCAAGGTGCTTTCGGCGGAAGAAATCGGACGGCTTCTCTGATGGAATACCGTGTCCACGCCCGCCGCATTGATGCGCATGGCAGCCTTGCGGTCGCGAAGGAGGCCGAGGTCACGCTGGACACCGATCTGGCCGGGCGGCGCGATGCGATGAACCCGGTGGAACTGTTGCTGTCCGCGCTTGCCGCCTGCATGTTGAAGGGGATCGAGCGGGTGACACCGATGCTCTCGTTCCAGATCGAGGGCGCCGAGGTTGCGTTGGAGGCGCTCCGCACGGACGCTCCGCCAAAGCTGAACTTGATCCGCTACGAGATCGTCGTCGACAGCGCCGAGACCGACCAGCGCCTTGATCTGCTGCACCGCAACATCTTGAAATACGGCACCATCTCGAACACGCTGTCAGGAGCCGTGCCGCTCGAGGGAAGCCTGCGCCGCAAGGTGTAACAGGTTCAATTGGGGGCAGGCATGCTCGGATGGCCGCGGATCGTATTGGCTGGAGCGGCCGTCGGCATAGTCGGCGGGCTGATCGGGCTTGGCGGGGCAGAGTTCCGTCTTCCACTCCTGATCGGCATGTTCGGATTTGCAGCCCTTGATGCGGTGATCCTGAACAAGGCGACCAGTCTGATCGTGGTGGCCGCAGCGCTGCCGTTCCGGGCGGGGACCGTGCCCCTTGATCAGGTGCTGGCAGAATGGCCGATCATCCTGAACCTTCTGGCGGGAAGCCTTCTTGGCGCATGGATCGGGGCCGGGCTGGCTGTCGGCATGAAATCCCGCACCCTCTATCGCGTTCTGGCCGGGCTTCTGGTGCTGATCGCGGCAGTCCTGGCGCTCAGCCACAGCACGACCCTTGCGCCCTCTGCCCTTGTCGCCGGACCTGCGCAGATCGTCGCGGGCCTTGTCGCAGGGTTCGGCATCGGCATCGTGGCCTCGCTGATGGGCGTTGCGGGGGGTGAGTTGCTGATCCCGACGCTGGTCCTTGTGTTCGGGATCGACCTGAAACTTGCAGGCAGCCTGTCGCTGGCCATCAGCCTTCCCACCATGCTCGTGGGTTTCGCGCGCTACAGTCGAGACGACAGCTTTGCGGTCCTCGCACGGAACCGGGGCTTCGTGCTTTTCATGGCCTTGGGGTCAGTGATCGGCGTCGCCATCGGCGGCCAGCTTCTGGGGATCGTGCCCGAGGTCGTGCTGCTGCCGGTGCTGGTCGCCATCCTGCTGGTATCCTCGGTCAAGGTCTGGCGTCACGGCTAGGGTCAGGTGGCGGCTGACAGGTTCACCCGCTTCATCAGCGCCTCGGCGCTTTCCTTGCGCTCGGAATAGCGGTCGACAAGGTAGGCTGTCCGGTCGCGCGTCAGCAGGGTGAACTTCATCAGTTCCTCCATCACATCCACGATCCGGTCGTAGAGCGGCGAGGGGCGCATCCGCCCGGCCTCGTCGAACTCCTGAAATGCCTTGGGGATCGAGGACTGGTTCGGGATCGTCAGCATCCGCATCCAGCGGCCGAGGACGCGCATCTGGTTCACGGCGTTGAAGCTCTGCGAGCCGCCCGAGACTTGCATGACAGCCAGCGTCTTGCCCTGCGTCGGCCGGACCGCCCCCTCGGAGAGCGGGATCCAGTCGATCTGCGTCTTCATCAGCCCGGTCATCGCGCCATGGCGTTCGGGCGAGGACCAGACCATGCCCTCGCACCAGGCTGTGAGGTCGCGCAGTTCACGCACCTTGGGGTGGGTCGCGTCCACGCTGTCATCGACCAGCGGAAGGCCGGAAGGGTTGAAGAAGCGGACCTCGGCCCCGAGCCGCGTCAGGATCCGCGCCGCCTCTTCGGCCGCCAGCCGCGAAAAGCTGCGGGCGCGGAGCGAGCCATAGAGGATCAGGATTCTCGGTGGGTGAACGGACGGGGCGCTGCCGAACAACCTGTCGCGGTCCACGCCGGGGAACAGCGCGTCGTCGATGTTGGGCGTGTCGGGGTACTGGTCAGACAAGGCGGTTTCCTGCGGCGTCGATGATCACTTGCCCGTCCTCCTTTGCCAGCGGGCCGGGTGGCATGCGGTCGAGCAGGTCGAGCACCACCTCGGACGGGCGGCACAGCCGCACGCCTTTGGGCGTGCAGACGATGGGCCGGTTCACAAGGATCGGATGCGCCACCATCGCGTCCAGAAGCCGATCGTCCGTTACGCCCTCGGCGGTCAGGCCCAATTCCTCGGCCGGGGAGCGGGCCACGCGCAGCGCCTGGCGCGGGGTGAGGCCCGCCGCGGCAAACAGGGCCAGAAGCTGCGGGCGGGTCCAGCCTTCGGTGAGATAGTCGATCACCACGGGCTCGTATCCGGCGGCGCGGATGATCCCGAGGACATTGCGCGAGGTGGGTACTATGCGCACGAGGGGATCGATGGCGGCGTATCAAGGGATCTTGGCTCCACCTGACAGCGGAGCCTTGTCCACTTCGAACGCAACGCAATCTATTGCAGACCCAAGGTTTTCACGGCCTCTATTGTCAGCGCCGTCGCCCAGAACAATGCCGAAGCGGGTCATCACCGGGCGACACAACATTTGAATAAAGCGCAGCACCGATGTCGAAGAATGTTCTCAAGCGAATAGGGTTTTTTCCACTTGGTCGTCGCGCTGCTAGGGGAACCAAACGACGCGAGGACAGTCCAGCGGGCAAGATACACGGCGCGAAAATTCCATCGCGCTAAGGGGGACATACCGTCATCAGCCCGTCCCAGCGTGGCATCCCGATCATGTGGGCCTTGCGCCGAGCAACAGCGACAAGAAACCCTCTTTACATGGCTCTTTAGGACAACGCCCAGGGCCCGGGAAAGTGATCCGAGAAGATGACGAGGTTCTTACTCATAGGACAATTTCTACGATGTCGTGGAAGCTGCGCTCTTCCAGGTTGACCCCCGGACCACCGCGGTCGATCACGATGAAATCCATCTCGGTTACCAAGGGAAGAACGGGGTGGTGCCAGACATTGCGACGGTAATTGACTCCCTGAAAACCCGACACCTTGAAGACATGCAGATGCTCCGGCGAACACGGATCACTGTGGGCGGAAACCACGACCAACCACGGGGACGGGCCAAGAGGGATAAAGGCCTGACTTCCCAACGGGTGCCGTTCCATTAGGCTGAGTCTTAGGGACTCGGGGCGGCGATGGCAGTGGAACAGGCTGATGAGCGGTCTTCCATCGCGTTGCGACACATCGACCGATGCTAGGTCATCATGACGCACGGCAAAGCCCTCGTTGATCGTCACCTGCCGCTTTCCCGGCGCGGAAATCACGTCGCCGAACTCTTCGAAAGCCGACGGCGTCAGGTCTTGCGGACAGATAGAGAAATTCATTGCCATTTCCTTTGCGCGGTGCCGACCGCGTCCGATCGGGGGGAACATGGGCCGGCCAAGGACGGGTGGCCCGTGCGCAAATGTGCTGCCTTCAGCTGAAGTCCTGCGGTTCGCGCTTGCGGGCCAGCTGCGAAAGTGCGACGGCAATCACCAGGGCACCGCCGTAGAACAGGTTCTGCACGAATGTCTGGATGCCCAAGATCGTGAGACCAGTAATTCCCACGACAAGGAAGTAGACCGAGAACAGCGAACCCCAGGGGTTGAAGCGGCCTGGCGTGATGCTCGTCGCCCCCAAGAAGGCCGCGGCGAAAGCGGGCAGCAGGTAGGAGCCTCCCGAGAGGGGATCGGCCGCCCCGATCGTGCCCACATAGATCAGCGCGGCAACCGAGCTGAGGAAGCCCGATGCGACCATCGAGCCGAACCTGACACGATCGACCCGGATTCCCGAAAGGCGGGCAACCTCACGCCCGCGCCCGACGAAAAGAAGGCGCCGTCCCAGCGACGTATAGTCGAACACGTACCAGACCACGCAGCACAGGACCAAGGCGTAGTAGAAGGCCAACGGAACCCCGAACAGCCGTTCGACGATCACATACTGCACCAGCGTCGGCGACACCCCACTGATGGTCATTGACCCGCTGATCCAGAGGACAAGCCCCTGCACGAAGGTTCCCGTGCCCAGCGTGACGATCAGCGACGGGATGCGGAAGTAGATGATGAACGCCGCATTCACGCAGCCGATCACCACCCCCACCGCAAGCGCCAGTGGCGCCGTCAGGGCCAGTGGCAGTTCCATCTGCACGTTCAGGACCGCCACCACCATCGCCGACAGGGTCAGTGTCGCCGCAACCGAAAGGTCCAGATGGTCCAGCTGCAACATCGACGAACACATGGCGATCATCGAGGCGCTCGAGGCAGGGGATGAGCGGAAGAGCAGGACTTCCATGCGCCTGCATCTGGAAGCGATGTTCGAGCGCGCCTTCACCGATGCCATCAAGGATGAAACTGCCTATCTTGCGGACGTGATCGCCAAGTATGCCGGTTCCCCCTCTCCCTGAGGCGCGCCGTCCCGGCCCCGGTCCGTGACGACGCCGCCTGCCCTGTTTGGGTGCATTCCAGCGGGTCAGTAGACGACGACGGCCCGGATGGACTTGCCCTGGTGCATGAGGTCGAAGCCCTTGTTGATGTCGTCCAGCGTCAGGATATGGGTGATCATCGGGTCGATCTCGATCTTGCCGTCCATGTACCAGTCGACGATCCTTGGCACGTCGGTCCGACCCCGCGCGCCGCCGAAGGCGGTGCCTTTCCAGACCCGGCCGGTGACCAGCTGGAAGGGCCGCGTCTCGATGGTGGCACCCGCCGGGGCCACCCCGATCACGATCGACTGGCCCCAGCCGCGATGGGT
>JBKHWC010000069.1:0-18218 GCA_046569765.1 Alphaproteobacteria bacterium | reverse complement strand
CCCGGAGGCGGAAGGGTCGGGCGGCACGTCGACCAACATGAATTTCAACGAGGTCATCGCCAACCGGGCAGGTCAGATCCTGGGCGATGAGCTGGGCCACTTTGTCCGCGTGCATCCGAACGACCATGTGAACCTGGGGCAATCCACCAACGATGTCGTCCCTTCGACGGTCAAGCTGGCCTGCGCGCTGGCTTCGGCCGACCTGGTCGCCGCAGCCCGGGCGCTGGCCGGGGCGTTCCGGGACCGGGCAGAGGCCAACCGCGATGTCCTGCGCGTCGGCCGGACCTGCATGCAGGCTGCCCAGCCGATGACCTATGGCCAGCTCTTCGACGGCTATGCCGCGATCATCGACCGCTCGGCCGAGGCGGTCGCGGCCCAGGCGCGGGGGCTGACGGTGGTGCCCATGGGCGGAACGGCCATCGGCACCGGGCTAGGCACCCTGCCCGACTGCCGCGACCGCATAGCTGGCGAGATGACCGCCGTCTTCGGCTTCCCCGTCACCTTGCCCGCCGATCCCTTCGACGCGATGCAGGCGGCGGATGGTTTCGTCCGTTTCTCCGCAGAACTGAAGATCCTGGGCGAGGCGCTTGGCAAGATCGCGGCTGATCTGGTGATCCTCAGCTCGGACAGCGGGGCCGGGATCGGCGAGATCCGCCTGCCCGCCGTGCAGCCGGGGTCGTCGATCATGGCGGGCAAGGTCAACCCGGTCATCCCGATGATGGTGCAGCAGGCGGCCTTCCTGGTTCACGGGCTGGATGCGACCGTCTCGGTCGCGGCGCTGCATGGCCAGATGGAGATCAACCCTTTCGAGCCGATCATCGCCCAGGCCCTGTTCGACTCCATCGCGGCGTTTGTCGCGGCCTGCACCGCCTTCCGCCTGCGCTGCATCGACGGCCTGACGGTGGACGCCCAGCGGTCGCAGGAGAACCTGATCCGCTCCTCTGCGATCTCCAGCGTCTTCCTGCACCGCTATGGCTACGAACGGGTGACCGGGCTGGTCAAGGCGGGGCAGCAATCCGGACGGGGCCTTGTGCAAGAGGCCGTTGCCCAAGGGCTGCTGGCCGAGGGGGACATCCGCGCGCTGCTTGCCACGGCCGCGTCAGGGACGTCGATCTAGCGTCAGGGAAGGCCTTTGTCCCACGCCGAAGGCTGCCCGGACGGATCCTCGGCAAGGCGGCGGCACTCGGCGACGAAGGCCCGCACCGCCGGCAGTCTTGCCCCCGAGGTACGCCACAGGACGCCGACCTCGCGCAGTTCCGTGCGGGCCAGGGGCAGCTTGCGCAGGCGCAGGCCCTCGGGCCAGGGCGGTTGCCAGTCCGGCACGATCGCCACGCCCAGGCCGCGGTCGACCATGGCGGCAATGGCATCCAGCGCGTCAAGCTCCAGCCATTCGCGCACGTCCAGCGCGTTGTCGCGCAGGTATTTGTCGACGATCTGCCCGCCCCACTGGCTGCGGTCATAGCGGATGAACCTGTGCGTCGCGAGCAGCTTGGCCGGATCCTCGCCCTCGGACCCCGGCGGTGCCAGCAGGACCAGCGGCTCCTTGCGGAAGGTCAACCAGTCGGCCGACTTCGGAATGACGAACCGCGGGCGGATCATCAGGGCGGCCTCCAGCTCTTCCCCGATCACGCGGTGGTAAAGATCGACCGAGGAGCCGGGTTCGATGAAATATTCAACCTCCGGGTGGCGCTGTCCCAGCCCCGCGATGATCCCCGGAAGATGCCCGACAAGCGAGGTCGCCGTCGCCCCCAGCCGCAATTGCCCCGACGGAACGCTGCCCGCCGCGATCGCCCGCAGGTCGCGCGCGCCCTGAACCAGCGCGCGGGCATGTTTGAGGATCGCAAGCCCCTCTTCCGTCGGCTGGACCGTTCGCCCGGCGCGGACAACCAGCGAATGGCCGAGATCGGCCTCGAGCGCCCGCAGTCTTTGCGCCAGGGCCGCCGGGCTGAGATTCAGGCGCCGCGCGCCCTCGGCAATCGACCCGCAGTCTGCGATGACGATGAAGGTCTCCAGAAATCGTGTGTCCATGGGTCCCTTGCCTTGTGGCGCACGCAACTTGCAGCAAGCCTTGTGCCATGGCGAGCGATACGGCAACTTGCGGGGGATGCCAATCTGCACGGGCAGCCAGGGCGATCCCGACAGGGGCTCAGGTGGCAGCCCATGTCCTGTCCGCACCGTTCTGCAATGGAAGCTCACATGTCCAAGAACTTCGCCCGCTATCCCAGCCTTGCCGACAAGGTCGTCTATGTCACCGGAGGCGCCTCGGGGATCGGGGCCGAGATCGTGGCGGCCTTCGCCGATCAGGGCGCGCGGGTCGGGTTCGTCGACATGGATACCGAAACGAGCGCGGCCTTGTGCGCGGCCCATGAGAACGTGACGCATGAGATCCGCGACCTGCGCGATATCGACGGCCTGCGCGCCGCCTTTGCCGCGCTGCGGTCACGGATCGGCCCGGCGCAGGTTCTGGTCAACAATGCGGCGCGCGACGACCGCCATTCCTGGACAGATGTGACGCCGGACTATTGGGACGACCGGATGAACACCAACCTGCGGCATCAGTTCTTTGCCATCCAGGCGGTGGCGCCGGACATGATCGCCGCGGGGGGCGGGTCGATCATCAACCTCGGCTCGAACAGCTGGTTCGAGGCCGGGGGCGGCTTTCCGGCCTATGCCACGGCCAAGGCGGCGGTGCATGGGCTGACGCGGACCATGGCGCGCGACTTGGGTCCCCATCGCATAAGGGTCAATGCTGTGGTCCCCGGCTGGGTGATGACCGAGCGGCAGAAAACGCTTTGGGCCAAGCCCGAGCCCATCGCGGCCCATCTGAAGCGGCAATGCCTGCCCGACCTGATCGAGCCGGTCTATATCGCGCGGATGGTGCTGTTCCTGGCCTCGGACGATGCGGCGATGTGTACGGCAAGCAATTACATGGTCGAGGCAGGCTCGATCTGAGGGCGGGCGATGAAGATCGGCGATGTCTCGTTCTGGTATGCCGACCTGGGCCTGCCCTATCCGCGCGCGGTGCTGGCGGGGGATACCACGGCGGATGTGGCGATCATCGGGGCCGGATACACCGGGCTTTGGGCGGCCTGGTATCTGAAGCAGGCCAACCCTTCCCTGGATGTGCTGGTGATCGAGAAGGAGTTCGCGGGCTTCGGCGCCTCGGGCCGGAACGGGGGCTGGCTGACCGGGGGCTTTGCCTGGAACCATCGGCGCTATCTGGAGGGCTCGAGCGAGCATCAGGTCCGCGCCATGGTCGAGGCGATGAACGGCACCGTGGACGAGGTGATCCGGGTCTGCGGGGCCGAGGGGATCGAGGCCGACATCCGCCGCACCGATGAGCTGATGGTGGCGACGAAGCCCGCCCAGCTGGGCCGGATGCGCGCGGAGGTCGCGCATCGCCGCCACTGGGGCGAGGAGGAACGGGTCCACGAGATCGGGGCCGAGGAGCTGTCTCGCCGGGTGCGCATCCCCGGCGCGCTGGGGGCGATGGTGGTGACCAATGTCGCCCGGGTGCAGCCGGCCAAGCTGGCGCGCGGGCTGGCGCGCGCGGTGGAGCGGGCCGGGGTGCGGATCGTCGAGGGGACGGCCGTTACGGGCTATGACAAGGGCCTGGTCACGACCGACCGTGGTGTCGTGCGCGCGCCGGTGATCCTGCGCTGTACCGAGGGGTTCACGGCTGGTCTGCCGGGTCGGAAGCGGGAGTGGCTGCCCCTGAACTCGGCCCAGATCGCGACCGAGCCCCTGGCGCCGGAAGTCTGGGCGAAGATCGGCTGGGAGGGCCATGAGATTGTTGGCGATTTCGCCAATGCCTATTGCTACTGCCAGCGCACGCGGGAAGGTCGGATCACCGTCGGCGCGCGGGGGGTGCCCTATCGGTTCGGGTCAAATCTGGACGTGAACGGCGCGCCGGATGGCGAGACGATCCGCAGGCTCACCGCGATCCTGCACCGGCATTTCCCGGCCGCGCGCGGGGCGCGGATCGACCATGCCTGGTGCGGCGTGCTGGGCGTGCCGCGCGACTGGTGCGCGACGGTGGGGCTGGACCCGGCCACGGGCCTGGGCTGGGCGGGGGGCTATGTGGGGGTGGGGGTCTCGACCTCGAACCTGGCGGGGCGGACGCTGGCCGATCTGGTCCTGCGGCGCGAGACGGATCTGGTGCATCTGCCTTGGGTGAACCGGCGGGTGAAGGACTGGGAGCCGGAGCCCTTCCGCTGGTTGGGGGTGCATGGGATGTATGCGCTGCTGAACGCGGCCGACCGGCGCGAGGATCGGCCCGGCGCGGGGGCCTCGCGGCTGGCCGGTCTGGGGAACTGGCTGACCGGGCGGCACTAGGGGCTGGTCGATGACTTCGTCACTCCTCGCTGGGGGGCACCCTCCGACGAGGAGACGCAGTCGAACGAGGAGGCGGGCGATGGTAGCGCCAACATCGTGACTTGCCAGGTCGAGCCGCGCCTTGTCATAAGATGTCAGCCCCCGGGGAGGACGCGATGACCCTGCACCGCCGCACCATGCTTGCCCTGCCGCTTCTGGCGCTGGCGCGTCCCGCCCTTGCGGCCGACCGCGCCGATGTCTCGCGCGAGGTGCTTCTGATGTGGCACAAGCTGATCCTGGAGCTGGTGCGGCACACCGCGACCTATGTGCCCCCGGTGGCGGCGCGGGCTTTTGCCTATATCGGGATCACCGCGCATGAGGCTCTGGCCTCGGGCAATCCCCGGCTTGTCAGCCTTGCCGGGCAGTTGACAGACCTTGCCCCCCTGCCCCCTCGCCCCTCAGGCGCGTTCGACGAGCCCTGCGTCCTGCACGCGGCACTGCAGGTGGCGGTGGCGGAGCTGTTCGCCAACACCGGCCCGACCGGCCAGCGCGCCGTCGAGGCGATGGGGCGCAAGCTGGGCGAGACGGCGCGGGCCGGGATCGACGGCGGGGTGGTGGACCGCAGCGTGGCGCATGGCCGGGCGGTGGCCGGTCACATCCTGGCCTGGGCGCGGGCGGATGGCGGGGCGGTGATCGAGAATATGGGCTTTCCGGCGGAATACACACCCGGAACACGCCCGCAGGACTGGGTCCCGACCAGCCTGATCCGGCTGCAACAGGCCCCGCTTCTGCCGCAGTGGGCGGAGTGCCGGCCCTTCGTCCTGCCCGCGGCCGATGCCTGCGATGCCCCGCCCCATCCGGCCTATGACGAGGCGGCGGGGTCCGAGTTCCACGCCTATGCGCAAGAGGTCTACGACACCGGCCGCAGCCTGACCGAAGAGCAGAAGCTGATCGCGCGGTTCTGGTCGGACGACCCGATGCTGAGCCCGACCCCGGCCGGTCACTGGATCGCCATCGTGCTGCAGATCGCCGACCGCGACGCACTTCCGGTAGAGCTTGTGTCGGCGACCCTGGCCAAGCTGGGGGTGGCGCAGGCGGATGCGTTCATCTCGTGCTGGTCGACGAAGTTCAGATACAACCTTCTGCGCCCCGTGACCTATATCCGGCGCCACATCGACCCGGCCTGGGAACCGCTGCTGATCACCCCGCCCTTCCCGGAATATACCTCGGGCCATTCGACGCAATCGGGCGCGGCGGCGACCGTGCTGGCGGCCATGCTGGGCGAGGAATTCGCCTTCGACGATGAAACCCATGTCGACGACGACCTGCCGGTGCGCCGCTTTCCATCCTTCGCGGCGGCGGCGGAAGAGGCGGCGGTTTCGCGGCTATATGGCGGCATCCATTTCCGCTTCGGCAACGAGGCCGGGCTCGCGCAGGGGCGGCGGGTCGGGGCCTATGCGGCCGCCTTGCGGACCGAAGCCTGATGCGCGCGGTTCTGCTTCTGGCGCTGGCCAGCCCCGCGATGGCCGAGCCGGTGGTGCCGGTCTTTACCGAGGAGACCGCCAGTTCGGGGCTGGAGACCCGGTATGAGGGCGAGTGGGAATATATGGTGGGCGGAGGCGTGGCGGCCTTCGACTGCTCGGGCGACGGCAAGCCAGAGCTGTTCCTGTCCGGCGGCGCGGGGCCTTCGGCGCTGTATCTGAACCGCAGCCCGGGCGGCGGTGCGCTGGCGTTCGAGAAGACCGGCGCGCTGGAGATGGAGGCGGTCCTCGGGGCCTATCCGCTGGACATCGACAGCGACGGAATGATGGACCTGGTGGTCCTGCGGCTTGGCGAGAACCGGGTGATGCGCGGCCTTGGCGACTGCCGGTTCGAGCAGGCGGATTGGGGCTTTGACGGCGGCGACGCCTGGTCGACCGCCTTTGCCGCGACCTGGGAAAGGGGCGCGGATTGGCCGACGCTGGCGATCGGCAATTACGTCGACCGCAAGGAAGAGGCCTTTCCCTGGGGGTCCTGCACCGACAACTGGCTGCACCGGCCGGAGGGCGAGGGCTTCGGCCCGCCGATCCCGCTCACGCCCTCCTTCTGCGCCCTGTCGATGATCTTTACCGACTGGAACCGATCCGGCCAATGGGCGCTGCGGGTGTCGAACGACCGCGAATACTACAAGGGCGGGCAAGAGCAGCTTTGGCACCTCGACCCGGGCCAGCCGCCCCGGCTTTACTCCGAGGCCGAGGGTTGGAAACGGCTGCGCATCTGGGGGATGGGGATCGCGGCGGCGGATGTGAACCGGGACGGCTATCAGGATTACTTCCTGACCTCGATGGCCGACAACAAGCTGCAATTCCTGAAGGACCCGGCAAGCGGGCTGCCTGATTACGCGGACCTGGCGTTCAAGTCGGGGGTCACCGCGCATCGGCCCTACACGGGCGGGGACTTCAAACCCTCGACCGCCTGGCATCCGCAGTTTGCCGATGTGAACAACGACGGCTGGCTGGACCTGTTCGTGGCCAAGGGCAATGTGGCGAAGATGCCGGATTTCGCGGCCCTGGACCCGAACAACCTGCTGCTGGGCCAGCCGGACGGCACTTTCATCGAGGCGGGCGACCGGGCGGGCGTGGCCAGCATGCGGATCGCGCGCGGGGCGCAAGTGGTGGACCTGAACCTGGACGGGCTGCTGGATCTGGTGGTGGTGAACCGCTGGGAACCGGCGCAGGTCTGGCGGCAGACGGGACCCTCGGGCGGGAACTGGGTGCAGGTCCGGTTGCAGCAGGAGGGGACGAACCGCGATGCCATCGGCGCGGTGGTGGAGATCCGGCGCGGGCCGGTGGTGGAGCGGCACGAGATCGCCGCCGGCGGCGGTCATGCCTCGGGCGCGGTCGGCTGGCTGCATTTCGGGCTGGGCGCGGACGAGGAGGCCGAGTTGCGGGTGATCTGGCCGGACGGCGCGGCGGGTGACTGGCAGACGTTGCCGGGCGGCACGTTCCAGATCCTGCGCCCTGACCAGGCGGCCGAGAGCTGGCTGCCGGAGTGACAGGCGAATCGAAGACCACCCAGGCTTGCAGCGCGAAAATATGACTCGCGCAAAGCGGTATCTCTCGATTCCAGAGCCCAGCGCAGGGGCGGCTTTTGTGCCACAGTGCGCCGCGCTGCCCTGACGCCACAATGCCAGCTCTGGCCCAGTGGAGCCTTGCAGAGAACATCTTGTTTCATGGCGTTCCGTGCATCCATTCACCGAACCCGCCGGATTTCGCCGGATTTCGGCCACTTTCTTGCCACTCTTGCGCCCCATCCCCACCCCCCGCGGCCCGGGGGGTGTCCACGGGCTGGAACTCTCGGGCATACTCCGGCGGGACTGTTGTTGAAACGGAGCTGCAGGAGTTGCACTTTTTGCCAAAGCGACCCGGCCCCTGCCCAGGCCACGGGCGCGCCGCAGAAACGGAAGACGCCACGGATGCCAGGCCCTGAGACGCCGATCTTCGAACCGGATGACCTGCCCGAGGAGGCGGACAGCTTCGCCGACGACCTGAAGCCGGGCACGACGCTTCTGGACGGGCAATACACGATCCTGGGCTTCCTGAACTCCGGCGGGTTCGGGATCACCTATCTGGCGAAGGATTCGCTGGACCGGACCGTGGTGATCAAGGAATGTTTCCCGAACACGCTGTGCCGCCGGTCGACCTCGGTCGTGCGGGCGCGGTCGCGCAAACACCAGGGGGAATACCGCAGCTTCGTGCAGGGCTTCGTGGACGAGGCACGCAGCCTGGCCAAGCTGGTCCATCCGAACATTGTCGGCGTGCATCAGGTCTTCGAGGACAATGACACCGCCTATATGGCGATCGACTTCATCGACGGGAAAGACCTTCAGGCGATCATGGAATCGACCGACCAGGCTTTCAGTCCGGCGCAGATCGTGGTCCTGCTGAAAAAGATGCTCAGCGCGGTGGAGTTCATCCACCAGGCCGGAATCCTGCACCGCGACATCTCGCCCGACAACATCCTGATCGACCAGAACGGCAATCCGGTGCTGATCGACTTCGGCGCCGCGACCGAACAGGTCGTGCGCGCGACGCGGGTGCTGACCGGGCGGCGGGTGGTGAAGGACGGCTATTCGCCGCAGGAATTCTACCTGACCGGCGCGGAACAAGGGCCGTCGAGCGACCTTTATGCGCTGGGGGCGACCTTCTACATGCTGATCACCGGCAAGGCCCCGCCGGAAAGCCAGCGGCGGCTGGCGATGGTCGCCGAAGGCTCGGGCGACCCTTACGAACCCCTGGCCGGGCGGTTCAATGGCTATCCGCCGGGATTCCTCGAGGCGATCGACAAGGCGACCAAGGTCCTGCCCAAGGACCGGATCCAGAGCGCCGCCGACTGGCTGGAATTGATCCGCCAGGGCGAGGAGGCGGCGCATCGCCCGCCCCCGGCGCCCGCCCCCGTCGAGGCTCCGGCGGCGCCGATTGCGGCCAGGACGGGCTGGCAGGGCAACGGCTTTCTGTTCGGCGTGATGCTGACCGTGGCGGCGGTCGCCCTGGCCGGGGTGGGTGTAGTGCTTTATTCGCTGGTGGACTGATGCCCGCCGGTCCGTTCGACCTGGTCATCTTCGATTGCGACGGCGTGCTGATCGACAGCGAGATCATCTCGGCCCGCAAGCTGGTGCAGGAGCTTGCGCGGCTGGGGGTGGTGATCGACCTGGCCTATGTGGCGCAGCATTTCCTGGGGCGCAGCTATCCCACGGTGATGGCGACGATCCGGCGCGAATTCGGCCTGGCCCTGCCCGAGACCTTCGAGGAGACCTACCGGGCCGAGCTGTTGCAGGCCTTCCGGCAGGAGTTGCGGGTAATGCCCGGCGTGGTCGAGGTGCTGGACCGGCTGGCAGTGCCCTGGTGCGTGGCGACATCGTCCTCGCCGGGGCGGGCAGAGATGTCGCTGGTGCTGGCGGGCCTGCGCGACCGGGTGGGAGGACGGCTTTTCACCGCCAGCCAGGTGGCGAACGGCAAGCCCGCGCCGGACCTGTTCCTGTTCGCGGCCGCGCAGATGGGGGTCGCGCCCGACCGTGCGCTGGTGATAGAGGACAGCCTTACGGGCCTTCGTGCCGCCCAGGCGGCGGGGATGGAGGTCTGGCAGTTCACCGGGGGCAGCCATTTCCGCACCGGCGCCCCGGTTGCGCCGCCCGACCCGCCTGCGGCCCGACGGTTTGACGATTTCGCCCAGTTCTTCCAGACCGCCCCTGCGCTTCAGAGACCGCGATGAGCCGAACCGACCCCGACCCCTCCCTGCAAGACGAGGCTGCCCGCGCCGGGTGGCTTTACTATGTCGGGGGCATGACCCAGGACCAGATCGCCGCGCAACTGGGCGTCAGCCGCCAGCGCGCCCAGCGCCTGGTCAGTCGGGCCATGGCCGAGGGGCTGATCCAGGTCCGGCTGAACCACCGGATCGGCGCCTGCCTGGACCTCGAGGCCGCCCTCATGGACCGCTTCCACCTGACGCGCTGCCGTGTCGCCCCCTCGCTTGGGCCCGGCGTCGACCCGGCGCGCGCGATTGCGCCTGCCGCTGCCGGAGAGCTTGAGCGCGTCCTCAGGACTGCAAGGCCCCTGGTGATCGCCTTCGGGACCGGACGGGCGTTGCGCGCGATGGCCGAGCAGTTCAGTTTCGCCGAGCCGGTGCAGCACCGCATCGTCTCGCTTTTGGGCAACATTGCGCCGGATGGATCGGCCACGCTTTACGACGTGATCAGCCGCGTGGCGGAAAAGCTGAACGCGACCTATTATCCGATGCCCGTGCCGGTGATCTCGGACACGCCCGAGGAGCGCGAGTTCTTCATGCATCTGCGCCCGGTGCGCAACGTGTTCAACCTGGCGCGACAGGCCGATGTCACCTTTGTCGGCGTTGGCCAGATGGGGCCGGATGCGCCGCTGGCCCTTGACGGGTTCGTCACCCCCGAAACCCTGCGCGAGTTGCAGGCGCTGGGTGCCGTGGGCGAGATCGGAAGCTGGATCTTCGACGCCCAGGGACGCTACATCGAGACCCCGCGCAATGCGCTGGTCGGCGGCGTGAGGGTCGAGCCGGGGCAGGCGCAGCCCGTCATCGGCGTGGCGGGGGGCCCGAACAAGGTGGACGCCATCCATGCCGCACTGACGGGCCGCATCATCAATGGCCTTGTCACCGACGAAAGCACGGCCACCGCGCTACTGCAGCACGATTGATCGGCAATCCCTTCGCAGGCGCGGCGTAAGTGGGGGCTTGACGACTCTGGCCCGGCCATGAGTAAATGCTCATCAGGCGATGAATTGCTCATGTCGCCATCAAGGGAGGATTTCAATGACAGTGACGCTTCGCGCCCTTCTTGGGGCGTCGGTCGCGTTCACCCTTGCGGGTGCTGCGCTTGCCGAAACCACCATCACCGTCGCCACCGTGAACAACGGCGACATGGTCCGCATGCAGGGCCTGATGGACGACTTCAACGCCAAGCACCCGGACATCAAGGTCGAGTGGGTGACGCTGGAAGAGAACGTCCTGCGCCAGAACGTGACGACCGACATCGCCACCGGCGGCGGTCAGTATGACGTGATCACCATCGGCACCTACGAGGTCCCGATCTGGGGCAAGCAGGGGTGGCTGGCCAGCCTGAACGACCTGCCCGCGGAATATGACGTCGACGACCTGCTTCCGGCGATCCGCGGCGGCCTGTCCGTGGACGGCACGCTTTACGCCTCGCCCTTCTACGGCGAATCGTCGATGGTGATGTATCGCACCGACCTGATGGAAGCCGCGGGCCTGATCATGCCGGAAGCGCCGACCTGGGCCGACATCGAGAAGGCCGCCGCCGCGATGAACAATCCGGGCGCGGAAGTCTACGGCGTCTGCCTGCGCGGCAAGGCGGGCTGGGGCGAGAACACCGCCTTCATCACCGCCATGTCCAACAGCTTTGGCGCGCGCTGGTTCGACGAGAACTGGGTGCCGCAGTTCGACCAGCCGGAATGGAAGGCGACGCTGGATTTCTACCTGAACCTGATGACCAACTACGGCCCGCCCGGCGCCTCGAACAACGGGTTCAACGAGAACCTGACGCTGTTCAACCAGGGCAAGTGCGGTATGTGGATCGACGCCACCGTCGCGGCCAGCTTCGTGACCGGCAAGGATTCGACCGTCGCCGACAAGGTCGGCTTCGCGCTGGCCCCGGACAACGGGCTGGGCAAGCGGGGCAACTGGCTTTGGGCCTGGTCGCTGGCGATCCCGGCCTCGAGCCAGAAGCAGGACGCGGCCAAGACCTTCATCAACTGGGCGACGAACAAGGATTACCTTGCGCTGGTGGCCGAGCGGGAAGGCTGGGCGAACGTGCCCCCGGGCACGCGGACCTCGCTTTACGAGAACCCGGAGTATCAGAAGGTTCCCTTCGCCAAGATGACGATCGACAGCATCAACGCGGCTGACCCCAACAATCCGACCGTGAAGCCGGTCCCGTATGTCGGCGTCCAGTTCGTCGCGATCCCCGAGTTCCAGGGCCTGGGCACCACGGTGGGCGAGATATTCTCGGCCACGCTGGCCGGGCAGAAGACCGCCGATCAGGCGCTGGCCGAGGCGCAGGCCGCGGTCACGGACGAGATGACGGCCGCGGGCTACATCCAGTAGATCTTCCGACCGGGGCCGCAGGATCGCGGCCCCGGCACCTTCGGGCGGGCAACCGCCCGCCCTTTTCTCGCTCCGCCCTGACCTTGCCGGAGACGCGCCCATGTCCACCCAATCCACCCGCATGGCTGCCCGCTTCATGGTGGCGCCGTCGGTCATCGTCCTGCTGATCTGGATGATCATTCCGCTGGCGATGACGGTCTACTTCTCGTTCCGCCTGTATCGGCTTCTGTCGCCGGACCGGACCGGCTGGGTCGGGTTCAACAACTATGTGTGGTTCTTCAACTCGCCCGATTTCTGGCTGGCGCTGACCAACACGCTTGTGCTGGTGGGGGGTGTGCTGGTCATCACGGTGGTCCTGGGCATCCTGATCGCGCTGCTGATCGACCAGCCGGTCAAGGGCCAGGCCGTGTTGCGCATCCTGGTGATCGCGCCCTTCTTCGTGATGCCGCCGGTTGCCGCCTCGATCTGGGAAAACCTGTTCATGCATCCGCAGAACGGGCTGTTCGCCGCCGTCGCCAGGGGCTTCGGCGCGCAGCCGATCCTGTTCCTGGAGAGCTACCCCATGCCCTCGGTCATCGGGATCGTCGCCTGGGAATGGCTGCCCTTCGCCACGCTGATCTTCGTGACCGCGCTGCAATCGCTGTCGTCCGAGCAGCTGGAGGCGGCCGAGATGGACGGGGCCTCGGCCCTGAACCGCTTCCTCTACATCATCCTGCCGCACCTGACACGGGCGATCACCGTGGTGATCCTGATCCAGACGATCTTCCTGCTGGGCATCTTCGGCGAGATCTTCACCACCACCCAGGGCGGGCCGGGATCGGCCTCGACCACCCTGCCCTACATGATCTTCAAGCAGGCGATCGTGGCCAAGGACATCGGGCGCGCGGCGGCGGGCGGGATCATCGCGGTGATCCTCGCCAATATCGTGGCCTATTTCCTGATGCGCGGCATCGGCCGCCATCTGGACGCGTAAGGAGGCAAGAGATGGCCCGCGCCCATTCCCCCCGCCGCCTGTGGCTGACCACGATTGCCGCCTGGTTCGTGGCGCTGCTGATCTTCTTCCCGGTCCTGTGGATGATCCTGACCAGCTTCAAGACCGAAGCCAGTGCCGTGGCGATGCCGCCCCAGTTCCTGTCCGCCGACTGGACGCTGGAGAACTATGCCGAGGTCTGGTCCCGGTCGGATTATCCGCGCTTTTTCTGGAACTCGGTCGTGATCGCGGTCGGTTCCACCCTGCTGGGCCTGGTCATCGCGATCCCGGCCGCCTGGGCGATGGCCTTTGTCCCCGGAAAGCGGACCAAGGACCTGCTGATGTGGATGCTGTCCACCAAGATGATGCCCGCCGTGGCGGTGATGATCCCGATCTACCTGCTGTTCCTGCGCTTTGGCTTGCTGGATACGCGGATCGGGCTGGTCCTCGTCCTGATGCTGATGAACCTGCCGATCATCATCTGGATGCTTTACACCTATTTCAAGGAAATCCCCGGCGAGATCCTTGAGGCCGCGCGGATGGATGGCGCGTCGCTCTGGAACGAGATCCTGTATGTCCTGACGCCGATGGCGGTGCCGGGCATCGCCTCGACCATGCTTCTGAACATCATCCTGGCCTGGAACGAGGCGTTCTGGACCATCACCCTGACCACCACGCGGGCGGCGCCTCTGTCGGCCTTCATCGCCAGCTTCTCGGCGCCGCAAGGCCTGTTCTACGCGAAACTCTCGGCGGCCAGTGCCATGGCGATCATGCCGATCCTGATCCTTGGCTGGTTCAACCAGAAGCAACTTGTCCGCGGGCTGACCTTCGGCGCGGTGAAGTGAGGTAACATGGGAAAGATACAACTCCGCCAGGTGCGCAAGTCCTTTGGCGACGTGCATGTGATCCCGCGGCTGGACCTTGACATCGAGGACGGCGAGTTCGTGGTCTTTGTCGGGCCGTCGGGCTGCGGGAAGTCCACGCTTCTGCGCCTGATCGCGGGGCTGGAGGATACCACCAGCGGCGTGATCGAGATCGACGGCAAGGACGCGACCAACCTGCCGCCGGCGAAGCGGGGCCTGGCGATGGTGTTCCAGTCCTATGCGCTGTACCCGCACATGACGGTGCGGAAGAACATCGCCTTCCCGCTGAAGATGGCCGGGATGCCCGAGGCGGAGCAGGCCGCACGGGTGGAGCGGGCGGCCAAGGTGCTGAACCTGTCCAGCTACCTGGACCGCCGCCCGGGCCAACTGTCCGGCGGGCAGCGCCAGCGGGTCGCCATCGGCCGGGCCATCGTGCGCGAGCCTGCGGCCTTCCTGTTCGACGAGCCACTCTCGAACCTGGATGCCGCGCTGCGGGTGGGGATGCGGCAGGAAATCAGCGAACTGCACCAATCCCTCAAGACCACGATGATCTATGTCACCCACGACCAGGTCGAGGCGATGACGATGGCCGACAAGATCGTGGTGCTGAACGCGGGCCGGATCGAGCAGGTGGGCAGCCCGCTGGAGCTGTATCGCAATCCCCGCAACCTCTTCGTCGCGGGCTTCATCGGCAGCCCCCGGATGAACTTCATCACTGGGGCCGAGGCCGCGAAGTACGACGCCCACACAATCGGCATCCGTCCCGAACATATCAGCGTCGGCGACGGCCCCTGGGAGGGTGTGGTCGGCCTGTCGGAACATCTGGGCTCGGACAGTTTCATCAAGGTCGAGGTGCCGGGCCTTGGCACGATCAACGTGCGCGGGACCGGGGAACTCGACATCCACCACGGCGACCGGATCCGGCTGGCTGCGGCCGGGAAGATCCACCGTTTCGACGACAAGGGGCTGGCACTATGAGGCTGCAAGGCAAGACCGCGCTGATCACCGGGGCCGCGCGCGGCATCGGGCTGGAATTCGCCCGCGCCTATATCGCCGAGGGCGCGACGGTGGCGCTGGCCGATGTGAACGCCGCGGCGGTGGCGCGGGCGGCGGACAGCCTGGGACCGCAGGCGGTGCCGGTGGTGATGGACGTGACGCGGCAGGACAGCATCGACGCGGGCTTTGCCGAGGCGGTGGCGCGGATGGGCCATCTGGACATCCTGGTGAACAATGCCGCGCTGTTCTCGGCCGCGCCGATCGTCGAGATCACGCGCGCCGATTACGACCGGCTCTTTGCCGTGAACGTGGCGGGCACGCTCTTCTGCCTGCAGGCCGCCGCGCGCCACATGATCCCAAGGGGCGAGGGGACGATCATCAACATGGCCAGCCAGGCCGGACGGCGGGGGGAATCGCTGGTCGCGGTCTACTGCGCAACCAAGGCGGCGGTGATCTCGCTGACCCAGTCCGCCGGGCTGAACCTGATCCGGCACGGCATCAACGTCAACGCCATCGCGCCCGGCGTGGTCGACGGCGAGCATTGGGACGGGGTCGATGCCTTCTTCGCCCGCTACGAGGGCAAGCCCCCGGGCCAGAAGAAGCGCGAGGTGGGCGCGGCCGTCCCCTTCGGCCGGATGGGCACTGCGCAGGACCTGACCGGCATGGCGATCTTCCTTGCCACGCCCGAAGCGAAATACATCGTCGCCCAGTGCTTCGGCGTGGACGGCGGCAACTGGATGGCCTGATCATGCAACCGCAGCTTCCCACCTACGACCGTTCCAAGCTGACCCCCGGCATCGTCCATATCGGTCTGGGCAACTTTCACCGGGCGCATATGGCCGTCTATCTGGACGACCTGTTCGCGAGGGGCCTCGGGCACGACTGGGCGATCCTGGGCGCCGGGGTGCGCGAGGGCGATGCGCGGATGCGCGAGGCGCTGAAGGCGCAGGACTGCCTGTCCACGGTGATCGAGCTGGACCCGGCGGGCAAGTCGGCGCGCCGGATCGGCAGCATGATCGACTTCCTGCCGGTGGAACCCGACAACGCCGCCCTGATCGCGGCCATGTCGCGCCCCGAAATCCGCATCGTCAGCCTGACCGTGACCGAGGGCGGCTATTTCATCGACCCCGCGACCGGCCGCTTCGACCCCCGCGCGCCCGAGATCGCGGCGGATGGCGCGCAGCCCGACCGGCCCGGCACCGCCTTCGGCGCCATCGTCGCCGCGCTGAAGGTCCGCCGCGCCGCCGGAATCCCGCCCTTCACGGTGATGAGTTGCGACAACCTGCCCGGCAACGGCCATGTCACCCGCGCCGCCGTGGTGGGCACCGCGCGGCTCTCGGACCCCGCATTCGCCGACTGGATCGAGGCCCAGGTCGCCTTTCCGAACGGCATGGTCGACCGCATCACCCCCGCCACCGGCCCGCGTGAGCGTGCGATGGCGGCCGCCTTCGGCCTGAACGACCCAGTCCCCGTCACCTGCGAACCGTTCCGGCAATGGGTGCTCGAGGACCACTTCCCCACTGGCCGCCCGCCGCTGGAACAGGTGGGCGTCACCTTCACCGGCGAAGTCCATGCCTTCGAGATGATGAAGATCCGCATCCTGAACGGCGGCCATGCCACCATCGCCTACCCCGGCGGGCTGATGGACATCGAATATGTCCACGAGGCGATGGCGCATCTCCTGATCCGCGGCTTCCTGGACAAGGTCGAGACCGAGGAGATCATTCCTTACGTCCCCCCCGTCCCCGACACCGATATCGCCGCCTATTACCGGCTGATCGTGGAACGGTTCTCGAACCCCGAGGTCGCCGACACCGAACGGCGGCTCTGCCTGGACGGCTCGAACCGGCAACCGAAGTTCATCATCCCCTCGGTCCGCGACGCGCTGGCGGCGGGGGGCAAGGTCGAGGGCCTGGCACTAGTCTCGGCCCTGTGGTGCCGCTACTGCTACGGGGTGACCGACAGCGGGGCCGAGATCGCGCCGAACGATCCGAACTGGGATTACCTGCAAGCCCAGGCGAAGGCCGCGAAGGCGGCTCCGGTCGTCTGGCTGCAGATGAAGCCGATCTATGGCGAGCTGAACAAGGACCTGCGCTTCGTCGCGGCCTTCACCAAGGCGCTGGACGCGCTCTGGACGAAGGGGACGGCATCCGTGCTGCAGGACTACATCTCGTCCTGATCGGACCCCGATTTCAGATTTCTGTCCGCAAGTATCCCACGGGGTAGGCCGTTGGTTTCGCCATTGGTTCGAGAAACCAATGGCCTGGGGGGTGTGAAACCCCCGCTCCGTCGGCGTTCACAGGCCCAGCCTTCGGAACACCTTGGGCAACTCATCGGCCAGGTCCTCGGCGATCAGCCCCGGCCCGAAGGAAAGCGCGCATTCCACATGCAGCAAGGCCCCGGTACAGGCCGCATCGAAGGGACTGACCCCCCGCGCCAGAAGCCCGGTGATGAACCCCGCCAGCACATCCCCCGACCCCGCCGTCGCCAGCCACGGCGCCGCCCGGTCGTAGTGCGCCGAGTTGATGGCGCAGCGCCCCGAGGGGTCGGCGATCACCGTGTCGGGGCCTTTGAGAAGGACCACGCAGCCCGCCCGCTTCGCGGCCTCGCGCGTGGCATCGACCTTGGAATAGGCGGGGCCTCTGGTGGCGGGGGCCGCCAGTTTCCCTGCAATGTCAGGGAAAAGGCGGGCGAACTCCCCGGCATGGGGGGTCAGGACGCATCCCTCATGCAGGGCGGCGGAGAGGTCGGGGTGTTGCGACAGGATCGTCAGGGCGTCGGCGTCGAGGACGAGTTTGGGCGGGTTTCGCCGGTCTGAAGCCCGGCCTACGGGTGCCGATGTAGGCCGGGCTTCAGACCGGCACTTCAACGCCACCCCCACTACCTCCCGCCCCCGCGCATCGACCCCCAACCCCGGCCCCAGACAAAGCGCGTTGATCCGCGGGTCCGCCAGCGCCTCCTCCAGCGCAAGCCCATCCACCACCCCCCGCAGCATCACCGCATCTAAGCGAGCGGCGTTCTCGGGGATGGCATCGGGAGGACAAGCCACCGTCACCACCCCCGCCCCGACCCGCAGCGCCCCCCGCGCCGCCAACCGCGCCGCCCCGCCGCGACCGGAGGGGCCGGAGAGGATCAGGGCGTGGCCGTGGGAGTATTTGTGGGCGTCAGGCCGCTTCTTCAGGCCACCGGACGGCTTGGCAAGCGCAAGGCGTTGCAGGAAGCCGGTTTCCCGGATGTCCCGGCGCGAAAGGACGCCGCCGATCCCCAGATCGACCACGCGCAGTCGCCCGCAGACGTCCGGCCCCCTGTTCAGGAAGTGGCCCGGCTTCGGCGCCTGGAATGTCACGGTCAGGTCCACCGGGAATATCTCGGCATGCAGCGCCCCCGTCTCGCTTGACAGGCCAGAGGGCAGATCGACCGACACCAGGCGCGGGGCATCCGGCTCG
>JBKHWC010000068.1:0-18318 GCA_046569765.1 Alphaproteobacteria bacterium | reverse complement strand
GGAGGCGGAGACGCTGGCGCTGGCTCAGGCGGTGCAGACGATCCTTCTGTGGTCGGACCGGGCCTTCGACGGGACCTCGCCCTTGGCGCGGGTGGGGGAGCGGGTGATCCTGCGCCCCGAGATCGGGGCGGTGATCCGGGCGGGCTATGATCCGGTGATGCCGGCGATGGCCCGGGACCCGTCCCACGCGCTGCGGCTGGCGGCTCGGGCGAGGACAGGGTGAGCTGTCCACGGTGGACACTTCTGGATAGTCCAGCCTTTCCAGTGACTTGTCCGTGGGCGTTAGGGGTTTCTTAACGGCTTGCAGGTCGAGGACCGAGCGCCTAGCCTGCGCTGGAGGCCGCAAGAGTGAGAGCATGAGCCCGCATCAGTTCCGCACCCGTGTCTATTACGAGGACACCGATCTGGCGGGGATCGTCTATTACGCCAATTACCTGAAATTCATCGAACGCGGCCGCACCGAATGGGTCGAGAGCCTGGGGGTGGACCAGGTGGCGCTGAAGGCGGCGCAGGGCATCGTCTTTGCCGTGCGCCGGGTCGAGGCGGATTACCTGCGGCCGGCGAAATTTGCCGATGAGCTGGTGGTGGAGACGAAGCTGCAGGCGCTGGGCGGCGCGCGGATCGTTCTGGAGCAGGTCGTCCTGCGCGGAGGCGAGCGGCTTTTCGCCGCCGTGGTGACTCTGGTCTGCCTGGGCGAGGATGGACATGCCGCGCGGTTGCCGCCAGAGGTGCGGGCGCGGCTGTCGGGGCCAGTGCATTAAGCGGGGCTGACGCCGGGCGGACGGCGGCTCGTCGATGACTGCGTCACTCCTCGCCGGGCGCTGCCGACGACAAGACGAAGTTGCTCGAGGAGGGGCCGACCGGGTGACAAGGGCCGTCATGCTGTGGCAAAACCCTGCCGCCCACAGAGTTGTGTTGGCTTTCCCCCTGCACTCTTGCTAGAATCACAGGTAACGGAGCCGGGAAACGGCCCGATCAACAAGAGCAGGCGTATGGAAACCGAAACCCTTGCGATGGCGCAGGAGATTGATTTCTCCATGCTCGCCCTTTTTGCACGCGCGACGCTGACGGTGAAGATCGTCATGATCATGCTTCTGGTCATGTCGTTCTGGAGCTGGGCGATCATCATCCAGAAGCACATCCAGTACCGCAAGGCGCGCGGCGAGGCGACGATCTTCGACCGGGCCTTCTGGTCGGGCGAGCCCCTGGACGAGCTTTTCGAGAAGATCGGGCCGGACCCGCAGGGCCAGTCGGAAAAGATCTTCGCGGCCGGGATGCTGGAGTGGCGGCGCAGCCACAAGCAGGACGGCGGGTTGATCGCGGGCGCGCAGGCCCGGATCGACCGGGCGATGAACGTGGCGATCGCGCGGGAAAGCGAGAGTCTGAACCAGGGCCTCAGTTTCCTGGCGACCACCGGGTCCACCGCGCCGTTCATCGGCCTTTTCGGCACGGTCTGGGGGATCAAGCACAGTTTCGAGCAGATCGCGATCAGCAACAACACGAACCTGGCCGTCGTGGCGCCGGGGATCGCCGAGGCCCTGCTGGCGACCGGGATCGGCCTGATCGCGGCCATTCCGGCGGTGGTCTTCTACAACAAGCTGAATGCCGACAGCGAGCGGATCGTCGGTGGCTATGAGAGTTTTGCCGACGAATTCGCGACGATCCTGTCGCGCCAGCTGGATTCCTGAGCCATGGGCGCGGGGGTGGTGAAATCGGCGGGCGGCGGGGGGCGGCGCGGCCGTCGCCGGGGCAAGTCCGCCGCGATGAGCGAGATCAACGTCACGCCCTTCGTGGATGTGATGCTGGTGCTTCTGATCATCTTCATGGTGGCTGCGCCGATGCTGACCGTGGGCGTGCCGGTGGAACTGCCGAACACGGCGGCCGCCGCGCTGCCGACCGAACAGGAAGAGCCGCTGACCATCACCATCACCGCGGAAGGGGTGATCGCGATCCAGACCACGGAAGTGGCGGATGGCGAGCTGATCCCCCGGCTGACGGCGATTGCGGCGGAGCGGACCTCGAAGAAAGTGTTCCTGCGGGCCGATGGCTCGGTGCCTTATGAGCGGGTGGCGCAGGTGATGGGTGCGCTGAACGCGGGCGGGTTCAACGAGATCGGTCTGGTGACCGATGCCGAAGGACCAAGTTTCGGGGCAAGCGAGGCGTCCAACGCTGAAACGGACGGCTGAGGCGGATGGAAGGGCGGTTTCAGACGGGGACGGTGGTCTCGGCGATCGGGCATGCGGGGGTGATCCTCTGGGTGCTGGTCGGCGACTGGCTGTTCGCGCCTGCGCCGCCGCGGGAGATCGTGCTGACCTCGGTCGATTTCGTGTCGAGCGCGGAGTTCGACGCGATGCAGGCGGCTGCGACCGCGACCCCGGCCGAGGAGCCCGCGCCGGTGCGGCCGCAGGCGCGCCCCGAGGCGGTGGAGCCCGAGCCCGAGCCCGAGCCTGAACCGCCGCCGCCGGAGCCTGAGCCTCAGCCCGAACCGCCGCCGCCGGAGCCTGAGACGGAGCCTGAGCCGGAGCCAGTGGTGGAGCCTCCGCCCAGCGATTTCGTCCAGGCCGAGACCGAGCAGGCGCTGGACTCGACCTCGACCGAGATCCAGCCCGAGGCCGAGGCGGAAGAGATCATCGCCCCCGATCCCGAGCAGCCGGAGAGCGAGGCCGAGACCTCGGATACGCCGACACCGGCCGTGTCCGAGGACCCGGCGGCGGAAGAGGTGATCGAACAGGAGCCGACCGAGGAGACGGTGGCCGAGGATACCGGCGATATCACCCTGACCGAGGCGAACCAGGATCAGGAGGCCGAGACGGGGATGACGACCTCGGTCCGGCCGAGGTCGCGTCCCGAGCGTGCGCCCGAGCCGGAACCGGAGCCCGAAGTCGAGGTCGCGGCGGCCGAGGTGCCTGAAGATGCCCCCGCCGAGGCGCCGCCCGAGCAGCCAGTGGATGACGCGGCCACGCAGGAGGCCATCGACGCGCTGCTGGGCGAGGCGGTGGAGGAGCCGGTGGAGACGGCCGAGGCCGGCGGGCAGGACCTGCCGCAGGGCCCGCCGCTGACCGGGGGCGAGATGGGCAACATCTCGTCCGCCATCGCACGGCGCTGGAACCTGGGCGCGGCCTCGACCGATGTGCTGTCGACGATGGTGGTGATCCGGGTGACCTTCGGGCCGGACGGGCGGCCGCTGGAGTTCGAGCTGATCGAGTCGAACGGGCCGACGCAGGCGGCGGTGGACAACCTGTTTTCCATCGCGCGGCGGGCGGTGAACCGGACCCATGCCGAGGGCGGCATCCCCCTGCCGCCGGACAAGTACGACACCTGGCGCGTGCTGGACCTGGTGTTCGACGCCAACGGGATGCGCGCGCGATGATTGGGAACATGTGCGGCATTTTCCCCTTTTCCTCCGCTGGGCAGGCGGGCAACGACCACAAGAACGGAGCATGAGGCCGATGATCAGACCCATGAGAACAGCTTTCGCCGCCCTTGTTGCGCTGGCGCTTGGCCTTGGCGGGGCCAGTGCCGCGCTGGCGCAGAGCGGCCCCCCGCGCATCGTGATCGGGCCGGGCGTGATCGAGCCGATGCCGATCGCGGTCCCGTCCTTCGTCGACGAGGGCGGGGCGGGCGACTATGCGCGCGAGATCACGCGGGTGGTGATCTCGGACCTGGAGGGCACGGGCTTCTTCCGCAACATCGGGGAAGAGGCGCATATCAGCCGGGTCACGGGTTTTGACGCCCCCATCGCCTTCGAGGACTGGAAGGCGATCAATGCTCAGGTTCTGGTGACAGGGGCCGTGTCGGTCAGCGGAGACCGGATCACGGTGAAGTTCCGCGCCTATGACGTGTTCAACGGCCAGACCATGGAGGGCGCGGCCCTTCAGTTCGCGGGCACGACCCAAGGCTGGCGGCGGATGGCGCACAAGGTCGCCGATGTGGTCTATTCCAAGATCACCGGCGAGGGCGGCTATTTCGACAGCCGGGTGGTGTTCGTCAGCGAATCGGGCCCGAAGAACCAGCGGCTCAAGCGGCTGGCGGTGATGGATTACGATGGGGCGAACGTGGCCTATCTGACCGACTCGTCGTCCATCGTGCTGGCGCCGCGCTTCTCGCCCCAGGGCGACCGGATCCTGTACACCAGCTATGAGACGGGCTTTCCCCGGATCACGCTGATGGATGTGGCCTCGTTGCGCCGGCAGACGCTGGACGAACAGCCGGGCACGATGACCTTTGCCCCGCGCTTCAGCCCCGATGGGCAGACGGTCGTCTTCAGCCTGGAGCGGGGGGGGAATACCGACATCTATGCGCTGTCCCTGTCCTCGGGTGCGCTGACGCAGCTGACCAATGCGCCGTCGATCGAAACCGCGCCGTCCTACAGCCCGGACGGCAGCCAGATCGTCTTTGAAAGTGACCGGACCGGCGTGCCGCAGATCTATGTCATGCCGGCAGGCGGTGGCGAGGGGACGCGGATTTCCGGCGGGGCGGGGCGCTATGGCACCCCGGTCTGGAGCCCGCGCGGCGACTATATCGCCTTCACCAAGCAGCATCAGGGCCGCTTCCACATCGGCGTCATGCGCACCGACGGGTCGGAAGAGCGCCTCTTGACCGCCAGCTTCCTGGACGAGGGCCCGACCCGGGCGCCCAATGGCCGTGTCCTGATGTTCACCCGCGAAACCAGCGGGGCGGGCGGGCAGGCGACGCTGTGGTCGGTGGACATCACCGGGCGGAACCTGAAGCAGATCCCGACCGAAGGCCCGGCCAGCGACCCGGCCTGGTCGCCGCTTTTGCCGTAAAACGTGACGCGCCGCCGGATTCCCCTGGCGGCGCAAAGCTGATACTCTGCCCTGCAATCGAGCCAACAAGAAGGATACCCCCCGATGAGCCTTGCTGCGAAATCCCTGCTTCTGATCGCTGTCCTTGGCCTCGCGGCCTGCAACAACCCCGACCGCTACGGCGCGGGCGGCCCCGGCGGCTCGGGTGGCCCCGGTGGCGCGGGTATGGGCGGGATCGACACCACGGGTCTGGGCGACCCGAACAACCCGACCTCGATCGCCTATTTCAACCAGCGCGTCGGTGACCGGGTCCTGTTCGCAGTGGACCAGTCCACGCTGAGCCCCGAGGCTCGGACGATCCTGACGGCGCAGGCGCAGTGGCTGCTGCAGAACGCGGGCTATGCCGCGATCATCGAGGGCCATGCCGACGAACAGGGCACCCGGGAATACAACCTCGCGCTGGGCGCGCGGCGCGCGGCGGCGGTGCAGAACTTCCTGATCAGCCAGGGCGTGCCCGCGAACCGGCTGCGCACGATTTCCTACGGGAAAGAGCGTCCGATCGAGGTCTGCTCGGAAGAGGCCTGCTATGCCAAGAACCGCCGCGCGGTGACGGTGCTCTCGGCGGGCGCAGGTGTCTGACGCGATGCGGCTTGGCCTTGTCCTGATCCTGTCGCTGCTGCCGGTCCTGGGTCATGCCCAGGACCGCGCGCAGACGTTGGCCGACATCCGCGTCGAGCTTTCGGCGCTGGCGGCCGAGTTCAACGCGCTGAAGGCCGAGCTGGTCTCTACCGGCGCGGCGACCAGCGGGGCGGCGGGTGGCGATGCGCTGACCCGGATGGACACGATCGAGGCGACGCTCGCCCGGCTGACGGCGCGGACCGAGGAGGTCGAGCTGAAGCTGAACCGGGTCGTCGCGGACGGGACCAACCGGATCGGCGACATCGAGTACCGGTTGTGCGAGGTGACCGAGGGCTGCGATCCGACGACGCTTGGCGCCACGCCGCCGCTGGGTGGCGAGGCGGCGGCGGCTCCGACGCCGGTGGCCGATCCGGTGGCGGTCGGGACCGCGCCCGCGACGGGCGGGGCGGAACTGGCGGTGGCGGAACAGGAAGACTTTGACCGGGCCAAGGAGGTGCTCGGTTCAGGTGACTTTCGCACCGCCGCGGACCTCTTTGCGACCTATGCCCAATCCTATCCTGGCGGGCCGCTGATCCCCGAGGCGCATTTCCTGCGCGGCGATGCGCTGTCTCAGCTTGGGGACACTTCGGGCGCGGCGCGGGCCTATCTGGACGCCTTCTCGGCCGCGCCTGAGGGGCCGTTCGCGCCGGATGCGCTGCTGAAGCTGGGCGAGGGGCTGGGGGCGCTGGGGCAGGTGCCCGAGGCCTGCGTGACCCTGGCGGAAGTGGGGCTGCGCTATCCCACCAGCATGGCGGCAACGCAGGCGGGCGTGGCGATGCAGGGGCTGGGGTGCCAGTAGCGGACAGGCTGGTCGGGCTGGTTCGCGCGGCGCTGCCCAGGGGCGAGACGGTCGGAATTGCGCTGTCGGGCGGTGGGGATTCCACCGCCCTTCTGCATTTGTGCCTGGCGGCGGGGCTGCAGGTCGAGGCGGTGACGGTCGACCATCGCTTGCGCCCGGAAAGCGCGGCCGAGGCGGCGGGAGTGGCGGCCTGCTGCGCGGGCCTTGGGGTGCGGCATGAGCTGCGGGTCTGGGAGCATGGTCCGGTCGCCGGGAATGTGATGGATGCCGCGCGGCGGGCCCGGATGGCCTTGATCGCCGATTGGGCGCGCAGGCGGGGGATTGGCGTGGTGGCGCTGGGCCATACGCGGGACGACCAGGCCGAGACGTTGCTGATGGGCCTTGCCAGGGCGTCGGGGATCGCGGGGCTGTCAGGGATGCGGCCTGAGTTCGAACAGGAGGGGGTGCGGTTTCTGCGCCCCTTGCTGGCGGCGGGGCGCGAGGAGCTGCGCGACTGGCTGCGGGGGCAAGGCGTGGCCTGGGTCGACGATCCCAGCAACGACGATCCGCGCTATCAGCGGGTGAAGGCCCGGCGGGCGCTGGCAGCGCTGGCGCCGCTGGGGATCACGGTCGAGGCGCTGGCCACGGTGGCCGGGAACCTGGCGCAGGCGCAGGCGGCGCTGGCGGTGCAGGTCCGCGCGGCCGGGCGGCATCTGCGCGAGGCGGCGGGGGCGCTGGAGGTGGATGCGGGCCTCTGGGACGAGCCTGAGGAGGTGCGGCGGCAACTGGTCATCGCGGCTTTGCGCTGGCTGGCGGGGGCGGACCATGCGCCACGGGCGGCCGAGGTGGCGCGATTCATGGCGGCGATGCAGGCCGGGCGCGACGCGACGCTGGCGGGCTGCCGTCACCGCAAGGGCTGGCTGTTCCGCGAGGCACGGGCGCTGCGCGGGCTGGAAGGTGGTCTCTGGGACGGGCGCTGGCGGGTCACGGGCGCGGGCGAGGTCCGGGCGCTGGGGGCCGGGGGGCTGCGGCAGTGCGACGGACGCGTCACGGGCCTGCCGCGCGAGGTGCTGGCGGTGACCCCGGCCTTGTGGGACGGCGACCGACTGCTCGCCGCGCCCTCGGCGGGTTTCGGCGCAGGCACTGCGACGATTTCCCGCCCCTTCCACCTTTTCGGACTATCCGATTGAACCCCGACCGCAAACGCTTATCTTAGAGCCAAGACCGCGCGCCTTGATGGCTGGCGCGGATCAAACAGGAGATCCTTTTGGGCAACGCACGCAATATCGCCTTCTGGGTCGTGCTGCTGATCCTTGTGATGGCGCTGTTCCAGTTGTTCTCGGGCAACCAGACGACGATGTCGTCCCGCTCGCTCAGCTATTCGGAATTCGTCGAACGGGTCGACAGCGGCCAGGTCAGCAGTGTGACGCTGGACGGAGAGCGGATCATCGTCCGCGCCAAGGACGGCAACACCTATGTCGCGATCAAGCCGCAGGGCGAGATACTGACCGACAATCTGACCCGCGACCTGATCGCCAAGGGCGTCGAGGTCGAGGCCGAGCCGCAGGCGCAGTCGGGGTTCATGTCGCTTTTGTCCCTGTGGCTGCCCTTCATCATCCTGATCGGGATCTGGTTCTTCTTCATGAACCGGATGCAGGGCGGCGGCCGGGGTGGCGCGATGGGCTTTGGCAAGTCGCGCGCCAAGCTGCTGACCGAAAAGCACGGCCGGGTGACCTTTGACGATGTCGCAGGCATCGACGAGGCCAAGGAAGAGCTGGAAGAAATCGTGGAATTCCTGCGCAACCCGCAGAAGTTCAGCCGTCTGGGCGGCAAGATCCCGAAGGGGGCGCTGCTGGTCGGCCCTCCGGGCACGGGTAAGACCCTGCTGGCCCGCGCCATTGCAGGTGAGGCCGGGGTGCCGTTCTTCACCATCTCGGGCTCGGACTTCGTGGAGATGTTCGTGGGTGTCGGCGCCAGCCGCGTGCGCGACATGTTCGAACAGGCGAAGAAGAACGCCCCCTGCATCGTCTTCATCGACGAGATCGACGCCGTGGGCCGCGCCCGTGGCGTGGGCATCGGCGGCGGCAACGACGAACGCGAGCAGACGCTGAACCAGCTGCTGGTGGAAATGGACGGGTTCGAGGCGAACGAGGGTGTCATCATCATCGCCGCGACGAACCGCAAGGACGTGCTGGATCCGGCCCTGCTGCGTCCCGGCCGCTTTGACCGCCAGATTCACGTGCCGAACCCGGATATCAAGGGCCGTGAGAAGATCCTGTCGGTCCATGCCCGCAAGGTGCCGCTGGGGCCGGACGTGGACCTGCGGACGATTGCCCGTGGCTCGCCGGGGTTCTCGGGTGCTGACCTGATGAACCTGGTGAACGAGGCCGCGCTGATGGCCGCCCGTGCGGGGCGCCGGTTCGTGACGATGATCGACTTCGAGAACGCCAAGGACAAGGTCATGATGGGCGCCGAGCGCCGGTCGATGGTCCTGACGCCGGAACAGAAGGAGATGACCGCCTATCACGAGGCCGGCCACGCCATCGTCGGCATGTCGCTGCCCAAGTGCGACCCGGTCTACAAGGCCACGATCATCCCGCGCGGCGGCGCACTTGGCATGGTGATGAGCCTGCCCGAGATGGACCGCCTGAACTGGCACAAGGACCAGTGCGAACAGCGCATCGCCATGACGATGGCCGGCAAGGCGGCCGAGATCATCAAGTATGGCGAGGACGCGGTGTCGAACGGTCCTTCGGGCGACATCCAGCAGGCCAGCGCCCTGGCCCGCGCGATGGTATTGCGCTGGGGCATGTCCGATCTTGTCGGCAACATCGATTATGCCGAGGCGCATGAGGGCTATTCCGGCAATGCCGGGGGCTTTTCGGTCAGCGCCGAGACGAAGAAGCTGATCGAACAGGAAGTGAAGCGCTTCATCGACGAGGGCTACGAGACCGCGCGCCGCATCCTGACCGAACGGCACGACGACTGGGAGCGGCTGGCCAAGGGCCTGCTGGAGTATGAGACCCTGACCGGGGACGAGATCCGCAAGGTGATCGCCGGGGAACCGCTGGGCGGGGGCGACGCGGATACGCCGTCCTCGGGCGGGGGGACGGCCTCGATCGCGGCGATCCCGAAGACCAAGGCGCGCCCGAAGAAATCGGGTCCCGAGCCGGAACCCGCGCCCCTGTGACACTGGCAAGGCCCCGCAGCGTCGGGGCCTTTCGCTGTGCGCCTGGAAGGTGGCTTGTCGAGCGGGCCGTTGCGGGGCACCTTTTCATTCCTGCCGGACCCGCCTTACTCTGGGGCGGATCGGGCTTTTTCGGAGACTGGCATGATCGCGGCCTTCCTGTCGCGCAACAACCGGCTGGAGCGGCTGGACCTGGGCCAGCGCCACCTGTCCGAGGCGCTGTGGATCGACCTTGAGGCCCCCACGCAGGCCGAGGAGGACGCAGTCGAGGCGGCGCTGCGGATCGATATCCCGACCCATGAGGACATGCAGGAGATCGAGGTCTCCTCGCGCATCTACCGCGAGCAGGGGGCGCTGTTCCTGACCGCGCAGGTCATCGCCAGCCCGGAGTCGCGAGAGGCCGAGATCGGGCCGGTGACCTTCGTCGTCCTGCCCGACCGATTGGTCACGGTGCATTACCATCGCCCGCGCTCGCTGGGCTATTTCGCCGACTGGGCGGCGCGGCATGATACCAGCCTTGAGACCGGGCTTGACGCGCTGATGGGGTTGCTGGAGGCGATCGTGGACCGGCTGGCCGATATCCTGGAGGCCGAGGCCCGCCAGCATGAACTGCTGTCGAAGGCGATCTTCGCGGCGCATCGGCCGTCGGGCCGGGGCGAGACGCTGGGCGCGGTGCTGCAACGGATCGGGCGGGCCGAGGCGATGAACGGCAAGGTCAACGAAAGCCTGGCGACGATCCTGCGCCTGCTCACCTATCTGACCTCGAGCCCCGAGGCCCCGGACGGCCCCTGCCTGCTCGCCCGGCAGATGCCGCAGGCGCTGGCGCAGCTGCAGGATGTCCGCTCTCTGCGCGAGGTTGCGGTGGCGCAGGCCGAGAAGGTGCGTTTCCTGCTGGACGCGACACTGGGGGTGATCAACATCCGGCAGTCGGATGTGATCAAGATCTTCTCGGTCGTGGCCTTCGTCTTCCTGCCGCCGACGCTGATCGCCAGCATCTACGGCATGAATTTCAAGCACATGCCTGAACTGGAATGGCCATGGGGCTATCCGATGGCGCTGGGGCTGATGGTGGTTTCGGCTCTGGTGCCCTGGTTGCTATTCCGGTGGAAGAAATGGCTGTAGACTGGGACCCCGGGCGCTACGGCGCCTTCCGGGACCTGCGGCTGCGGCCTGCGCTGGACCTGTTGGCGCAGGTCACTGGCCTGCCGCCGGGCGAGGTGGTGGACCTTGGCTGCGGCGACGGGGCGGTGGCCGCGGCGCTGGCCACGCGGTTTCCGGGGCGCGGGCTGGTGGGGGTCGACAGCTCGGCCGCCATGCTGGCCAGGGCGGGGGAGCGGCGGGTCTATGACCGGCTGATCAAGGCGGATATCGCGGGCTGGGAGCCGCTGGTCCCGCCCGCGATGATCTTCTCCAACGCCGCGCTGAACTGGCTGCCGGACCATCTGGCGCTGATGCCGCGGCTGGCAGGGATGCTGGCGCCGGGCGGCGTGCTGGCGGTGCAGATGCCGCGGCAGGGCGAGGCGGCGTCCCACCGGCTGCTGCGCGAGGTGGCGGGGCGGCTGTTTCCGGGGCGCTTCCCGGCCATGCCGTCGCCGGTCCTGCCGGCGGTGGATTATGCGGCGCTGCTGATCCCCCTGGGGCAGGTAAGCGCCTGGACGACGGACTATCTCCAGCGTCTTGACCCGGTGCCGCAGGGCCATCCTGTGCGCGCCTTTACCGAATCCACGGCGATGCGGCCCTTCCTGGCCGCGATGGCGCCCGAGGAGGCCCAGGCCTACCTTGCCGCCTATGACGCCGCCTTGGCCGAGGCCTATCCGCCGCTGCCCGACGGCCGCATCCTCTTCCCCTTCACCCGCGTCTTTTTCGTTCTGGAGCGTTCCTGATGCCTGCGCTGGTTCCGACCGATCACTCTGCCCGCGTCGTCTGGCTGGGCTTCCAGCCGGTTCCGGTTGAGAAGCTGGTGATCACCGCCCAGCCGGTCGAGGTGATGCCGCTCAGCTTCGCGGGTTTTGTCGGCGAGGTCCATGCCGGGGTGACGCGGCCCTCGTGCAGCCGGGTGCTGAAGCAGCATCCGCGCGGCACAGAGATCCGCAACGTCCGCCAGCTTTGCATCGTCAGCGCCGAAGAGATGGCCGAGGTGGCGCACAAGATGGGACTTCCGGCGATGGACTATGCCTGGGTTGGCGCGAGCCTGGTGCTGGAGGGGATCCCGGATCTGACGCATCTGCCGCCCTCCAGCCGGTTGCAGGGGCCGGACGGGGTGACGCTGGTTGTCGACATGGAGAACCTGCCCTGCCAGGAGCCCGCGGTGACGATCGAGAAGGCGCGGCCGGGCCTTGGCAAGGGCTTCAAGCGCGCCGCCGAGGGCAAGCGGGGCGTCACCGCCTGGGTCGAGCGCGAGGGCGTGTTGCGGCTGGGCGATGTCCTTCGCCTGCATGTCCCGGCGCAGCGGGCCTGGCAGCCGCGCCCGGACTGCGTGGAAAAATAATTGCTTCTGGGGAAAAGTTCGTCGGCGCAGGCCCCGGTTTCGTATCGGAAACGCAGGCTGGCGATTTTGGTCCCTTTCACGTCGCAAAAAGCCTTCGGCGCGCGCGTCTGGCCCGGTATCACGTCGCAAATGGCACATGAAGCCCCAGGAGACGCGAATGGCCTTCAAGACCGACATCGAAATTGCGCGCGAGGCGAAGAAGAAGCCGATCATGGAGATCGGGGCCAAGCTCGGCATCCCCTCGGAGCATCTGCTGCCCTATGGCCATGACAAGGCAAAGGTGAGCCAGGAGTTCATCAAATCGCTGGCGGGAAAGCCCGATGGCAAGCTGGTCCTGGTGACCGCGATCAACCCGACCCCCGCGGGCGAAGGCAAGACCACCACCACCGTGGGGCTGGGCGACGGCCTGAACCGGATCGGCAAGAAGGCGGTGATCTGCATCCGTGAAGCGTCCCTCGGCCCGAACTTCGGGATGAAGGGCGGCGCTGCGGGTGGCGGGATGGCTCAGGTCGTGCCGATGGAGGAGATGAACCTTCACTTCACCGGCGACTTCCACGCGATCACCAGCGCGCACAACCTGCTGTCGGCGATGATCGACAACCACATCTACTGGGGCAACGAACTGCAGATCGACGCCCGCCGCGTGGTGTGGCGCCGCGTGATGGACATGAACGACCGCGCGCTGCGCGACATCGTGGTGAACCTGGGCGGCGTGTCCAACGGCTTCCCGCGCCAGACCGGCTTTGACATCACCGTGGCCTCGGAAGTCATGGCGATCCTGTGCCTGTCGAACGACCTGGAAGACCTGCAGAAGCGCCTGGGCGACATCGTTGTCGCCTATACCCGCGAGAAGAAGCCGATCTACTGCCGCGACATCAAGGCTGACGGCGCGATGACCGTGCTGCTCAAGGACGCGATGCAGCCGAACCTGGTGCAGACGCTGGAAAACAACCCGGCCTTCGTGCATGGCGGCCCGTTCGCCAACATCGCCCACGGCTGCAACTCGGTCATCGCGACCAAGACCGCGCTGAAGCTGGGCGAATATGTCGTGACCGAAGCCGGTTTCGGGGCTGACCTGGGGGCCGAGAAGTTCTTCGACATCAAGTGCCGCAAGGCCGGGCTGAAGCCTGCCGCCGCGGTGATCGTGGCCACGGTCCGCGCGATGAAGATGAACGGCGGCGTCGCCAAGGCCGACCTTGGGGCCGAGAACGTGGAAGCCGTGCAGAAGGGCTGCCCGAACCTGGGCCGTCACATCGCCAACGTGAAGAGCTTCGGCGTCCCGGTGGTGGTGGCGATCAACCACTTCTACAGTGACACCGATGCCGAAGTGGCCGCGGTGAAGGCCTATGTCGCGGAACAGGGCGCGGAAGCGATCCTCTGCAAGCATTGGGCGCAGGGCTCGGCCGGGATCGAGGACCTGGCCAATGCGGTGGTCAAGCTGGCCGAGTCGGGCACGTCGAACTTCGCGCCGCTGTACCCGGACGAGATGCCGCTGTTCCAGAAGGTCGAGACCATCGCCAAGCGCATCTACCACGCCGACGAGGTGCTGGCCGACAAGTCGATCCGCGATCAGCTGAAGGCCTGGGAAGCGGCGGGCTATGGCAACCTGCCGATCTGCATGGCCAAGACCCAGTACAGCTTCACCACCGACCCGAACGTCCGCGGCGCGCCGACGGGCCACTCGGTCCCGGTCCGCGAAGTGCGGCTGAGCGCCGGGGCGGGCTTCATCGTGGTGATCTGCGGTGAGATCATGACCATGCCGGGCCTGCCCAAGGTCCCGTCGGCCGAAGTGATCCGCCTGAACGACCAGGGCCATGTCGAGGGCCTGTTCTAAGCGGTCGCATTGCCCTTGCCGGGCTGTCCCCTTATCTCGGGGGCAGCCTGCAAGAGGGAATGACGATGCGGAAACCAGCCGACTGCAAGACCATGGCCGAAATCCGGGCCGAGATCGACCGGCTGGACGAGGATCTGGTCCGCCTCTTCGCCGAACGGGCGGGCTATATTGACCGGGCGGCCGAGATCAAGGCCGAGGTCGACCTGCCGGCGCGGATCGGAAGCCGGGTGGAGGAAGTGGTCGGAAATGTGCGCCGCCATGCCTTGGCCCACGGGTTACCGCCAGACCTGGTGGAAAAGCTGTGGCGGCGGTTGATCGACTGGTCGATCGCCCGTGAGGAAAGCAGGCTTGGACCGGACAGTCTGCGAAAAGGATGAAAGCAGGGGCGTGATGACTGCCACACTGATTGACGGCAAGGCCATCGCGGCCCGGATGCGTGAGGAAACGAAGGCCGAGGCCGAGCGGCTGACGGCGCTGGGTTGGGCGCCGCGGCTGGTGTCGATCTCGGTCGGCGATGTGGCGGCGGCAGAACTTTACGTCCGCAACCAGCAGAAGTCGGCGGAAGCGGCAGGTGTTGGGTTTGAGGCGCGGAACTACCCCGAAAGCATCAGCCTGGAGCAGCTGCAGGGGGTGCTCGCGGGCCTCAACGCGGACCCTCGGGTAAACGGGATCATCATCCAGCGGCCTCTCCCGTCGCATATCCCGGTGAAGGCGCTGCAGAAGGCGGTGCATCCGATGAAGGACGTGGAGGGGATGCATCCCTCGTCCATCGGGAATATTGTTTATAATGATCTGACGCTTGGCCCCTGTACGGCCGTCGCGGCGGTGGAGATCCTGAAGACCCTGCCCCTGAAGATGGAGGGGCTGGATGTCTGCGTGATCGGCCATTCCGAGATCGTGGGGAAGCCGATCGCCTTCCTGATGATGGGCCTTGGGGCAACGGTGACGGTCTGCCACCACATGACGCGGCAGGTCGCGGTACACTCCCGCGCGGCGGATGCGGTGTTCGTGGCGGTGGGCAAGCCGGGGCTGGTCAGGGGCGAGATGCTGAAACCGGGCGCGGCGCTGATCGACATCGGGATCAACCGGGTCGACGGCAAGACGGTGGGCGATGCGGATTTCGCCAGCTGCAAGGATGTGGCGGGCTGGATCACTCCGGTCCCCGGGGGGGTCGGGCCGGTGACGGTGGCGATCCTGATGAACAACGCAGTGCTGGCGACGGCGATGCAGATGGACCATTACCGCACGGCCTTTGCGGCGGCGGTTTGAGCGGAGGATAGGGGATGACGGCCAAGGTGATCGACGGCAAGGCCTTTGCGGCCAAGGTGCGGGCCCAGGTGGCCGAGCATGTGGCGCGGCTGAAGGAGGAAAACGGCATCCAGCCCGGCCTTGCCGTGGTGCTGGTGGGCGAGGACCCGGCGTCGAAGGTCTATGTGAAGAACAAGCATGCCTCGACCATCGAGGTCGGAATGGCCTCTTTCGAACATCGGCTGGACGCCTCGACCAGCGAGGCGGAGCTTCTGGCGCTGATCGACCAGCTGAACGCCGATCCAAAAGTGCACGGGATTCTGGTGCAACTGCCGCTGCCGGGGCATTTGAACTCGGAGCTGGTGATCAACCGGATCGCTCCGGCCAAGGATGTGGACGGGTTCCACATTTCGAACGTCGGCTTGCTGGGCACCGGGCAGAAGTCGATGGTGCCCTGCACGCCGCTGGGCTGCCTGATGATGCTGCGGGATCATCATGGCAAGCTGGCGGGCCTCAACGCCGTGGTGGTGGGCCGGTCGAACATCGTCGGCAAGCCGATGGCGCAGTTGCTGCTTGGGGATAGCTGCACGGTGACGATCGCGCACAGCCGGACGAAAGACCTGGCCGAGGTGTGCAAGCGGGCCGATATCCTGGTCGCGGCGGTCGGGCGGCCCGAGATGATCACGGGCGAGATGGTGAAGCCGGGGGCCACGGTGATCGACGTCGGCATCAACCGGATCGAGCGCGACGGCAAGGCCAAGCTGGTGGGCGACGTGCATTACGAAAGTGCTGCGGCGGTGGCGGGAGCGATCACCCCGGTGCCGGGCGGCGTGGGGCCGATGACGATTGCCTGCCTCCTGGCCAACACGCTGACCGCCTGCTGCCGGGCCAAAGGGCTGGCCGAGCCAGAAGGGCTGACGGCATAGGTGCGCTGTAGCGCACCCTACCGGGGCATCGGAATGCAGAGGGCGCGCGGGCCGGTCAGGATGGCCAGCGCGTCCTTTGCCATCAGGGAGGCGAGGACCGGATCCTCGCAGCGCAGGCCGCCGGTATAGGCGCCGTAGGCGGGCAGGATGATCCGGGTTGCGTCGGCCAGGAAACAGGGCCGCGCCTGGCCGGCGAGGCGGGCCTTGGGGTGGTAATGGCCTGAGATCTCGGCGGTTTCCTGCGGTTCGGCGATGTGGCGGAAGGTGAAGGGGGCAAGCCCCAGGTCCGCCCGGTGGGTGCCGCCGATCTCGATCGGGCCAGGGTCGTGGTTGCCGGTGATCCAGGTCCAGTCGCGGCCCGCCATCAGCCGGGTGAGCCAGAGACGCGAGGGTTCGTCGATCCCGTTCAGGGCGGCGAGATCGTCGAAGCTGTCGCCAAGGCAGATCACGGTTTCGGCGCCGGTCTGTTCGAGGTCGCGGTCGAGTTTCTCCAGCGTGGCCTGCGTCTCGTAGGGGGGCAGAAGCGTGCCGCCGCGGCGGGCGAGGCGTTCGGATTTCCCGAGGTGCAGGTCGGAGACGGTGAGCGTCTTTCGCGCGGGCCAGAAGAGCGCGCCCGTGGGGAGGAGGTGCAGCGTTTCGCCGTGGAATGAGAGCGCGTGGTGCATGAGGCGCGTGATGCCCCGGCGGCGCGCGGGTGGCAAGCGGAGAGCCTCCGGCGGGGATATTTGGGCAAAGATGAAAGGGTCAGGCCAGGCCTGCGGCTTCCATCAGCGCCTGGGCCTGGGCGGCGGCGAGGCGGTCGCGGCCTTCGCCCTGGACGGGGATGCGGCCGGGCTCGAAGAAGAGGGGGGTGGCGAGGGGGGTGACGCGGGGCAGGCGCTTGAGGACGATGTTGTCGCCGACGCGGGCGAGGAGTTGCTCGATGCGGGAGAAGTCGATGAGGCCGCGCAAGGCCTCTTCGCGGGTTATCTGCAGCAGGAGGTGGTCTGGGTCGTAGCGGCGCAGCGTGTCGTAGAGGATGTCGGAGGAGAAGGTGGCCTGTCGGCCGGTCTTGCGGCGGCCCTGGTGGGTGCGCTCGATGAGGCCGGCGATGATGGCGGTGTTGCGGAAGGTCCGCTTCATGACGGCATTGCCGGCAAGCCAGGTGTCGAGGCCGTCGCGCAGGGTGGCGAGGTCGAAGAGCGGCGCGGGGTCGGTGACGGGGTCGAGGCCCCAGATGAGCGTCGCGTAGTCGGTCGCGACAAAGCCGAGGGGGGCAAGGCCCTGGGATTCCATCTGTTTCGTGACGAGGAGGCCAAGGGTCTGCTGGGCGTTCCTTCCGGCGAAGCCGTAAATGGCGAGGTGTTCGCGACCGTCGTGGGGGAAGGATTCCAGAAGCAGGGAGTGCGGGTCGGGCAGGCGCGAGACCTCGCGCTGGAGGGAGAGCCACCAGGCGGTATGGGCGGGGAGGTCGGGCCAGGTTTCCTTTTGGAAGATTTCAAGGATGCGGTCGGTGAGCAGGGTCGAGGTGGCGAATTTGGTTCCGTTGAAGACTGCGACCTTTGGGTCGCGGCCGGGGCTGCGGGAGACCTCGACCGTCATTTCGCGCAGGGATTCATAGCGCACGACCTGGCCGCCAATCAGGAAGGTATCGCCCGGGGTCAGGGTGGCAGCGAAGCTCTCTTCGACCTCGCCAAGCGGTGCGCCGTGGCCGCGGAGGCGGACCTTCAGGGTTTCGGTGTCGATGATCGTTCCGAGGTTCTGGCGGATCAGGGCGGCGGCGCGGGGGTCGCGGAGGTGCCATTTGCCCTGGGTGAGTTTCAGGCGCTGCCAGCGGTCGTAGGCTTTCAGCGCATAGCCGCCGGTGGCGACGAAATCGAGGCAGGCGTCGAATTCCTGTTTGGTTAGCGCGGCATAGGGGCCGGCGGTGGTGACTTCGGCGTAAAGTGCATCGGCCTCGAAGGGACCGGCGCAGGCGGTGGCGAGGATGTGCTGGCAGAGGACGTCGCGCGGTCCGGGGCCGCGGGGTTCGCCGTCGAGGGTGTGGGCGTGGACGGCGTCGAGGGCGGCCTGGCATTCCACCACTTCGAAGCGGTTGGCGGGGACGAGGAGGGCTTTCGAGGGGGCGTTGTAGCGGTGGTTGGCGCGGCCGATGCGTTGGACGAGGCGTTTCACGTTCTTCGGCGCGCCGACCTGGATGACCAGGTCGACGTCGCCCCAGTCGATCCCGAGATCGAGCGAGCCGGTGCAGACGACGGCGCGCAGGGCGCCTGCGGTCATGGCCTGTTCCACGCGCTCGCGCTGCTCGCGGGAGAGGGAGCCGTGGTGGATGCCGATGGGGAGGTCTTCGGTGTTTTGCAGCCAGAGGTCGTGGAAGAAAAGCTCGGCCTGGGCGCGGGTGTTGTGGAAGATGAGCGTGGTCTTGTGGCGGCTG
>JBKHWC010000067.1:0-18874 GCA_046569765.1 Alphaproteobacteria bacterium | reverse complement strand
GGACCATCGACAGCCACGAGGTGCTGGTCCTGGTGATGGCGGCGGGCGTCAACTACAACGGCGTCTGGGCGGGTCTCGGCCAGCCGATCTCCCCCTTCGACGGGCACAAGGCGGCCTATCACATCGCGGGGTCGGACGCCTCGGGCATCGTCTGGGCGGTCGGCGACAAGGTCAAGCGCTGGAAGGTCGGCGACGAGGTGGTGATCCACTGCAACCAGGACGACGGCGACGACGAGGAGTGCAACGGGGGCGATCCGATGTTCTCTCCGACCCAGCGGATCTGGGGCTACGAGACGCCGGATGGCAGCTTTGCCCAGTTCACCCGCGTTCAGGCGCAGCAGCTGATGCCGCGGCCCAAGCACCTGACCTGGGAGGAATCGGCCTGCTACACGCTGACGCTGGCGACGGCCTATCGGATGCTTTTCGGGCATGAGCCGCATGACCTGAAGCCGGGACAGAACGTGCTGGTCTGGGGCGCGAGCGGAGGCCTCGGGTCCTATGCGATCCAGCTGATCAACACGGCCGGGGCCAATGCGATCGGGGTGATCAGCGACGAATCCAAGCGCGATTTCGTCATGGGCCTGGGTGCGAAGGGCGTCATCAACCGCAACGAGTTCAAGTGCTGGGGGCAACTGCCCAAGGTGAACAGCCCGGAATACAACGAATGGCTGAAGGAGGCGCGGCGCTTCGGCAAGGCGATCTGGGACATCACCGGCAAGGGCGTGAACGTTGACATGGTGTTCGAGCATCCGGGCGAGGCGACCTTCCCGGTCTCGAGCCTCGTGTGCAAGAAGGGCGGCATGGTGGTGATCTGCGCCGGAACGACCGGCTTCAACTGTACCTTCGACGTGCGCTACATGTGGATGCACCAGAAGCGCCTGCAAGGGAGCCACTTCGCGCATCTGAAGCAGGCGGCCAGCGCCAACAAGCTGATGGTGGAGCGGCGGCTTGACCCCTGCATGTCCGAGGTTTTCCCCTGGGCCGAGATCCCGCGGGCGCATACGCTGATGTGGAAGAACCAGCACAAGCCCGGCAACATGGCCGTGCTGGTGCAGGCGCCGCGCACTGGGTTGCGGACCTTTGAGGACACGCTTGAGGCGAGTCGGAATCGGTAATCCACAACCGTTAATCTTCGCTTTACCCTGCGCGGCGATTCTTCCGGTGCGGGGGGCCGAAATCTCCGGTCGTCGTGGCTGCTCCACGGCGGCCGGGGCCGTTTCGGGCCCCGCCGCGGACCGGATCGACCCGAGGGGTTCATGCGCCACGACTGGATTTTCGACGTGCTGACGGATCTGCAGGCCTATGCCGATCGCAATGCCTTGCAGGAGCTGGCGCTGAAGCTGGAGGAGACGCTTGCCGTCGCCCGGTGGGAGTTGGGTGAGGGCACGGAAAAGCCGCCGCCTCTTCTGCGGGCGCGGCGTGCGCATTAGCCTTACGCCCGGCGGCTGAAGGGGCTAGGGTGCGGCGATGCAACTGCCCGCGCTGACCTTTTCCGAAGACCAGGCCGAAGCCTATGACCGTCTTGCCGCTGCCTTCCTCGGCGCGGGGATCGACCTGGCCGAAGGCGAGCTTTCGCCTGCGGTCGAGGGGAAGGCGACGGTGCTGGCGGTGGTCGGCAAGGCGGGCTCGGGAAAGACGATGCTGCTGGCCGAGCTTTACCGCGGGCTCAAGGCGGCCGGGGTCGAGGTCATCTCGGGCGATTACGAAGGCCGCAAGCGGAAGGACCGGCGGACGCTGGCGATTCTGGCGCCGACCAACAAGGCGGCGAGTGTGCTGCGGCTGCGCGGGGTGCCGGCGACGACGATCCATCGGATCCTTTACACGCCGGTCTACGACCCGGAGTACGAGAAGATCGCCGAATGGCTGGCGGGTACGGGAACGCGGCCGGTGGTAGGCAACCTCGCGATTGCCGGCCTGACGGACCTGGCGCTGGACCGTGCCCATGCCTTCTACCAGCAGGTCGCGAGCATCCCCGGGGCGCTGGCGGCGGCGGGGCTGAAGGGCAGCGATTTCATCAAGGGCTGGAAGCGGCGGGAAGAGCCGCTGGACGTAGGCTTTGTCGATGAAAGCTCGATGCTGGACGAGCGCCAGTTCGACGACCTGCGCGAGATCTTTCCGACTCTTGTCCTGTTTGGCGACCCGGCGCAGTTGGCCCCGGTCGGCCAGTCCGGCCAGATGGTGTTCGACAAGCTGTCCGAAGGACGCAAGCTGATCCTGCACCGCATCCACCGGCAGACGCAGGACAACCCGATCCTCGACCTGGCCCATGCGCTGTCGGATGAGCGGCTGGGGTTCGAGGAGTTCGAGCAGCTGGTCGGGGAGATCGCGCAGAAGGACGACCGCGTGGTCTGGGCCGAGCGGGTGGAGGCGGCGCTGATGGCGCGGTCCCCGGTCCTTGTCTGGCGCAACGCGACGCGGGTGCGGCTGATCCAGGCCTTCCGCAACGCCTATGGCGCGCCGGAGGACCAGCTTCTGCCGGGCGAGCCCCTGATCTGCGACGGGATCGAGCTGCCCCTCAAGCACCGCAAGAAGCGCATCGACCTGGAGGCGCGCGGCCTGATCAAGGGTGCGCAGGTGATCTACCTGGGCGAGGGGAACCGGCCCGGCTTTGCCCGGCTGCATGTGGTGGGGGCCGAGGAACCGCAGCTTTCGGCGGCCTCGATCATCAAGATCGAGAAACCGGACGAGGAGGAGCCTTTCATCCCTCATGCCGCCAGTATGGGTGCGGCCTTCCTGCATGGGGCGGCGGTGACGATCCACAAGGCGCAAGGGTCGCAGTGGGACGAGGTGCAGGTCTTTGCGCCGGACCTTTACGCCGCCGCGCAGTCGGGGCGGTCCGAGGCGGGGGTGCCGCTCTGGAAGCGGCTGGCTTATGTCGCGATCACCCGGGCGCAGACGCGGCTGTACTGGGTGGTGCGCAACCGGCTGGCCCGGCCTTCGGCGCCCTTGTCGATCGACGACCTCAAGCGCCCGCCCGCGCCGCTGGCCCTGGGGGAGTAGGGGTTACAATTTTTCTGCGAAAAATTGGGGGCTGACTGTTCAGCTTGGCCGGCTTGTCGCTTATTCTTGCGCAAAGAAGGAGCTTTTGCATGGCTTTGGTTTTCGTCCAGTTCCGCTGCATCCCCGGCCGGACCTACGAGGTCGCCGACGCGATCTGGGACCGCGAGGTGGTGAGCGAGCTCTACTCGACCAGCGGCGATTACGACCTGATCGCCAAGGTCTATATCCCCGAGGACCAGGATGTGGGACATTACCTGTCCTCGCGCCTGTTCGACATTCCGGGCATTCAGCGGACGCTGACCACGATGACCTTCAAGGCGTTCTGAGCCTTGGCCAACCCCCGGGGGCGCTTCGCCCCCCGGACCCCCCGAGGATATTTCGGCAAAGATGAAAGGGTGCGGTCAGAGCCAGTCTGACCGGCCGGTGCCTGTTGCCTCGGCGATGGTCTGGTAGCCGTCGCGGGCGAGGAGCTGTTCGAGGCCGTGCGCGATACGGGGGATGAGGGAAAGGCCCTCGTAGACCATGGCGGTGTAAAGCTGGACGGCCGAGGCGCCGGCGCGGATCTTCTGGTAGGCCTGCTCTGCCGTGGAGATGCCTCCAACGCCGATCAGGGGCAGTCTGCCGCCGGTCAGCTGCGAGAGTTGCGCAAGAACTCGGGTAGACTTTTCGAACAATGGCGCGCCGGAAAGTCCGCCTTGCTGGTCGCGATTTGCAGATCTCAAACCTTCACGCGCCAGCGTGGTGTTGGTGGCGATGATCCCCGACAGGCCGGAGCTCAGCGCGACCTCGGCAATCTGGGCCAGGTCGTCGTGGCCGAGATCAGGGGCGATCTTCAGGAAGACCGGGATCGGCTGCGGTAGGGTGGCGCGGGCCTCCATTACTCCGGCGAGGAGCGCGGAAAGCGCGGCGGGGCCTTGCAGGTCGCGCAGCTTTTCGGTGTTCGGCGAGCTGACGTTGACGGTGGCGAAATCGACATGCGGGCCGCAGAGCGCCAGGACCCGGGCGAAATCGGCGGCGCGGTTGTCCGAGGTCTTGTTCGCGCCGAGGTTCAGCCCGACCGGGACCTGGCCGCGGGTCCGTTGCGCCAGGCGCAGGGCGATCGCCTCGGCGCCCTCGTTGTTGAAGCCGAAGCGGTTGATCGCGGCGCGGTCCTCGGTCAGGCGGAAGAGACGGGGGCGGGGATTGCCGGGCTGGGGCAGGGGGGTGGCCGCGCCGACCTCGATGAAGCCGAAGCCCGCGCGCGACAGCGCGGCGATGGCGGTGGCGTTCTTGTCGTAGCCCGCCGCCAGTCCCACGGGGTTCGGCAGCGGCATCCCCGCGAGCGTGGTCGCCAGGCGCGGCGAGGTCACCGGGCCGGGCAGCGGGGCAAGGCCGGTATTCAAGGCAACCAGTGAGAGGCCATGCGCACGCTCTGGGTCCAGCCGGTGCAGAAGCGCGAGGCCCGCGCGTTCGACAAGGCTCATAACAGGCCCTCGGGGAAGATGTGCCCGGTGGCGCCAAGGGGCAGGGACTTGTCCCAGACCACCTCCTCCAGCTTCAGCGCCCGGTAGAGATGCGGGAAGAGCTGCCCGCCGCGCGAGGGTTCCCATTTCAGTGCGGGTCCCAGGCGGTCGGGGTCGAAGGCCACCAGCACCAGGTCGCTTTCGGTGGCGAACCATTTGGCGGCGGTTTCGGCAACCTGGGCGGGGGTCGAGAAATGGATGTAGCCGTCGGCCAGATCGACCGGCGCGCCAAGCGTTTCCCCGGCGGCGCGGAAGGCATCCCATTCGGGGCGGCGGAAGATCTTCAGGATCAGCATGGCGCGCTTTTGCCCGGCATTCCGCGGCGGGTCAACGGGGCGGCGCTGTCACAAAGGTTTCGCCCAAGTCGGCGAGAGGGGGACAATTGTCCTTTGACTCAAGCACATGGCCGAGTCACGGTGGCAGGATCAATCAACACGGGAGTCGTTCATGCGCAGCCTTTTTCTTTCCAGTGCGGTACTTGCCCTGTCGGCGGGACTGGCCCAGGCGGACTACACGCTGCACGTGATCCACATCAACGACCTGCACAGCCGGATGGAGGCGATCAATGCCTTCGACAGCACCTGTTCCGCAGAGGATGCAGCCGAAAACAAGTGTTTCGGCGGGATCGCGCGGGTGGCGACCAAGATCAACGAGCTGCGCGAGCAGGTGACGGCCGAGGGCGGCAATGTGATCGTGCTGGACGCGGGCGACCAGTTCCAGGGGAGCCTCTTCTACACCACCTACAAGGGCGCGGCCGAGGCCGAGTTCATGGAGAAGATCGGCTTCGACGTGATGGCCGTGGGCAACCATGAATTCGACGACGGGCCCGAGGGGCTGGCAGGGTTCCTGGACAAGGTTACCTTCCCGGTGATCAGCGGGAACACCGATGTCAGCCAGAACAACGCGCTGGCGGGACGGGTGCAGAACCATGTCGTTCTGGAGGTGGGCGGCGAGAAGATCGGCATCATCTCGGCGCTGGCGACCGATACGGTCGATACCTCCAGCCCCGGGCCGACCGTGATCTTCCAGGACGAGATCGACAGCCTCAAGGCCGACGTGGCCGCGCTGGAGGCCGAGGGGGTCAGCAAGATCATCGCGCTGACCCATGTCGGCCTGCCGAAGGATCTGGACATTGCGGCAGCCGTGCCGGGGATCGATGCGGTGGTGGGCGGGCACAGCCATACCCTGCTGTCCTCCAAGGACCCCAAGCGCGCGGGGCCGTATCCGACCTGGGTCGACGGGCAGAACGGCGCGCTGGTGCCAGTGGTGCAGGCCTATGCCTACTCCAAGTATGTCGGCCATCTGATCCTGACCTTCGATGATGCCGGGAACCTGAAGTTCGCGGAAGGCGACACGATCCTGCTGGATGCCAGCGTGACCCCGGACCCCGAGATCGAGGCCCGGGTCAAGGAACTGGGCGGGCCGATCGAAGAGCTGAAGAACAAGGTCGTGGCCGAGGCGGCCGCCGAGATCGACGGCAGCCGTGAGACCTGCCGGGCGGTGGAATGTCCCATGGGCAACCTGATTGCCGAGGCGATGCTGGATCGGGTCAAGGACCAGGGCGTGACCATCGCGATCCAGAACGGTGGCGGCGTGCGGGCCAGCATCGACGCGGGGCCCGTGACGATGGGCGAGGTCCTCTCGGTCCTGCCGTTCCAGAACACGCTCTCCACCTTCGAGGTGACGGGGGAGACCGTTGTTGCCGCGCTGGAGAATGGCGTCAGCCAGGTCGAGGACGGCGCGGGCCGCTTCCCGCAGGTCGCGGGGCTGAAATACACGTTCGACCCGAAGGCTCCGGCGGGCAGCCGCGTGAGCGATGTGCAGGTGCTGGTCGGAGAGGATGCCTGGGGTCCGATCGACCCGGCGGCGGTGTACAAGGTGGTGTCGAACAACTACGTCCGTGGCGGCGGCGACGGCTACCGGATGTTCGTCGATGCGGCCAACGCCTATGACTTCGGGCCGGATCTTGCCGATGTGACGGCGGAGTACATGGCCAAGATTGGCCCCTACACGCCAGCCACTGACGGACGGATCACCGTGAAGCAGTGACCCGGTATCAGAGGGGCGGTCCACCGCCCCTCTGCCCTTGGACCTGAGGGCCTGCTGGCGTATCTTCGGCCCATGTGCGGCCGTTTCACCATCACCCATCCTCACGAGGCGCTGGCGGCGCTGTTTGATGCTGTGCCGGGCAATGACCTGCCAGTGGGGCCGAACTACAACGTCTGCCCAACGAATCCGGTCGCCGTGGTGACCTCGGAAGGCGGGCAGCGGCGGCTGCGGGCAATGCGCTGGGGGTTCCTGCCCGCGTGGTACAAGGCGCCGAATGACGGGCCGCTGATCATCAATGCGCGGTCCGATACGGTGGCCACGAAGCCCGCCTTCCGCGAGGCCGTGCGGTCCCGGCGCTGTCTGGTTCCGGCAAGCGGGTTCTACGAATGGAGCGAGGGGGAGGGTGGCAAGCGGTTCCCATGGTACTTCACCCGCGCGGATGGGGAGCCGATGGCCTTGGCGGGGGTCTGGCAGCGCTGGGGGGACATGGACACGGTCGCCATTGTCTCGACCGAAGCGGGGCCGGGGATGGCCGAGATCCACCACCGCGAGCCGGTCGTGCTGGAGCGGGAGGACTGGCCGCTCTGGCTGGGCGAGGCGGGGCATGGGGCGGCGGTGCTGATGAAGGCCAGCGCGCCGGGGGTGTTGACGCGGCCCTATCGGGTGGGGATGGCGGTCAATTCGAACCGGGCAAGCGGACCGGGGCTGATCGAGCCGGAGGCGGCTTGAAGCGGTCGGGGCGAGGTGCTATCTGAACTGCAGCGCGGGTGTTGTGTAATGGTAAGACCCTAGCCTTCCAAGCTAGAGACACGGGTTCGATTCCCGTCACCCGCTCCACTCCCATCCAGACGAACAGGCGTTGTCCACGCGTGGACGGCTTTCTGTAGTCAACGAAATCAAGAGCTTGGCCGCGGGCGTTCATGTTCTGTCAAGCATGATGACGGCTGCCGGGAAGCCTGGGCGATATCGCCCACCCTACGATCACAGGTTCTCGGCCTGCGGGAAGCCCAGGACGTGGAAGCCACCGTCGACATGCACCACCTCGCCCGTCGTGCAGGCGCCGTAGTCCGAGCAGAGCCAGACTGCGGTGCCGCCGATCGCTTCCAGCGTGGCGTTGGCGCGCAGGGGGGCGTTGTCCTCGGTATGGCGGAAGGTTGCCCGCGCGCCGCCGATGGCGGACCCGGCCAGCGTCTTCATCGGACCGGGGCTGATCGCGTTGACGCGGATCTTCTGCGGCCCGAGGTCGTTTGCCAGATAGCGCGTGGCCGATTCCAGCGCCGCCTTGGCGACGCCCATCACGTTGTAGTTGGGCGAGACGCGGTTCGAGCCCTGGAAGGTCAGGGTTATCAGCGACCCGCCGTTCGGCATCAGCGGTTCCGCCCGGCGGGCCACGTCGATGAAGCTGAAGCAGGAGATGTTCAGCGAATTCAGGAAGTTGCCCTTGGTCGTGTTGATGAAGCGGCCGGTCAGCTCGGTCTTGTCGGAGAAGGCGATGGCGTGGACGACGAAGTCCAGCGACCCCCAGCGTTGGCCGATCTCGGCGAAGCAGGCGTCAAGGCTGTCCTCGTTCGTGACGTCGACGTCGATCAGGAAATCCGACCCCACCGAAGCCGCCAGCGGCTGCACGCGCTTGCCGAAGGCCTCACCCTGGTAGGAGAACGCCAGCTGCGCGCCCTCGGCCGCCAGCGCCGAGGCGATGCCCCAGGCGATGGAACGCTCGTTCGCCACGCCCATGACAAGCCCGCGCTTGCCCTTCATCAGTTCGGCCATGATGCGTTACCCGAGGTATTTGGACATGACGAGGGTGGCATTGGTGCCACCGAAGCCGAAGCTGTTCGACAGGACCGAGTCGATCTGCACGTTGTCGCGCATCGTGGTCACGATCTCGGCCGGGTCCAGCGCGGGGTCCAGCGTTTCCACGTTGGCCGAGGCGGCGATGAAATTGCCGTTCAGCATGATCAGTGAATAGATCGCCTCCCACACGCCCGCGCCGCCCAGGCAGTGGCCGGTCAGCGATTTGGTCGAGGCGATGGGCGGGGTGGAGCCCTGGCCGAAGACGCGGCGGATTGCCTCGACCTCGGTCACGTCGCCGACCACGGTCGAGGTGCCGTGCGAGTTGATGTAGTCGATCTTGCGGCCCTGCGGCAGGGTGGACAGCGCCAGCCGCATCGCCCGTTCGCCGCCTTCGCCCGAGGGGGCGACCATGTCGTGCCCGTCCGAGGTCGCGCCATAGCCCGTCACCTCGGCATAGATCTTCGCACCGCGGGCCAGCGCGTGCTCCAGCTCTTCCAGCACGACGATCCCTCCGCCACCGGCGATGACAAAGCCGTCGCGGTTGGCGTCATAGGTGCGCGAGGCGCGTTCGGGCGTGTCGTTGTACTTGGACGACATCGCGCCCATCGCATCGAAGAGGCAGGAGAGCGTCCAGTCCAGCTCCTCGCCCCCGCCGGCAAAGACGATGTCCTGCTTGCCCATCTGGATCAGCTCGGTCCCGTTGCCGATGCAATGCGCGGAGGTCGAGCAGGCCGAGGTGATCGAATAGTTCACGCCCTTGATCTTGAAAGGCGTCGCCAGGCAGGCCGAGACGGTCGAGGACATGCCCTTGGTCACGCCGAAGGGGCCGATGCGCTTGGGGCTGCCGGTTTCACGGACGATGTTGTGCGCCTTGAAGAAGGACTTGGTCGACGGGCCGCCCGAGCCGACGATGATGCCGGTGCGGTCGTTCGAGATGTCGGTCGGCGAAAGCCCCGAATCCTTCACCGCCTGGTCCATCGCAATGAAGGTATAGGCCGCGCCATCGCCCATGAAGCGCAGGTCGCGCTTGTCGATATGGTCCTCCAGCACGATGTTCGGCTGGCCGTGGACGCGGCAGCGGAAGCCGTGTTCGGCATAGTCGGGGGCGAAGACGATGCCGGATTTCCCGGCGCGCAGGGAGGCCTCGACCTCGGCGGCAGAGTTGCCGATGGACGAGACGATGCCGATCCCGGTGATGACGACGCGGCGCATGGGGCCTCCCTTGATAACCTTGGGACTGTTTAGGGCAGTGGAAGAAGGGGGGCAAGGCGGTTGGGGCCGGGCGATTCCCCGGGCGGGCGAACTGTCGCCCCCGTGGCGCGCAGTTCGGGCGGATGGGGCACGGCAGAGGCGGTTGTTTCAGGCTTTCTGTGCTGTCTTGTCGGTTTTCTGCCTGAAAAATGGAAAAAAGCCATTCAATCTGCCCAAGGATTGATCTACGCGAGGGGCCTACCCGGCCGTTGACCGGATACATCCCTGACAAGATCCGCCCGAAAGTGCACCCCATGAACACGATTGACGAAAAACTTCAGCCGATCCTGGCCGAAGTGACCCGGCGCAATGCCGGCGAGCCGGAGTTCCACCAGGCCGTCCACGAAGTCCTGGAAAGCCTTGGCCGCGTGGTGGCGAAACACCCGCAATACCTGGATCTCGCCCTGATCGAGCGGATCTGCGAGCCCGAGCGGCAGATCATCTTCCGTATCCCCTGGGTCGACGACAAGGGCCGGGTGCAGATCAACCGGGGCTTCCGGGTGCAGTTCAACTCGGCGCTTGGGCCGTACAAGGGCGGGATGCGGTTCCACCCTTCGGTCAATGTCGGGATCATCAAGTTCCTCGGCTTCGAGCAGACTTTCAAGAACGCGCTGACCGGCATGCCGATCGGCGGTGGCAAGGGCGGGTCGGACTTCGACCCCAAGGGCAAGTCCGACGGCGAGATCATGCGTTTCTGCCAGTCGCTGATGACGGAACTCCACCGCCACCTGGGCGAGCAGACCGACGTTCCGGCCGGTGACATCGGCGTCGGCGGGCGCGAGATCGGCTACATGTTCGGCCAGTACAAGCGGCTGAACAACAAGTACGAGGCCGGGGTCTTCACCGGCAAGGCGCTGGCCTACGGCGGCTCGCGCGCGCGGACCGAGGCGACGGGCTACGGCAACACCTATTTCGTCCAGTCGATGCTGGCGACGAAGGGCACCTCGTTCGACGGCAAGCGGGTCGTGGTGTCGGGGTCCGGCAACGTGGCGATCTACACGATCGAGAAGGTGCAGAGCTTCGGCGGCAACGTGCTGGCCTGCTCGGATTCCAGCGGTTATGTCGTGGACGAGAACGGGATCGACCTGGCGCTTCTGAAGGAAATCAAGGACATCCGGCGCGAGCGGATCTCGGAATATGCGCGCCGTCGCGGGACGGGGGTGCATTTCATCCCGGCCGACAAGGGCAGCGTCTGGGACGTGCCCTGTGATGTCGCCATGCCGTCGGCCACGCAGAACGAACTGTCGGGCAAGGACGCGAAGACGCTGGTCAAGAACGGCGTGATCGCGGTGGGCGAGGGGGCGAACATGCCTTGCACGCCCGAAGCCGTGCGCACCTTCCAGGAAGCCGGCGTCCTGTTCGCCCCCGGCAAGGCCGCGAACGCGGGCGGGGTTGCGACCTCGGCCCTGGAGATGCAGCAGAACGCCAGCCGCGACAGCTGGACGTTTGAGCAGACCGAGGCGCGGCTGGCCACGATCATGCGCAACATCCACGACACCTGCCACGCCACGGCCGAGGAATACGGCGCGCCGGGCGACTATGTGCTTGGCGCCAATATCGCGGGCTTCGTCCGCGTGGCCGAGGCGATGCGGATGCTCGGCGTCATCTGAGCCGGTTTCCGCTGGCAAGGGACGGGGCCCCATGCGGGCCCCGTTTTCATTCTTGCCAGCTGCGCCGGTCGGGTCGATCCTGCGGGCCGGAGGTGCGCTCATGGACCTGGTGACTGGCGGATGCCTGTGCGGCGCGGTGCGGATCGAGGCAGTGGGGCAACCGCTGCGGGTCGGACTCTGTCATTGCCTGGACTGCCGCAAGCACCATGGCGCCTTGTTCCATGCTTCGGCGATCTTTCCTGCCGAGGCGGTCACGGTGACGGGGGAGCTGTGCAGCTATCGCGGGCGGGAGTTCTGTCCGGTCTGCGGTGGTTCGGTCCTGGGGCGCAGCGGCGATGAGGTGGAGGTCAACCTCGGCACGCTGGATGCGCCGGACAAGTTCCGCCCGAGTTATGAGCTGTGGGTGATCCGGCGCGAGGGCTGGTTGCCGGAGTTTCCAGGGATGCAGCTGCATGAAAGAAACCGGCCCGAGGAGGCCGGGCCGGTCGCATAGGCCCCGAATTTTCTGCGAAAATTCGGGGTCACGCCTCGCTCAGCGCGACCTTCATGTCCTTGACCAGGTAGATCGTCTCGCCATCCGCCTCCACGCGCCCGTCGGCCACGCCCATCGTCAGCCGGCGGGTCTGGATCGCCTTGGTGAAATCGACGAAATAGGTCAGCTTCCTGCGGTCCGGCCGGACCATGCCGGTCAGCTTGACCTCGCCCACCCCCAGCGCATAGCCGCGCCCCTGCCAGCCGCGCCAGCCGAGGTTGAAGCCGGTCAGCTGCCATAGCCCGTCCAGGCCCAGGCAACCCGGCATGATCGGATTGCCGGGGAAGTGACATTCGAAGAACCACAGGTCCGGGGTGATGTCGAACTCGGCCACGACATGGCCCTTGCCATGCTCGCCCCGATCCTCGGAAATGTCGGTGATCCGGTCCATCATCAGCATCGGCGGCGCGGGAAGCTGGGCGTTGCCGGGGCCGAAGAGCTCTCCTCGCGCGCAGGCAAGCAGCGCCTCCTTGTCGAAATAGGTCGGATACGACGCCATGCCTTGTGGTCCCCTCTGTGCTGTCCTCCCTACCTAGCATCGGGCCGGGAAGAGTGGCAAGTCTGGCCGGGAACGGGGCAGGGGGCCTGGATGTTCCGGCGGTTTCTGGCGGCAAGCGGGTTTGCCAATCTGGCGGACGGGATCGGGGTGCTGGCCTGGGTCTGGGTGGCCAGCACGCTGACCCGCGACGCGGCGCTGATCGCGCTGGTGCCGGTCGCATTGCGGCTGCCCTGGGCGGTCTTTGCCATTCCGGCCGGGATCGTGGCCGACCGGGTGGACCGCCGCCGGCTGGTGATCGCGATGGACGGGGTGCGGGCGGTGGCCTTCCTGGCGGCGGCGGCAGCCATGGCCTTGCGGGGCGAGGCGTCGGCGCCCCCGGCACAGGGGGTGGCCTCGCTGCCCCTGTTCCTGGCGCTGTGCCTGTGTGCGGTGACGGTTGGGGTGGCCGAGGTCTTCCGCGACAATGCCGCGCAGACGCTTTTGCCCGCGATCGTGCCGGACCAGGGGTTGGAGCGGGCGAATGGACGGCTGTGGACTGTCGAGGCGCTGGCGAACCAGCTGATCGGCCCGGCGCTGGGGGCCTTCCTGCTGGGCGCGGCGCTGGCCCTGCCCTTCGCCGTCAACGCCCTGGCCTATCTGGGGGCCGCACTGCTGATGGCGCGGGTCGCAGGCACCTTCCGCCCGGCCGCCGTGCCCGAGGCACGCTGGCGCGCGGCCCTGGCGGTGGCCTGGCGCTACCTCTGGGGCCAACCGCTTCTGCTGCTTCTGGCGGTGGTGACTGGCGTCTGGAACCTGTGTTTCGAGGCGAGCCTCTTCGCCCTGGTCCTGCACGCGCAGGAAAACCTTGGGCTTTCCGCGCAGGAATACGGGTTTGTCCTGACCGCTTTCGCGCTGGGGGGCGCGGTGGCGGGGCTGACCGGCGACCGGATCGCGCGGCGGCTGGGGGCGGGGCGGACCATGGTGTTGGCACTGCTCATCAGCGCGGTCCTGCTGCTTATGGTGCCGCTGGCGCCGAACGGCTGGCTGCTGGCGGCCTGTTTCGTCGGCTTCGAGATGGCGGGGATCACCTGGAACATCGTCTCGGTCAGCCTGCGGCAGCGGTTGATCCCGGACGAGTTGCGCGGGCGGGTCAACAGCCTGTATCGCCTGCTGGCCTGGGGGATGATCCCGCTGGGCATCGCGCTGTCGGGCTGGACGATCCGTCTGGCCGAGCCCTGGACCGGCCGGGCCGAGGCGATCATCCTGCCGCTCTGGCTGGGGGGCGGGCTGCTTCTGGTGGTCGGGATCGCGGTGCAGCGGCCGTTGCGGCGGCTGCTGGATCGGGCAGTTTCGGGGATTAGGGTTTGAAACCCGGCCGTCTTGTCCTTTATATGAAGGCGACGGACAGGATGACGATGACCCAGGCGACGGATCCCAGGACTTTTCAGCGCGGCACGGCTTGGCTGGCTTCGGCCGGATTGCGGCCGACGCGGCAACGTCTGGCCTTGGCCGAGCTTCTGGTCGGCGACGGCCAGAACCGGCATGTGACGGCGGAAAGCCTCCACGCCGCCTCGCGCGCTTCGGGCGAGACGGTGAGCCTGGCCACCGTCTACAACACGCTGCGCGCCTTCTGCGATGCGGGCCTGATGACCGAGGTCGTGGTGGACGGATCGAAAAGCTATTTCGACACGCGGACCGACGACCATCCGCATTTCTACTGGGAAGACAGCCACAGCCTGACCGACGCCCCGGCCGACGAGCTGAAGATCGCGGGCCTGCCCAGGGCGCCCGAGGGGATGGAAGTCGCCCGCGTCGATGTGGTGATCCGCCTGCGCAAGGCGTGAGCCGGGCCGCCTAGCCTAGAACCACTGCCCCGGCTCCATCAGGCCCAGGTCAAGCAATTGCTGGCTGTGCCACTGGAATGGCGCCGAATTGTGCCAGCGGAAGGTCTGGATCGCGTGATGCGAGCCGGGGTTCGCCCGCAGCGCCTTGGCCGTGCGGAAGGAACAGACCGCCGCCGTCAGGTTGTGGTGCCAGGGGCAGGCGTAGGTGTTCATCTCTTCCTCGGTCAGGGTGTAGTCCGGCAGAAGCCGCAGGCCGGGCTTGGCGCGGAAGAGCGAGATGCGGTCGATCCGGCGGCGGGCGGGGGGGATATGTTCCTCGAACCGCCAGCGCAGGCCGCCGTAGAAATCCAGTTGCCGCTCCTTGGGGTGGTTGTGGTTCGCCGGGTTCTTGCGGGCCAGCGCGTAATAGCCCGAGCGGTCGAGCCAGGCGTCCGAAAGCGAGACCGCATCGGGATGGGTCCCGAGGTCGCCGGCGTAAAGGTCGATGACATAGGTCAGCATCGCCTCGCGCCGTTCCTCGGTGTGGAAGGCCAGAAGCTCGCGCACCCGGCGCGTCTCGCAGAAGGGGAAGAACAGGTATTCGGCGTTGTAACAATAGTGAACCCAGGCGCCCGCGACCTGGTCGATGACCTGGTTCACCGCATTGACCAGCGCGCCCTCGGCAAAGACGTCATGGGTCACGGTGTGGATGCGTTCGGCAAGATGACCGGGCGGCTCCAGCCCCGTGGGGGCCAGCAGGATCACGTCGCGGAAGCCGCATTTCAGCTGGTGGGCAAGGGTCGAATGAAGCTCGACTGCATCCTCGGCCAGGACCAGCGAGAGCGGCCCGGCGGCAAGGGTCGGGGCCTTGGCGGCCAGCAGGGCGGCAAGCGAGGGATAGCGCATGGTCGGCAAATTCGGTGATCCGCGTGAGGGATGCAAGGGTGGTCGGTTGCGCCGGGGGGGCGGTCTGGGGTAGAAGCCGCCCGTTCCCGGAGATGCGCCCATGACCGACGCCAAGAAGCTGTTCGTCAAGACCTACGGCTGCCAGATGAACGTCTACGATTCCGAGCGCATGGCCGAGGCGCTGGGCGCCAAGGGCTATGTCACGACCGATGTGGTGGAAGAGGCGGACATGGTGCTGCTCAACACCTGCCACATCCGGGAAAAGGCGTCCGAGAAGCTGTATTCCGACCTGGGCCGCTTGCGCGCGCTGAAGGCGGCGAAGCCGGGGATGAAGGTCGGCGTCGCCGGCTGCGTCGCCCAGGCCGAGGGGGACGAGATCCTGCGCCGCTCGCCCGTCGTGGACCTGGTGGTCGGCCCGCAGGCCTATCATCGCCTGCCCGCGATGGTCGAGGCCGAGGGGCGCGTCGTCGACACCGATTTTCCGGTCGAGGACAAGTTCACCCTGCTGCCCGAACGCAAGGCGCTGCGGGGGCCGACGGCCTTCCTGACGGTGCAGGAAGGCTGCGACAAGTTCTGTGCCTTCTGCGTGGTGCCCTATACCCGGGGCGCCGAGGTCAGCCGCCCGGTCGCGCGCCTGCTGGACGAGGCGCGGGGCCTGGTCGCGCAAGGGGTGCGCGAGATCACCCTTCTGGGCCAGAACGTCAACGCCTACCACGGCGAGGCGCCGGGGGGCACCTGGGGCCTTGCGCGGCTGGTGCGCGAGCTGGCGACGATCGAGGGACTGGCCCGGATCCGCTATACCACCAGCCACCCGAACGACATGAACGACGACCTGATCGCCGCCCATGGCGACCTGCCGCAGCTGATGCCCTATCTGCATCTGCCGGTGCAATCGGGCAGCGACCGCATCCTGAAGGCGATGAACCGCAAGCATACGGCCGAGGCCTATCTGCGCCTGATCGAGCGCATCCGCGCGGCGCGGCCGGATATCCTGCTCTCCTCGGACTTCATCGTGGGCTTCCCCGGCGAGACCGACCGGGATTTCCAGGACACGATGGACCTGATCCGCGCGGTCGGCTTCGGCGCGGCCTTCAGCTTCAAGTACTCGGCCCGTCCGGGAACCCCGGCGGCCGAGAAGACCCCCGTCGCGGCCGAGGTGGCGGATGCGCGGCTGCAGGAGTTGCAGGCGCTGATCACCGCCCAGCAACGCGCTGCGCAAGAGGCGATGGTCGGGCGCGAGGTGGCGGTCCTTTACGAAAAGCCGGGCCGCAAGCCGGGGCAGATGGTGGGCAAGTCCGACCACCTGCACGCCGTCCATGTCGAGGACCCCCAGGGTCGAATCGGCCAGCTGGTGCGGGTGCGGGTGACGGGCTCGGCGCCCAATTCGCTGGCCGCCGAGCCGGTCGGCCCCGCAACCTGACCGCGAAGGACTGTTGCAGAACGGCCAAAAACCGGCGGCAATGGCAGCTTCTCTTGCGAAATCCCGGTTATCGCCCGACGAATACCTTCTCTTTGCCCGTTTTCCTCTGCTTTATACGCAGGAATGACGGTGTCGCGGTCCGGCCGGGTCGCGAGCAGGGAGAATTTCATTGATGAAGACGGGGAGTATGCTGCGGCACAGCCTGGCGTCAGCCTTGGTTGGCGCGTGCCTTTTCATCGGGTCGATGGCGTAGGCGGAAGAACCGCAAGTGACCGGCAAGATCGAATGGGGCGTCTGGATCGATGCGGACGGGTGCCAGCACTGGTGGGCTGACGGCGGGACCGAGGGCTACATGGTGCCGCGTCGCGACCCCAAGACGGGCAAGCCGGTGTGCCTGAAGCAGACGAGCTGCCTGTCGGAATCGACCGACGCCTATTTCGCCACCGCCAGCGCCACGCTGACCGCCGATGGTCGCCGCAAGCTGGAGCAGTTCTTCACCACCTCGGACGCCTTCAGCTATGCGATCGCCGGGCATACCGACAGCCGCGGCTCGGAGGACTATAACCAGGGCCTGTCGGAAGCGCGGGCGCAGACCGTGGCCCAGGTGGCGCAGTCGGTGGGCGCGGTCGTGGACAGCGTGACCGGCTATGGCGAGACGCAGCCCGTCGCCTCGAATGCGACGGCCGCGGGGATGGCGAAGAACCGCCGCGTCGAAGTTTTCTGCAAGAAGGGCTGACCAGATGATGCTTGCAGGGAAAACCGCCACGACCTTCGACCTCGCCAAGCGCCTGGCGCTGCTTCCGGTGCTGGCCTTCGGCCTCTCGGCCTGCGCCAGCGGCGAATTCTTCGAGGATGTGCAGCGATACGGCGGGCCGGATTCGGTCATCGCCAAGGCCTCGGACTCGGGCACTGACAATGAACCGACGCTGATCGACGGCGAAGCGGCGATTGCCTATGACCCCGACGGTTGCCAGGTCTGGATCATCGACGATGGCGTCGAGGGCTATTCGACCCCGCGGTTCGACCCCAAGACGGGTCTGCCGGTCTGCGACGGCAAGTACCCGCCCGGGACGGTGCTTGGGCCTTATGAAACCTCGACCGCTCCGGGCCCGGATTACGTTCCGCGCTGACAGCGCCTGACCGCCTGTCCACAGTCCATGGCCCCGACCGCTGGTCGGGGCCATTTCCGTGCTGCAGAACCGCGCAGTTTGTCACAAAAATTGCGCCTGACAGCGCAACAAATTGTGGGTGCAGCGGGTTTTCCTTGCCACAGATCGTATCCGGCTGCACAGTTGATCCGTGGCCCTGACAGAAGGAGCACCCGTTGGGCATCAGCGCGCTGACCCCCCCGTCCGCCGAAGACGTCGTCGAGACTGTCCTCGAATTCCCCGACAACCGATTGCTGATCGACCTGTGCGGCGAATTCGACCGCAACCTCGCGCAGATCGAGCATCAGATGGGGGTGCATATCCTGCGGCGCGGCAACCGCCTGGCAGTGATCGGCGAGAAGGCCGCGCGCGAGCAGGCGGCAGCGGTGCTGCGGTCGCTTTATGCGCGGCTGGAGACCGGGCGCGGGGTCGGGGCGGGCGACATCGACGGGGCGATGCGGATGGGCCGCCCGGTGGATGCCGAAAGCGCCGAACAGATCGAGCTGTTCACCACCGGGATGGAGCTGCGCACCCGCAAGAAGCCGATCGAACCCCGGACCGAGGCGCAGAAGGCCTATGTCGCGAATCTGTTCCAGCATGAGCTTGGCTTCGGCATCGGTCCGGCCGGGACCGGCAAGACCTATCTCGCGGTGGCGGTCGGGGTGACCATGTTCATCTCGGGCGCGGTGGAAAAGATCATCCTGTCGCGTCCGGCGGTGGAGGCGGGCGAGAGGCTTGGCTTCCTGCCCGGCGATGCGAAGGAGAAGGTCGATCCCTACATGCAGCCGCTCTATGACGCGCTGAACGACTTCCTGCCCGCGAAGCAGGTGCAGAAGCTGATGGAGGAAAAGCGGATCGAGATCGCGCCCCTGGCCTTCATGCGCGGCCGGACCCTCTCGAACGCCTTCATCGTCCTGGACGAGGCGCAGAACGCCACGACCATGCAGATGAAGATGTTCCTGACCCGCCTGGGCGAAGGCAGCCGGATGGTCATCACCGGCGACCGGACCCAGGTCGACCTGCCGCGTGGGACGGCCAGTGGCCTTGCCGATGCGGAGCGTATCCTCAAGGGGGTGAAGGGGGTGAGTTTCAACTACTTCACCTCGCGCGATGTGGTGCGGCATCCGCTGGTCGGCCGGATCATCGAGGCCTATGAGGCCGACGAAGCCAAGGGGTAAGGGGCGGCTTTCAGGCGGAGCGCTGGCGCGCAAGTCTTTTGTCTCGTCGTCGGGCTTCGCCTCCTCCTCGGCTGACGAGGGGCGCTGCCCCTCGAGCTCCCCGGGATATTTGGGCAAAGATGAAACTGCACCTTTCATCTTTGCCCCAATATCCCCGCCGGAGGCAGCCGCCGGATTTGACCC
>JBKHWC010000066.1:17579-19298 GCA_046569765.1 Alphaproteobacteria bacterium | reverse complement strand
ATCCGGCCATACATCAGCGAAACCGGGGCCGAGACGGTGACCAAGGCCGCCATCAGCACGCCAACGACCAGGGGGCTGGTGGTCCCCAGCGCCTCCAGATGGAAGGGCAGCCGCGTCGGCGTGACGTAGAAGGCGACCTGGAACAGGAAGGCCAGCGGCGCGATGAAGGCATAAGCCGCCCAGGGAAAACGGTCGGTCGAGGCGCTGCGGGACTGCGGACGCTCCGCCGCAAGGGCCCGGGCGCGCGGGCCAAGGACCATGAAGGCCAGCGCGGCGATGGGCAGGATCAGGGCATAGACCGCGAAGGCCCCGCGCCAGTGCAGGCTGGCCAGCGCCCCGCCCAGAACCATGAAGACGATCCCCGCCAGCGAGATCGCCGCCCCCTGCCGCCCGAGGAACCGCGCCCGCTCGGGCCCCTGCCACAGGTCGCTGGCCCAGGTCATGCCAAGGTTCATTGTCCCCGCCACCCCCAGTCCCAGCGCCAGCCGCCCGGCCAGAAGCCCCCAGATGCTCTCGGCCCACAGGCCCGAAGTCCCGCCAACGGCATAAAGCAGCGCCGTCACCAGCAGCAGCTTCTGCCGGTCCCAACGGTCGATCAGCAGACCCATGATCCCCGCCGACAGGACGATGGCCAGCGAGGGCAGCGTCACGATCAGCCCCGCCAGCGTATCGATATGCGGCACATCGGCATAATGCGCCCGCAGCCCAGGCAGCGAGGAGGCAACGGTGGCGTTTGCCATGATGGTCATGGACGACAGGCCCAGCACCGCCAGGGTGACGGCACGGCCGGGATTCGGATCGGTGGTCATGGAACGGGTCCTGAATGGGTCTTGCGGACCATGCCTCAATCCATCAGCGTGGACTAGATTGTCATTTCTGCAAGCTGTGGACAGAATTATGGACAATGATCTGGACCTGACCGCCCTGCGCGGCTTTCGCACCGTGCTGCGCGAAGGCTCGTTCTCGGCTGCGGCGCTGGCCTTGCGGGTGCCGAAATCGACGCTGTCAAAACGCGTGGCGGACCTCGAGGCGCATCTGGGCGTGCGGCTCATCGAACGCTCCACCCGCACCTTGCGCGCGACGCAGGAGGGCGTGGTGCTCGCCGCCCGCGCCGACCGCCTTCTGGGCGAGGCCGAGGATATCCGCCGCGCCCTGGGCGAAGCGGGTGGACAGCCGCGCGGCCATCTGAGGCTGGCGATGCCGCAGTCGATCGGCAACCTGATCCTCGGCCCTATCGCCGCCGATTTCCGCCGCCGCTACCCCGAGGTGACGCTGGAGGTGCATTTCCTTGACCGCGCGCCGGACCTGCTGGAGGAAGGGTTCGACGGCTGCGTGCGGCTCGGCCCGCTGGAGGAGTCCAGCCAGGTCGCCCGGCGGTTGACGCATGGCCAGACGATGCTGGTGGCGGCCCCCGATCTGCCGGGCCTCGACCGCCTGCGCCACCCCGAGGACCTGCGCCAGTTCGACCTGGTGGGCCTGACCTCACCCTGGCCGGGCGGGCTGCCGCTGCGGAACGGGACGGAAGAGATCACCCTGCCCTATGACGCGCCGCTGCGGCTGGGCTCACAACTGGCGGTGCGCGATGCGGTGATCGCCGGGGCCGGCATCGCTGCGCTGCCGGGTCTGGTGGCCCGGCCGGATATCGCGGCCGGGCGGCTGGTCCGGGTCCTGCCGGACTGGTCGACCCCGCGCAAGGCGATCTACTTCGTCTATCCCTCT
>JBKHWC010000066.1:0-17570 GCA_046569765.1 Alphaproteobacteria bacterium | reverse complement strand
ATCGCGGCCGGGCGGCTGGTCCGGGTCCTGCCGGACTGGTCGACCCCGCGCAAGGCGATCTACTTCGTCTATCCCTCCGCCCAGTCGGTCACCGCGCGGCTCCGCGCCTTCATCGACCATCTCGCCCGGGCGATGGGCGAGGATTAGGTCCCGACCACGCTCGTCGATGACACCGTCGTTCCTCGCGGCTCCCGACGAGATGACGAAGCCGCACGAAGCGGGCGCCTATTCCGCCGCGAGCGTCTCGGCCGCCTCGATCTCGGCCGCCTTCTTCTCGACCAGCGCGACGATATGGTCGATCATCCGGTCGTTCGACAGGGTATGGTCCTGCTTGCCCGCCAGATAGACCATCCCCTTCCCCGCCCCGCCGCCGGTAAAGCCGATATCGGTCATCAGCGCCTCGCCCGGGCCGTTCACCACGCAGCCGATGATCGACAGGCTCATCGACGTGGTGATATGCGCCAGCCGCTCTTCCAGCGCCGAGACGGTCTTGATCACGTCGAACCCCTGCCGCGCGCAACTGGGGCAAGAGATGATCGTCACCCCCCGGTGCCGCAGGCCGAGGCTCTTCAGGATCTCATAGCCGACCTTAACCTCTTCGACCGGATCCGCCGACAGCGAGACCCGGATCGTGTCGCCGATCCCGGCCCAGAGCAGGTTCCCCAGACCGATCGCCGATTTCACCGTGCCCGAAACCAGCCCCCCCGCCTCGGTGATCCCCAGGTGGATCGGCGCGTCGGTGGCATAGGCCAGCTGCTGATAGGCCGCGGCCGCCAAGAAGACGTCGCTGGCCTTCACGCTGATCTTGAATTCGTGAAAATCGTTGTCCTGCAACAGCTTGATGTGATCCAGCCCCGATTCCACCATCGCATCCGGGCAGGGCTCGCCATATTTGTCCAGAAGATGCTTCTCCAGCGACCCCGCATTGACCCCGATGCGAATGGAACAGCCGTGGTCCTTGGCGGCCTTCACCACCTCGGCCACACGCCTGGCATCGCCGATATTTCCCGGGTTGATCCGCAGGCAGGCCGCGCCCGCCTCGGCCGCCTCGATGGCGCGCTTGTAGTGGAAATGGATGTCCGCGACGATCGGAACCGGGCTTTCCGCCACGATCTCCTTCAGCGCCCGCGTCGAGTCCTCGTCCGGCGTCGACACCCGGACGATATCCGCCCCGGCCACGGCGCAGCGCTGGATCTGTTCGATGGTCGCCGCCACGTCCGAGGTGATCGTGTTGGTCATCGTCTGCACGGAAATCGGCGCGTCGCCGCCGACGAGGACCTTGCCGACCCGGATCTGCCGCGACTTCCGACGCTCGATGTTGCGCCAGGGGCGGACGGGGTTGTGAGTCATGACCAGGGGCTCCGCTGCGATGCTGCGCCCAAGGATAGGCGCAGCCGCGCCCGGCGGCAACGGGGCGCAGCGTTATTCGGTGACGGGCGGGACCAGGCCCGACGCATCGGCCGTGGCGAATTTCGCCAGGTCCGGGTCCTGCGACAGATCGGCCGTGGCGAAACTTTCGACCAGCGCCTCGGGCGCGAGGGCGATGTTCTTCACCACATTGGCGCCGGGGGCCGCCGGACCGACCATCTGGCCGTCGACCAGGAAATAGACGGCGCCCGAATTGCCGGTGCGGAAGACCGGAGGCTCTTCCAGCGGCGGCACGGTATAGCGTTCACCCGCGTCCAGGATCTTTTCAAACAGGACCGTGCCATCAGCTGCGTTGACCATGACCCAGGCGGGACGCACGGCCAGAACCTCGACGCCCTGCTGCGCCTCGGCAACGACCTGAACCTCCTCGTCCAGCGCCTGTTCCAGGGCAAGTTCGACCGCCGTGCCCGAAGGCGCACCGGCCAGGACTCCGGTTACCCGCGGGTCGATCGCCGCGATCGGCCCATCGCGCGAGGTCAGGACCGGCACGTCCAGCGCCTGCGGGCGGTACAGGCGGTCCATCACGTCTGCGCCATCGGCCGTCTCGGTGCCTTCGGCAGGGCGGGTGGCGACCAGCGCGGTCGCGCTGGTTCCGGCGTTGGACAGCGGGTCGATCTGCGCCACGACGCTGGGCGGCTCGTCCACCGGGGCCAACTGCACGCGCTGCACTTCCTGCAGCACCGACCAGCCGCCATAGCCGATGGCGCCGATCAGCGCGACCAGCACGGCGATGGACCCGATGGCACCGGGTTCGACCTGCGACCAGATCGCCTCGCCGCGCGGAATGAAGGTGGCGTTGGGATTGCCCAGCGGATCGGAAAAGGACTGCGCCCGGGTCTTCACCACCTGGGGCGAGGCGGCCGAGGATAGCCCGTGCGACACCGCATAGCCAGCTTCCGCGCAGAAGCGCTGGAAGGCCCATTCCGGCTCCATCCCCAGATAGCGCGCATAGGACCGCACATAGCCCGCGACGAAGCCGGGGGTTTCGAAGGCCGAAAGATCGGCATTCTCGATCGCGGCGATATAGGTGGCCTTGATCTTCAGCTCGCGCTGAACGTCCAGAAGCGACTTGCCCAGAGTGGCCCGCTCGCCCCGCATCAGATCCCCGAGACGCAACTCGAAGTCGTCAAAGCCCTTTGGCTTGTCTTCTTCGGTTGTCGAAGGTTTCGACCTCCAACCGATCATTCTGCGCCCTGTCCCCCTGGTGCGTCGCTACGGTGCAGTCGCCTTACTGCGCGACTCACTCACTTTTCGTATTGGCGAAACGGTAGCACAGGACAAGCGCTTTTGCACACGCAGTATGGCCTATGCGACGGCCTCGGCGCGATTCAGCGCACAGTGGCTCCACAGCTTGTCCATCGCCCGCACCAGCCGGTCGATCTGGTCCGGCCCATGCACCGGCGAGGGGGTGAAGCGCAGCCGTTCCGTGCCGCGCGGGACAGTTGGATAGTTGATCGGCTGGACATAGATGCCATGGTCTTCCAGCAGCATGTCGGACAGCATCTTGCAATGGACGGGGTCGCCGACATGGACGGGCACAATATGTGACCCGTGGTCGATGATCGGCAGGCCCATCGCCTTGAGCCGCATCTTCAGCACGCGGGCCTGTGTCTGGTGCGCCTCGCGCAGCGCGCGCCCGCCCTCGCCCTTCAGGAACCGGACCGAGGCCGCCGCCCCCGCCGCCACCGCCGGCGGCAGCGAGGTGGTGAAGATGAAGCCCGGCGCATAGGACCGCACCGCGTCCACCAGTTTCGCAGATGCAGCAATATAGCCGCCGAATACGCCATAGGCCTTGGCCAGCGTGCCATTGATGATGTCGATCCGACCCATCTGGCCGTCACGTTCCGCCACCCCTGCCCCGCGGGGCCCGTACATGCCCACGGCATGGACCTCGTCCAGATAGGTCAGGGCGCCGAATTCCTCGGCCAGGTCGCAAATCTCCTTGATCGGGCCGAAGTCGCCATCCATCGAATAGATCGATTCGAAGGCGATCAGCTTCGGCGCCTCGGGGTCGTCCTTGGCCAGAAGCTCACGCAGGTGGGCGAGGTCGTTGTGGCGGAAGATCCGCTTCTCGCCATTGCCGCGCCGCACGCCCTCGATCATCGAGGCATGGTTCAGCGCGTCGGAATAGATGATCAGGCCCGGGAAGATCGTTCGCAGCGTCGACAGCGTCGCGTCATTGGCGATATAGGCCGAGGTGAAGACCAGCGCCGCCTCTTTCCCGTGCAGATCGGCCAGCTCCGCTTCCAGCCGCTTGTGCCAGACCGTGGTGCCCGAGATGTTGCGCGTGCCGCCCGAGCCCGCCCCGGTCGCGTCCAGCGCCTGATGCATGGCCGCCAAGACCTCGGGGTGCTGGCCCATCCCCAGATAGTCGTTGCCGCACCAGACGGTGATGTCCTTCTGGCTACCATCCGGCCGCGTCCAGACCGCATGGGGGAAATGGCCCTGCTTGCGCTCGATGTCGATGAAGGTGCGGTAGCGGCCCTCGTCGTGCAGGCGTTGCAGGCTGGCCTCGATGGCGGCGTTGTAATCCATGGCGTCCTCGGTCCCCTTTGCGGCAGACTGGCAGCCCGCCCGCACTGGTGCCTTGATTTCGGTCAAGCCCGCGTCCGGGCCAAGGGGGCGAATTGTCGCCCCCGGCCTTCCCTTAACGCAATCCAGCCGCTCTGGACAGTCCCCCGCTGCCTGATAGGCTACCGTTTGATCACATTTGCCGGAGCCCCCCGATGACCCTTGATGCCGTCCTCACCCGCATCGACGACACCCTGCCCCAGGCACTCGACCGCCTGATGGAGCTTCTGCGCATCCCCTCGATCTCGACCGACCCGGCCTACAAGGCCGATTGCGCCCGCGCCGCCGACTGGCTTGTGCAGGACCTGCAGTCGCTGGGCTTCACCGCCCGCGCCGCAGAGACGCCCGGTCACCCGATGGTCGTGGGCCATGGTGGCGAGGGGAAGCGGCATATCCTCTTCTACGGCCATTACGACGTGCAGCCGGTCGATCCGCTTGACCTCTGGGACCGCCCGCCCTTCGACCCTCAGGTGCAGGACACCCCGAAGGGCAAGGTGATCCGCGCCCGCGGCGCCTCGGACGACAAGGGCCAGCTGATGACCTTCCTGGAAGCCTGCCGCGCCTGGAAGGCCGTCCATGGCTCGCTGCCCGGCAAGCTGACGATCTTCCTGGAAGGCGAGGAGGAATCCGGCTCTCCCTCGCTGATTCCCTTCCTGGAGCAGAACCGGGCGGAACTCTCCTGCGACCTCGCGCTCATCTGCGACACCGGGCTTTACGACGAACGTACCCCGGCGATTACCACCATGCTACGGGGCCTGGCCAAGTCGGAATTCACCATCCGCGCCGCGAACCGCGACCTGCACTCCGGGATGTACGGCGGCCTTGCCCGCAACCCCCTGCATGTGATGGCGAAACTGCTGGCGGGCCTGCATGACGACACCGGCCGCGTGCAGGTTCCAGGCTTCTACGACGACGTGGCCGAACTGCCGGACGCGCTGCGCCAGCAATGGCAGGCCCTGGCCTTCGACCATGCCGCCTTCCTGGGCGACGTGGGCCTGTCCATCCCGGCCGGCGAACAGGACCGCACGCCGCTGGAGAAGATCTGGTCGCGGCCGACGGCCGAGGTCAACGGCATGTGGGGCGGCTACAACGGCGCGGGCTTCAAGACGGTCCTGCCGTCCGAGGCCCATGCCAAGGTCTCCTTCCGCCTCGTCTCCAACCAGGATCCTGCGAAGATCCTGCAATCCTTCCGCAGCTGGGCCGAGACGCAGATCCCGCCGATTGCGAGATCCTCTGGCATGACGGGATCGACGGTGCCCCGGCCAGCGTCATGGAAATCGCCGATCCGGCCTTCGAGGCCAGCCGCCAGGCCCTGACCGAGGAATGGGGCAAGCCCGCCGCCTTCATCGGCTCGGGCGGGTCGATCCCGGTCGCGGGCTATTTCAAGTCGATCCTCGGGATGGACGCGATGCTGATCGGCTTCGGCAAGGATGACGACAACATCCATTCGCCGAACGAAAAGTATGACGTGGAGTCGTTCCACAAGGGCATCCGCGCCTGGGCGCGCATCCTGGCGCGGATCGCGTAATGGGTGAAGTTCGTGACGCAAACCCCTCGGATGAACGCGATTTCCGCCGCCTCTGGGAGGGGTTCTGCGATGGCTATGGCCTGACACTCGCGCCCGAGGTGACCGATTTCACCTGGGCGCGGCTGATGGACCCGGCCAACCCGCTGCAGGCGCGGCTCGCCCTCCTGGACGGTCGCGTCCAGGGCTTCGCGATCCACCAGCACCACCCCTCGACCTGGGTCCTGGGCGACGACGGCTATCTCGAGGACCTCTACGTCGACCCCTCGGCCCGCGGCCAAGGGCTGGGGCGGGCGCTGATCGAGGATCTTATCGCCATCGGCCGCGCCCGCGGCTGGCGGCGGCTTTACTGGCTGACCGAGATCGAGAACACGACCGCCCGGCGGCTCTATGACCAGTTCTGCGACAATGACGGGCACATCCGCTATCGCATGACCCTCTAGGCACGCATCGTGGTTCGACTTCGTCCCCTCCTCGGCCCCGCGAGGCGTGACGAAGTCACCAACGCGCGATCACCCGGCGCGCGTCAGCCCCATGCGCGCCAGCTTTGCCAGCAGCAGGATCCAGGGCAGACCGTGCAGCACGAGGTCGAGGATATCGATCGGCCGCACCAGCGTGCCTGCCGTCAGCATCTTCAGCTTCTCCCAGATATGCGGCTCGGGGAAGAAGGGGGCGAGGCCCCAGGTGAGCGACACGATCAGCAGAACCGACAGCGGCAGCTTGTCGAGGTATTGCATCCAAAGTCTCCTTGCGATGCGCGGCCGCGCAACCTTGCCCTTGCAGCGCAACCCGACCCTGCCGCCACAGCGGCAGGCGAACAGACGTCTATGGCTGTGAAGGGGGGAAGGTGGCGCGGTGGACGGGGCTCGAACCCGCGACCCCCGGCGTGACAGGCCGGTACTCTAACCAACTGAGCTACCACCGCGCGTTGACGGGGGGATAGACGGTCCTGCGGGGGCCGTCAATGGGGGGCGGCGAAGATTATTTCGCGGGCGCCGGGATGAACTCGCGGTCATCCCCGGGCGGCAGCCGGAAGCGGCCGTGCTGCCAGTCCCCGGCGCGCCAGGCCTCCTTCGCGGCCGCGATCTTCTCGCGGCTGGAGGCGACGAAGTTCCACCAGATGAAGCGCGGCCCGTCCATCGTGGCCCCGCCCAGAAGCATGATCCGCGCCCCCTGATCCCCCGCCCGGACCGAGACCCGGTCGCCGGGCCGGAAGACCAGCATCCGGCCCGCCTCGAACACCTGCCCGCCGCTGGTGACGGTCCCGTCCAGGACATAGACCCCGCGGTCCTCATGGTCGTCGGGCAGCGGAATCGCCGCGCCGGGGGCGAGGCGGGCGTCGGCGTAGAAGACCTCGGACGGCATGGCGAGCGGCACCTCCTCGCCCCAGGCATGGCCGAGGATCAGCCGGACCTGCTTGCCCTCGCCCTCCAGCTCGGGCAGCGCAGCCCGCCCGATATGGGCGAAGCCGGCCGGGTCCTCCTCGCGGTCCTGGGGGAGTGCGAGCCAGGTCTGCAGGCCGAACATCGTCATCGGCGCCTGCCGGGCCTGGCCGTCCATCCGTTCGGAATGGGTTATGCCCTGCCCCGCCATCATCCAGTTGACCGCGCCGGGCTCGATCCATTGGTCGGTTCCGAGGCTGTCGCGGTGGTGAAGGCGTCCCTTCAGAAGATAGGTGACGGTGCCGAGCCCGATATGCGGATGGGGGCGGACGTCGAGGCCCTGGCCGGTCAGGAACTCGGCCGGGCCCATCTGGTCGAAGAAGATGAAGGGTCCGACCATCTGCCGCTGCCCCGAGGGCAGCGCGCGGCGCACCTCGAAGCCGCCGAGGTCGCGGGCCCGGGGGACGATGACGGTTTCGATCGAATCGACCTGGTCGCCGATCGGGATGGTGGCGTCGAGCAGCGGATTCCACATGGGGGTTCTCCTTTGCAGCAAAGGTAGACGCCCGGGCCCTGTATTGCACCCCATGTGTGCCGCGCGAAGGCTGTGCGGGGGCGAACAGGATCGTAGGGTGGGCATGATGCCCACCCTACCTAGGGGCGGCGCGCGGCAAGCTCGACCTTCACTGTGACCGGGAAGCCGACCGAGGCCTCGTCGCCATAGCTCTGCCCGATCCCGAAGTCGCGCCGGTCGAGCACTGTCTCGCCGCGCATCCGGGCCACATCGCCCTCGATCACCAGGTCGAACGGCAGCCGCACCGGCCGCTCCACTCCGCGCAGGGTCAGGATGCCGTCGGCAACATGACCTTCGGCCTCTGCCAGGATCCGGGCCTGGAAGGTCGCCACAGGATGCGCGGCGGCATCGAAGAACTCGGGCTCCAGCGACTGTTTCGTCACGCTGCCCAGCGTGAGGCTGGCCACATCGATCGACACCGTCACTTCGCCATGGACCCCGTCGACCGGGGTCTCGTCATAGCGGATGTCGGCGGCGAATCCCGCGAAGCTGCCCGAGACCTCGGCCCCCATCTGGCGGACGCCGATCGTCAGCGTGCCGTTTTCCACCACCCAGGAGCCCGGCTGGCCGCCCGCAGGCGCGGCGACGGGTTCAGCGGCCGCAGCGACGGCCGTCGTGAGGGGCTCGGTCTGAGGCACGAGCAACGCCGCGCCCCCGGCCCCGGCGGCATAGACCACCAGCGCCAGCGCAAGGGGCGCGAGGCGGCGCGTGCCGGACTCTGCCCGCCCGGGCGCGGCAACTCCGCGCAGCATCCGGCGCAAGGTCGCATCGCGGTCGACGAAATGATGTTTCAATGCGCCCGCGATGTGCAGAAGGATCGCCGCCGCCATCACCTTGGTGAAGACCCAATGCACGGCCCCCGCCACCTGGGCCACCGTCTCGGACTGCGGGACGAAGGGCAGGCCCTGGCCGAAGGGCCAGAGGATCGGCGCGAAGCCGGTCACCGCCGCGTGATGCACCCAGCCCGACAGCGGCACCACGACGAGCGAGATGTAAAGGAGCCAATGGACCGTCCCCGCAAGGGTCAGCTCACCCCGCCGCTCGGGGTGGAGCGGCGCGGGGTGACGTTCCGCCAGCGCCCAGAGGATGCGCGCCAGGCCCAGAAGGAAGGCCGCCACCCCCAGCGTCTTGTGGAATGAAAAGAGCTGCGCCTTCCGCGCCAGCGCCTCGGCCGTGTCATAGGGCAGCCGGTTGGCGATCACCCCCAGCGGGATCGCCGTCAGGATCAGAAGCGCCGTCAGCCAGTGGAAGGCGCGGGTGACGGTGCCGAAACTCTGGGACGTGTTGCGGGCGGGCATGGGAACCTCGTGGGCAGGAGTTTGCGGCAACATAGCAGCTGCGGGATGCTGCGGGGCAGCGCGGGCTTTGCACAGGCCCTGTGCGGCGGGCGATTGCGCAAGGGCGGTCGCCGGGGTATCCCCAAGCCCGGAGAAACGGGAATTCCAGGGGGACACCATGAGCCGCGCATTCGTCTTTCCAGGCCAGGGCGCCCAGGTGATCGGCATGGGCCGCGCGCTGGCCGAGGCTTGTCCGGCCGCAAGGGCCGTCTTCGACGAGGTCGACGACGCTTTGGGCGAGAAGCTGTCGGCCCTGATCTGGGAGGGCGACATTGCCGAACTGACGCTGACCCAGAACGCCCAGCCCGCGCTGATGGCGACCTCGATCGCGGCGCTGCGGGCGCTGGAGGCCGAGGGCCTGGGAATGGAGCATGTCGCCTTCGTCGCCGGGCACAGCCTGGGGGAATATTCGGCGCTTTGTGCGGCGGGGTCGCTGAGCCTGGCGGATACGGCGCGGCTTCTGCGGATCCGCGGCCGCGCGATGCAGGAGGCGGTGCCGGTCGGCGTCGGCGCGATGGCGGCGCTTCTGGGTCTGGACTTCGAGACCGCAACCGCCGTGGCGCAAGAGGCCGCGCAGGGCGAGGTCTGCCAGGCCGCCAATGACAACGACCCGGCGCAGGTCGTGGTCTCGGGCCACAAGGCCGCCGTGGAACGCGCGGTCGAGATCGCCAAGGCGAAGGGCGCCAAGCGCGCGCTGATGCTGCCGGTCTCGGCCCCCTTCCACTGCGCGCTGATGCAGCCCGCGGCCCGGGTGATGGCCGAGGCGCTGGCGGCGGTGACGATCCACAAGCCCAGCGTGCCGGTCGTGGTCAACGTCCGCGCCGAGGCGGTGATGGAGCCCGACCGGATCGCGGACCTGCTGGTGGCGCAGGTCACCGGCTCGGTCCGCTGGCGGGAAAGCGTGCTCTGGATGGAAAAGGCCGGGGTGACGGAATTCTGGGAAGTCGGCGCGGGCAAGGCGCTGTCGGGCATGATCAAGCGCATCGCGCCGGGGGCTGCGACCCGCGCGATTGGCACGCCCGAAGACGTGGCCGCGGCCAAGGCATAGGAGAGACCAATGTTCGACCTGACAGGCAAATCCGCGCTGGTGACCGGCGCTTCCGGTGGCATCGGCGCCGAGATCGCCCGCGCACTGCATGGCGCGGGGGCCACGGTGGGGCTTTCGGGCACCCGGACAGAGCCCCTGGAGGCTCTGGCGGCCGAACTGGGCGATCGGGCGCATGTCCTGCCCTGCAACCTGTCGATCCCGGCCGATGTCGAGAGCCTGGTGAAGCGCGCGACCGAGGCGATGGGCGCGGTCGACATCCTGGTCAACAATGCCGGGATCACCCGCGACGGGCTGGTGATGCGCATGTCGGACGAGGACTGGCAGGCGGTGATCGACGTGAACCTGACGGCAACCTTCCGCCTCTGCCGCGCTGCCGTGCGGGGCATGATGAAGGCGCGCTGGGGGCGGATCGTCAACATCTCGTCGGTGGTGGGGACCACGGGCAATGCGGGCCAGGTGAACTATGCCGCGTCGAAGGCGGGGATGGTGGGTCTCTCGAAGTCACTCGCGGCCGAGGTCGCAAGCCGGGGAATCACCGTCAACTGCGTAGCGCCCGGTTTCATCGAGACGGCGATGACCGACAAGCTGAACGAACAGCAGCGCGCGGGCATCCTGACGGCGGTTCCGGCCGGCCGGATGGGTACGCCGCAGGAAATCGCAGCGGCCGTCCTTTACCTTGCGGCACCCGAGGCCGGCTATGTCACCGGGGCGACGCTGCATGTCAACGGCGGCATGACCATGGTCTGACCCGAACCGCCGCGCCCGCACAGGCGCAAGGTCAGGTTAAAGGGTTTGCCATGCGGCGCGACCCTTGCTATAGGCGCGAGAATTCGGACCGGGCGGCTGTCCGGGAAGGCAACCGCCCGGCAACGGGCAGATACTGTAAGGCCGGGGCAGCCCCGCCAGGATAGAGGAACGGACATGAGCGACATCGCTGATCGCGTGAAGAAGATCGTCGTCGAGCATCTGGGCGTCGAAGAGGACAAGGTGACGGAATCGGCCTCGTTCATCGATGACCTGGGCGCGGATTCGCTGGACACCGTGGAACTGGTCATGGCCTTCGAGGAAGAGTTCGGCATCGAGATCCCGGACGACGCGGCCGAGACGATCCAGACCTTCGGCGATGCGGTGAAGTTCATCTCGGAAGCCGCCTGAGGCATCATTTCCCTTCACGGGACGGCGGGGCATCCTTCGGGGTGCCCTTTGCTTTTCGGGCCGGACGGTGGGCAATATGCCCACCCTACCCGCCCAACGCAAAGGGCCGCCCGGTCATCCCGGACGGCCCCGTTTCAGTCCTGGCGCAGGATCACTCGGTGACCATGGCCTCGAAGCTGATCTCGACCTGCACTTCATCGCTGACGAAGGGCGCGAAGGCGCCGAGGTTGAAGTCCGACCGCACCAGCGTGGTGGTGGCCGAGAAGCCGACCGCGGGCTTGCCCTCGAAAGGCGCCATCGGATAGGGCTCGGACTTGTTCAGCTTGGCGTCCAGCACCACCGACTTGGTCACGCCGTTCAGCGTCAGGTCGCCGGTGATCTTGCCGGTGGTCTCGCCGGTCACTTCCACGGCGGTGGAAGTGAAGGTCACCATCTCGTCCTCGGCCGCGTCGAAGAAGTCGGGCGACATGAAATGCTCGAAGCGGGCTTCCCAGCCGGTCAGCATCGAGCGCACCGGGAAAGACACGGTGACGGACGACGCCTCAGGCGCCTCGGCGTCGAAGACGACCTGGCCGCCGAAGCCCGAGAACATGCCATAGCCGGTCGAATAGCCGACGTGATCATAGGAGAACACGATCTGGGCGTGGCTTTGGTCGATGGTATAGGTCTGCGGGGCAGCCAGCGCCGGGGCTGCGGCGAGCGCGGCCAGCACGGCCAGGGAAGCGAAACGGGTCATGGGGGTCACCTTGCGATCTGGGGCCGACGTGGCCCGGTTGACGGGGCGGACCATGGCCGCAGATGCCGCGCCGCAGCAATTCGGAACCTTCGAAGGTCTTGTGTTCGAAAACGAACAGCGGATCGGGCTTGCGCCGCGACGGCGGAAGGGTCGCGCGACCTTGACTTCCCGCGATCCGCGCAGCTTCATCCGGGCCATGTCGCCCACCGCTCGCAAGATCCTGTACGCCGTCAGTTTCGAGACGCTCGGCACGCTGGTGGCGTCGCTCGGACTGATGCTGATGTCAGAGGCATCGGCCGGGTCATCCTTCGTCCTGTCCGTGATCACCGCGACCATCGCGATGAGCTGGAGCTACCTCTACAACTCGGCCTTCGAGGCCTGGGAGGCACGGCAGACCGTGCGGGGCCGATCCCCCGGCCGTCGGGTCCTGCACTCGGTCCTGTTCGAGGGTGGGCTGGTCCTGATCCTGGTTCCGGTCATGGCCTGGTGGTTGCAGGTCGGGTTTGTGGAGGCCTTGGCCTTTGAGGCCGGGCTGATCCTGCTGTTCCTGGCCTATGCCTACGTCTTCACCTGGGGTTTCGACCGGATCTTCGGCCTGCCCGCCTCGGCCCGTTAGCCCTTGCGCCGACGGCGAACATCTGTATAAGGCCGCATCCTTTCCGCTTATCCATGAACCGGCGATGCCTCTCGTGGACGGGCTGCGGAAAAGGGTTCGCCCGTCCTATGAAGCCGCCCTGACACGAAGGAAGTCTGCATGCCCTTGTATGAGCATGTCTTCATCGCGCGCCAGGACCTGTCCAACGCGCAAGCCGAAGGCCTTATCGAACACTTCTCGACCGTCCTCGCGGACAACGGCGGCAAGGTCGTTGAAAACGAGTACTGGGGCGTCAAGACGATGGCCTACAAGATCAACAAGAACCGCAAGGGCCACTATGCCTTCCTGAAGTCGGACGCGCCCGCCGCGGCCGTGCAGGAAATGGAACGCCTGATGCGCCTGCATGACGACGTGATGCGCGTGCTGACGATCAAGGTCGACAAGCATGCCGAAGGCGTCTCGGTGCAGATGCAGAAGCGCGAAGAGCGTGAAGAGCGTGGCGACCGCGGTGACCGGGGTGGCTTTGGCGGCGAACGTCGCGAACGGCCCAGCTTCGGCGGCGACCGTGGCGAGCGCCCGTCGTTCGGCGCTCCGCGTCGTTGATCTGAGAAAGGACACATACCATGGCGAACAAGCCGTTTTTCCGCCGCCGCAAGGTCTGCCCGTTCTCGGGCGACAACGCTCCGGCGATCGACTACAAGGACACCCGTCTGCTGCAGCGCTACATCTCCGAGCGCGGCAAGATCGTCCCGTCCCGCATCACCGCAGTCTCGGCGAAGAAGCAGCGTGAACTGGCCCAGGCCATCAAGCGCGCCCGCTTCCTGGCCCTGCTGCCCTATGCCGTGAAATAAGGAGCGACGCAGATGCAAGTCATCCTTCTGGAACGTGTGGCCAAACTTGGCCAGATGGGCGAGGTCGTGAACGTCAAGGACGGTTACGCCCGCAACTTCCTGCTGCCCCAGGGCAAGGCCCTTCGTGCCAACGACGCGAACATCAAGTCGTTCGAGGCGAAGAAGGCCCAGCTGGAAGCCACCAACCTGGAAACGAAGAAAGAGGCGGAAGCCGTTGCTGCGAAGCTCGACGGCCAGACCTTCGTCGTGATCCGCTCGGCTTCCGACGCGGGCGCGCTGTACGGTTCGGTCACCCCGCGCGATGCGGCCGAAGCTGCGACCGAGGCGGGCTTCACCGTCAACCGGACCCAGGTCGTGCTGGACAAGCCGATCAAGGACCTGGGCCTGCACACGGTTTCGGTCCGTCTGCACCCGGAAGTCGCGGTGAAGATCAAGCTGAACGTCGCCCGTTCGGTCGAAGAGGCCGAACTGCAGGCTTCGGGCAAGTCGATCCAGGAACTCGCTGCCGAGGCGGAAGCCCAGGCCGAGTTCGAGATCGCCGAGCTGTTCGACGAAGTCGGCGCGGCCGCGTCGGAAGAATAAGCCTTTCCCCAAGGGGATTTGCGCGCCGCGTCCGGGCAACCGGGCGCGGTCTTCTTGTTCGTAGGGTGGTCGATCTCGCCCATCCTGCCCTGCGGCCCGACCGTGCCAGAATCTGGCGCCCGGCGCGACATGGTTTTGCCGCGCGTTGACCAGCCGCTGTCGGGGGCAGGCAAGCGGCACAGATGGCAGAGCCTAGCTTCGGCCCCATGCGCATGTCGGCCACCACGCAAGGAATCCTTGCCCTGATTGCGGGGATCGCGATCTTTTCCGTGCAGGATCTGATCCTGAAGCAGCTTTCCGGCGACTATCCGCTGCACCAGGCCATGGTCATGCGCAGCCTTGTCGCTCTGCCCTTCCATCTGGCGATCGTCTGGTGGTTCGACGGCCGACTGTCGACCATCACCACACCGGGCTGGCCGAAGATGCTGGCCCGCGGGCTTCTGGGCTTTGTCGCCTATGGCGCCTATTACCTGGGCCTTGCAAGCCTGCCGATGGCCGAAACCGTGGCGCTGTATTTCACCGGGCCCCTGTTCATCACACTCGCCGCCGCGCTGTTCCTGGGCGAAAGGGTGAGCCTTGGCTCCGCGCTTGCGGTGGCGACGGGCTTTGCCGGCGTCCTTCTGATCGTGAAACCGGCCAGCGGGGGCTTCGACCTTGCCGCGCTGCTGCCAGTCCTTGGCGCGCTTGGCTACGCGCTGGCCATGGTCGCCGCGCGCCCGCTGGGCCGGACCGAGACGGCGGCGGCGATGGCCTTCTGGGGCAACCTCTGTTTCCTGCTGTGCGCGCTGGCGCTGGCGGCAGTCTATGGCTCGGGCGCCCATGCCGGAGCGGCGCATCCCTCGCTGGCCTTCCTGACCCGCGGTTGGGTAATGCCGGAGGCGACCGACCTGGCGCTGATGGCCGCCTGCGGGGTGATCGCGGCGGTCGGGCTGACGCTGCTGACCCATGCCTACCGGATCGCGCCCTCGGCCAGTGTCGCGCCTTTCGAATACAGTTTCATGTTCTGGGCCGTGCTCTGGGGCTGGCTTGCCTGGGGCGACCTGCCGGATTCGCTTGGCTGGTTGGGGATCGCGGTGATCATCGGCGCCGGGATGATCGTGATCCGCGCCCCACAATCCCCACAGCCCCAGCCTGCCGCCAGCTAGACCCTGCGGGCCGCCCGGTTCATCGGATGACTCTCCAGCCAGCCGCCCATGGAACGCGCCAGCGCCGGATCGCCGTCGATCTGCACCCGCCGCGCCGCCAGTTCCTGCTGCAGCCGGGACAGCCCGATCCAGACCGAGGTCACCGCCCGCAGCGACCCCGTAACCATCAGGTCGATCTCATGCCCCGGATCGACCCGGCACAGCTCGACCTCCTGACCTTCAAGCAACAGCCACCAGTTCCGGTCCGCAGGGGAAAGCTCGGGGTATAGGAACTGCACCGTCCGCCGGGCGGGCAGCGGAGGGTCGGGCCGGATGCCGCGGCGAATGTCCCACATGAGCAGGGACGGGTCGAGCTGGCCCAGCGTCACCTCGGTCTCCACCCAGGCGTGACCCCAGAGCATCATCGCCTTGACAAAGGGCCGCAAGTCCTGACCCGAGGCGGTCAGATGATACTCCGGCCCCCCGTCGCCACGCCGCACCTCGACCACGCCTGCGCCCTCCAGCTCTTTCAGGCGGCGCGACAAGAGCGCGGGCGATATCCGCGGCAGTCCACGACGCAGGTCGTTGAACCTGGTGCTGCCGCAATGCAGCTCGCGCAGGACCAGCGGCGTCCAGCGGGTGCACAGGATCTCGGCCGCCATGGCAAGCGGGCAGAACTGGCCGTAGCTGGTGTTCGTCATCGCCCTCCCTTCCCGCGATTCACTCCGTGAACTGGACCGACTCGGGTCCCCTCCCCGACCCTGACAGCACCATGGAACAGGAGGACCGCATGTCACTGGCACAAGACATCATCGCCCCGGCCGCGCAGGACTCGCTGGCCGAAAGGGCCGACCGGCTGGCCCGGGATTTCGCAACGCGCGCCGGGCGTCACGATGCCGAGGGTTCATTCGTAGCAGAAAACTGCGCAAAACTGAAGGAGGCGGGCCTGATCGAGGCCGGGGTCCCCGCCGAACTGGGCGGCGGCGGGGCCTCGGCCGCAGAGCTTGCCGACATGCTGCGCCGCCTGGCACAGGGCTGCGGGGCAACGGCGCTGGCCTTTGCGATGCACAGCCACCAGGTCGCGATCCCGGCCTGGCGCTGGCGGAACCAGCCCGCCGCCCGGGCCACGGTCGAGCCCTTGCTGCGCCGCATCGCCTCGGAGAGGATCGTGCTGCTGTCGTCCGGCGGTTCCGACTGGGTCGGCGGCGCGGGCCGGGCCGAGAGGGTCGAGGGCGGTTACCGGATCCACGCCACCAAGGGCTTCGCCTCGGGCGCGCCGCTGGGGGCGCTGATGATGACCAGCGCCTTCGCCGATGGTCCCGAGGGGCCGACCGTGCTGCATTTCGGCCTGCCCCTGACCGCGCCCGGCGTTCAGATCCATGAGGTCTGGGACGCGATGGGGATGCGCGGCACCGGCTCGCAGGACCTGGTGCTGGAGGGGGCCTTCGTGCCCGACTCCAAGATCACCCTGAGGCGCCCGGCGGGCCAGTGGCATCCCTTGTTCCAGATCATCGGCACCATCGCGATCCCGCTGATCCATGCCGTCTACCTGGGTCTGGCCGAGGCTGCCCGCGACCGGACGCTGGCGCTGGAGGCCGCCCGACCCGAGGCCCGCCGCTCCCCCCGCTTGGTCGGAGAGCTGGAGATCCGCCTGCACGCCGCGCGGCTGGCGCATCGCGACATGGTGGCGGTGATTGGGGAAGAGTCGCCCTCGGCCCGGTCGGTCGACCGCGTGATGCAGGGCCGGGCGCTTCTGGTCGAGGCGGTGCTGGCGGTGGCAAGCCAGGCGATGGATCTGGCGGGCGGCGCGGGCTATCTGCGCAAGACCGGGCTTGAGCGGATCTTCCGCGACCTGCAGGCGGCGCGGTACCATCCGATGCGGGCCGACAAGGCGGCGCTTTATGCGGGAACGCTGGCGCTGGGGGGCGATGTCTCGCGCATCTTCTGAAACGGAAAAGGCCGCACCCGAGGGCGCGGCCTGATCCATCCCGAAGGGACGGGATTACATCTCGTCCAGAGCCTCGACGGCCTTCTGCAGGTCCTCTTTCGAGACGTCCTTCTCGGTCACCTTGGCCTGGGCCACGATGTGATCCACGACCTTGTCCTCGAAGATCGGCGCGCGCAGCTGCTGCTGCATCTGCTGGTTCTTCTGGACGAATTCGAAGAACTGGCGCTCCTGGCCCGGATACTGGCGGGCGGCCGACAGCACGGCCTGGGTCATCTCGGCGTCCGTGACGGTCACCTCGGCCTTGCGGCCGATCTCGGCCAGGAGAAGGCCCAGACGGACCCGACGCTCGGCCAGCTTCTTGTGCTCATCCGTCGGCTCGATCGCGCCGTGGTTGTGGCCGTGATCCTCGGGGTGCTCTTCGTGGTAAAGCTGGTGGGCGATCTGGTTGGCTTCCGCTTCGACCAGGTTGGCGGGCAGGTCGAACTTGACCATGCCGTCCAGCTGGTCCAGCAGCGCGCGCTTCAGCACGGCCCGGGCCGCGCCCTTGTATTCGGCTTCCAGGCGCTCGGCGATCTGAGACTTCAGCGCGGCGAGATCCTCGGCGCCGAACTTCTTGGCCAGCTCGTCGTCGATCTCGGCGGGCTTCGGTTCCTTCACAGCCTTGACGGTGCAGGCGAAAACGGCGGCCTTGCCGGCGAGATGCGCGGCGCCATA
>JBKHWC010000065.1:0-19408 GCA_046569765.1 Alphaproteobacteria bacterium | reverse complement strand
GGCAAGGATGCGGCCGCCCTGGGTGATCCGGCCAAAGGCCAGGTCATAGATCGGCGCCCAGCGGCGGTAGCTGCGTTGGATGGCCTCTGCTTGCATGCACATGATTCCCTTGGCTTTTCAACCCCAGCCTGCGCATTGTGGCGCAGGATGCAAGCCAAAGCGACGCAAGCCTGCCTAACCGGCGGTTCGCCGCAACCCGCGCAGGAACAGGCCCAGGATCGCCGACAGGTAGGCCAGAGACAGGGTCAGCAGCGTGACCCAAGGGTAAGTCAGCAGCGCCGCGACCACGACCACCAGCCCCACCAGCACATAGCGCGCCAGATCCGCCGCGATCCTGATCCGCTTCAGCGAGGGCGTGCGCACCCGGCTGATCATCAGCGCGCCCACCGCGACCATCCACAGCGCGACCAGCACCGGCGGCAGGGTGATCGCATGGTCCAGCGCCAGCACCAGATACATCGGCACCAGCGCCAGCATCGCGCCCGCGGGGGACGGCACGCCGATGAAGCTCGTCTTTTCCGCCACCTCGCCCGCCGGGGCCTTGTGGCCGACATTGAAGCGGGCCAGCCGGAGCATGCAGCAGACCGCATAGACCAGGACGGCGATCCAGCCCAGGCTCGTCTCGGTCCGAAGGCCCCAGAGGTACAGCACAATCGCCGGAGTGACCCCGAAATTCACGAAATCGCACAAGGAGTCCAACTCGGCCCCGATCGCGCTTTCCGATTTCAGCATCCGCGCCAGTCGCCCGTCCAGCCCATCCAGCGCCGCCGCCGTCCCGATCAGCAGGACCGCCATCGGGAAATTCCCCGCAATCGCGTAACGGATCGCCGTCAGCCCCGCACACAGCGCCAGGATCGACACCAGGTTCGGCAACAGCTTCAGCAGCAGAAGCTGGCGCGGCGGTTCGGTCCGATCCTCGTCCATCTACTCGATCCGCGCCGCCCGCGCCGGGGCGTCCTGGCCGATCAGCGCGATCACTGTCTCGCCCGCGACCATGGTCTGGCCCAGCGCGACCTGCGGCTGCACGCCCTCGGGCAGATAGACGTCCAGCCGGCTGCCGAAGCGGATCAGCCCGAAGCGTTCGCCCGTCCGCACCATGTCGCCCGGCTTCTTCCAGCACATGATCCGCCGCGCCACCAGGCCCGCGATCTGCACCACCGCGATCCTGCGGCCATCCGCCATCTCGATCGCCAGGGCGTTGCGCTCGTTCTCCTCACTCGCCTTGTCCAGCGAGGCGTTGAAGAACTTGCCCGGCCGGTAGGCCACCGCCGTCACTCGCCCGGCGATGGGCGCCCGGTTCACATGGCAATTGAAGACCGACATGAAGACACTGACGCGCACCAGCGCCTCGGGCCCCAGCCCCAGCTCGGCCGGAGGCACCGCACGCTCGATCAGGCTGACCACGCCATCGGCGGGGCTGACCAGCAGCCCCGCATTCTCGGGCACCGCCCGGCGCGGGTCGCGGAAGAAATAATAGCACCAGATGGTCAACCCGACCCCCAGCCAGCCCAGGGGATCCCAGATCCAGAACAGGACCAGCGTCACCGCCGCGAAGACGGGAACGAATTTCCACCCCTCGGGGTGCATCGGCTTGAGGAACGTGTCAGTCATGCGCATGGCCGTCCCTCTATCCTTCCGCAGGCCCTTGGGCAAACGAAAAGGCCGTGACCAAGGGCCACAGCCTTCCACGTTTCAGCGCCCGCTTACGCCGGGAGAGCCAGGCCGTCGGGCCGGGCGAGCTTTTGGCTCTGGACAGGCGGACAGGACCCGCCGATTTTCGCAGAAAATCGGTGCGCCCCCCGTCAGGCCGGAATCGCCATGCCCTTCGACTTGGCCAGCTCGCGCATCTTGGCCTGCAACTTCTCGAAGGCACGGACCTCGATCTGCCGGATCCGCTCGCGGCTCACGCCATAGCTTTCCGACAGTTCCTCCAGCGTGACCGGATCTTCCGACAGCCGGCGCTGCATCAGCACGTCCTTCTCGCGGTCGTTCAGTACCGCCATTGCCTGCACCAGAAGCGCGCGACGGGCGTCCAGCTCGTCCTTTTCCTCATAGGCCTCGGCCTGGTCGCTGTCCTCGTCCTCCAGCCAGTCCTGCCACTGCGCCCCGCCCTCCTCGCTGCCGACGGTGGCGTTCAGCGAGGCGTCCGAGCCGGACAGGCGGCGGTTCATGTCGATGACCTCGTCCTCGGTCACCGACAGATCCTTGGCGATCTGGGCCACATTCTCGGGCCGCAGGTCGCCTTCCTCCAGCGCGCCGACCTTGGCCTTGGCTTTCCGCAGGTTGAAGAACAGCTTCTTCTGCGCGGATGTCGTGCCCAGCTTCACCAGGCTCCACGACCGCAGGATGTATTCCTGGATCGAGGCGCGGATCCACCACATCGCATAGGTGGCCAGCCGGAACCCCTTTTCCGGGTCAAAGCGCTTGACGGCCTGCATCAGGCCCACATTGGCCTCGGAAATCACCTCGGCCTGCGGCAGACCATAGCCGCGATAGCCCATGGCGATCTTCGCCGCGAGCCGCAGATGGCTCGTGACCAGTTGATGCGCCGCGCCGGCGTCCTGGTGATCGACCCAGCGCTTCGCCAGCATGTATTCCTCTTCCGGCTCCAGAAGCGGAAACTTCCGGATCTCCTGAAGATACCGGTTCAGCCCCTGCTCGGGGCTCGGTGCGGGTAGGTTCGTGTAGGTGCTCATCATGCCCCCTGTTCTTCCCGGTGCGTCAGCGCCCCCGAGAGAGCGATAACCTAAAGTAACTTCCCTGCCCGCGCAAGGGTTCCCTGACGCGCAAGGTTCACGCTCAGGTGTGCGCGGTCCCGTCCTGCGCAAAGGAACATGTCACGCCCTTCACACGAATGTCAGCCCTGCCGACGTCGCCCGGACATCCTACCGGCCATTCGGGAAGACGACCGGATAAGGATTTCCGGTCCTTACAGGTCGGCCGCTTGCCACTATGGCTTGCGACCAAAGCCCTGATCCGAAGGTTGCCATGCCTCTTTGCCCGCTTCGCGCCCTGCCGCTTGTCCTTCTGGGCCTGATCCCGACCGAGGCCCTCGCCTATTATCCCTGCAACGGGCCCGGACCGGGTGAGGTTCTGATCGGAGTCGATCCCGGCGGCAACGGCGTCGCGCCCACGCCGCTGTGCGAATACGTCGGCAAAGGCGGCACCGGCGGCGACCCTGGCGGCTATTGGGTCGACCAGTACGCCACGCTGGCCTGGGGCACTGACCCGAATGGCGGGCCGACCTATGCCTGGTATGTCAACGCCGCCAGCCAGGCCGAGGCCGACACCGGCGCGCTTGCCCAGTGCCAGGCTTCCGGCTTCCGCGATTGCCGGATCGCGATGGGCGTGACGAACGGCGCCCTCGCCATCGTGGTCGACACCAGCGGGTCCTTGCACACCGACTGGGGCAAGGACGCGCGGCAGGCGAAGAAAAGGGCGCTGCGGTTCTGCAAAAGCCAGGGCGGCAAGGGCTGCAAGGTCGAGCAGGTCCTTGAAAGCCCAGCCGCCTGGGTCAGTTACTGACCCGTTCCAGGTGCATCCCCGTCCGCGCGGGGGATGAGGAGACAGGCCCTCAACCGACGGCGGCTTGGCGAAGCGCAGCTTGTCCTTCCCCGCCTGGCGGTTGCCCCGGATCCGTGCCTCGCATCCCAGCCGCAGGTCGAAGCGGCGCTGCCCGGCAAAGTCCGGCACCCCCGGTTTCGACCAACAGGCGTCGCGCGCCCTTGCCCTCGGCTCCTCCTCTGCGGTCGTGAGCGCGCACAGGCCAAAGCCCTGCCCCTGCCGCCGCGATCGGCGTCTCGGCCGGGGCAAGCGCGTCCCGCCGCTACGGGCGGATGGTGTCTTCTGTCCTGCTCGCTATCCCTGATTGTCAAGTTGCGCCCGGACCGACAGTCGCCCCAACCGCGAGATGCGGTAGGGCCCGCCGCCTTCCGACGCGATCAGCCGCTTCTGCCGCAGCCGCCGGAAGACCTCCAGCGTGCAGTCGGACAGGATGAAGCCCTCGCGCGTGACGCAGAGGATGTCGCGGGTCTTGCTGCCGTTCCGCGAATGGTCGATGCGCCCGCCAAGGGCGAGGACGTGCAGCACCCGCTGCTCGGTCCGTGAGATGTTCATGGGGGTAAGTCCCGGGTCTGTCGCCAAGCCGGACCGGACGAAGGCAGACGCGCTTCGTCGGGTCGTTCCTGTCATCCCCTTGCCCCCGATGGGGGGCGGATGACGTCAGCGGGCGAAGACAGTCTCGGACATGCAGCACTCCTTCGGCCAGTTGCGGCCAGTGCGACGGCAGGATACCGCGTGGAAGGGGCTGTGGCAACGGGGCCAGTCAAGTCTTGCCAAAGGCTTAACGCCCACGGCTAACATATTGATTTCCCTGCACCGGAAAGCCTGTCCACGCGCGGACACCCCCGTGGCCTCAGCCGCCTTTCAGGGCCGCGACCAGCCCTTCCATATCGTCCGGCAGGGGGGCGGCGAACTCCAGCCGCTCGCCGGTGACGGGGTGGTCGAACCCCAGCGTCGCCGCATGAAGCGCCTGCCGGGGGAAGAGGTTGGCCATCTCTGCCCCCGCGACCTTGCCCGCCACCTTCCGCCGACCGCCGTAGGTCTGGTCCCCCACCAGCCCATGCCCGGCGTAGGAGAGGTGGACCCGGATCTGATGGGTCCGCCCGGTCTCCAGCCAGCACTCGACCAGCGCGGCCTGGTCGGCGAAGGCCTCGACGACCCGGACCCGGGTGACGGCGTGGCGGCCCTCCTCCCAGACGACGGCTTGCCGCTGCCGGTCGGTCCGGTGCCGGGCAAGGTTGGTCGCGATGCGGATCACGCCCCCGGCCTCCATCGTCACCCCCCTCAGGCCGCGCAGGCGGGGATCGCTGGCCTGCGGGACCCCATGCACGACCGCCAGATAACGCCGGGTGACGGAGTGGTCCTCGAACTGGCGGGCAAGGCCGTGGTGCGCCCGATCGGTCTTGGCCACGACCAGAAGTCCCGAGGTGTCCTTGTCGATCCGGTGAACGATCCCCGGCCGCTTCGCCCCCCCGATCCCCGACAGCGTGTCCCCGCAATGGTGCAGCAGCGCGTTGACCAGCGTGCCCGAAGGCGTGCCGGGCGCGGGATGGACCACCATGCCGACCGGCTTGTCGACGACGATGAGGTCGGCATCCTCCCAGACGACGGTCAGCGGGATCGCCTCGGGCAGGGTCGCGATCTCTTCGGCCGGGTCGAGGCGGAGGGTATAGACCTCGCCCGCCGCGACCCTGGCCTTCTGGTCCGTGACCGCAAGCCCGTCGCGGGAAACGGCCCCCTCCGCGATCATCCGGGCCAGGCGCGAGCGCGAGAGGGAGGCTTCCTCTGGCACGGCGGCGGCAAGCGCCTTATCAAGGCGGGCGGGAGCCTCCTCGCCGATGGTGACGGTCAGGACCTCTGCCTCGTCATCGAAAGTCTCGTCCATGTCCGACCCCACCGACGCCCCCGATCCGGCCCTGCCGCCCAGCCTGCGGCTTCTGAAATGGCTGGTCATCACCCTGATGCTGGTGATGATCGGCGGTGTCATAACCGTGGTCGCCCTGCTTGTCACCCGGATGCCGCAGGCGATGGGCGCGCCGGAGTTGCCTGCGGGCCTGGCCCTGCCTGCAGGGACCGCAACACAGGCCGTGACCTTCGGCGACGGCTGGGTCGCCGTGGTCACCGAGGACGACCGCATCCTGATCTTCGGCCGCGACGGGCAGTTGCGGCAGGAGGTCAGGCTCGCCCCCGGGGCAACGGACGGGAACTGAGCGGAGCGCGTTCCGCGCGAAGACCTTTTGTCTCGTCGTCGGGCTTCGCCTCCTCCTCGGACGTTGGGGGCGCTTCGCCCCCCAAACCCCCCGAGGATATTTGGCGACGGAAAATATCGGACGGAAACCGACCTTCTGGCGGCGAGGATGGGCTGGACCCCGGCGGACGGTCCGGGCAGGTTCGGACAAAAGGGAGGGCAAGATGATCGGTGATCTCGGCGCGGCGGATGCAACGGAACTCGCGGGGCTGGTGGCGAAGGGCGAGGTGAGCCCCACGGAGCTGCTGGATGCGGCCTTGACGGCGGTCGAGGCGCGCAACCCTGCCATCAATGCGGTGGTACTGCTGCAAGAGGAGGTCGCGCGGCGCTCGATCGCCGAGGGACTGCCTGCGGGGCCGTTCCGCGGCGTGCCCTTCCTGATCAAGGACCTGGGCGCCGAGGCGAAGGAGTTTCCCAGCCACAATGGCTCACGTCTGTTGGCGAACACGGTCTACGGGCAGGATTCCAGCATCTTCACGCGGATGAAGGCCACAGGCGTGGTGACCTTCGGACGGACGACCAGCCCAGAGGGCGGCGTCGGCGCGGCGACCGAGGCCGCCGTCTATGGCGGGCCGACGCGGAACCCGTGGAACCTTGAGCACACACCGGGCGGGTCCTCGGGCGGGGCGGGCGCGGCGGTGGCGGCGGGGATCGTGGCCTTCGCGCATGGCTCGGACGGGGGCGGGTCGGTGCGGATCCCGGCTTCGTCCTGCGGGCTCTTCGGGTTCAAGCCGACGCGGGCACGGCTGCCGGACGGGCCCTATGCGGGCGAAGGCTGGGCCGGGATGGCGATTGACGGCTTCCTGACGCGCTCTGTCCGTGACACGGCGGTGATGCTGGACGCTTGCGAGGGGCCGGACCTTGGCGCGCCCTATGTGGCGCCCCCGTTGGACCGGGGCCATGCGGCGGCGATCAGTCGCCCGCCGCGGCGGCTTCGGGTGGGGATCTGCGACACGACCTTCACCGGAGAACCGATCCACCCCGAGGTGGCCGAAGCCGTGCGCGCGGCGGGTCGGCTGCTGGACTCGCTGGGCCATCATGTCGAACCGGCGCGGCCCAGGGCCGATGTGCCGATGATGATGCGGGCCTGGACCGATATCGTCGGCGTGGGTACGGCGCTTTCGATCCGGTCGAAACTTGGCGACCGCGCCCCCACGGCGGATGAGGTCGAGGGCGTCGGCCGCGGTGCCTGGGCCTATGCGCAGGGCCTGCACCCGACGCGCTACCTGCAGGCGGTGGGCGAGATCCATGCCTTTGGCCGCCAGATGGCCGGGTTCTTCGAGGACGGCCCCGATATCCTGCTCTCGGCCACCTTGGCCGAGCCACCCGCGAAGATCGGCCGCTTCAACCACGAGACCGAGGATTACGTCGGCTACCGCACCGGGCCGAATGGCATCTTCGCCTACTCGCCCTTCTGCGCGGTGTTCAACGCCAGCGGCCAGCCCGCGGCGAGCCTGCCCTTGAGCTGGTCCCGCCATGGCCTGCCGATTGGCGTGCACCTTGCGGCAGCTTTCGGCCAGGATGAAGTCTTGATCGCCTTGTGCGCAGAGGTTGAGCGCGCGGCCCCCTGGGCGGCGAAAAGAGCGCCGATGGCCGGTTGAGGGGAAGAAATCGCTTGTCGGGACGAAGATCTTCCGCCCAATATGATCAAATATGGGGGACGAATGGGGGAATCCGTGGCCGATGAGGTAACGATCTCGGCCCGGAATGTCGTCAAGGCATTCGGGCAAGGGGCTAGCGTCGTGCGGGCGCTGGATGATGTGTCTGTCGATATCCGGCGGGGGGAGTTCTTTACGCTGCTCGGCCCGTCGGGCTGCGGCAAGACCACGCTGCTGCGCCTGATCGCGGGGTTCGAGATGCCCTCGGGCGGCACGATCCTGCTGGATGGGTCCGACATCACCACCCTGCCGCCGAACCGGCGTCCGGTGAACACGGTGTTCCAGAGCTACGCGCTGTTCTCCCACCTGACGGTGGCCCAGAACATCGCCTTCGGGCTGGAGATGCTGGGCAAACCGGCCGCAGAGGTGAAGGCGCGGACGGCCCAGATGCTGGCGCTGGTCAAGCTGGAAGCGATGGCGGGACGCAAGACCAGCCAGCTTTCGGGCGGGCAACAGCAGCGGGTCGCGCTGGCCCGGGCGCTGGCGCCGCAGCCCAAGGTGCTGTTGCTGGACGAACCCCTCTCCGCGCTGGACCTGAAGCTGCGCAAGGAGATGCAGATCGAGCTGAAGCGGCTACAGCTGGAAACCGGGATTACCTTCATCTTCGTCACCCATGACCAGGAAGAAGCCCTGACCATGTCCGACCGCATCGCGGTGATGAGCGCGGGGAAGATCCAGCAGGTCGGCACGGCGAAAGAGATCTACATCCACCCGAAGAACCGTTTTGTCGCCAGCTTCATCGGCGAGACGAATTTCCTGACCGGAACGGCCGAGGCGGGGGCGTTGCGGCTGCCCACGGGCGAGCGGATCGAGATGCCGGGGCTGGCCCCTGGCGGGCAGGTCACCGTGATCGTGCGGCCCGAACAGCTGCGGCTGGGGCCGTCAGACCAGGGCCTTGCGGCGCGGGTGAAATCGCTGGTCTATTTCGGGACCGACACGCATTGCCACCTGGCGCTGGGGGATGGCACCGAACTGGTCGCCCGGCTGCAGAACCCCGTCTCGGGCGAGGCGGGGCTGGCCGAGGGGCAGGCGGTGGGCGTCGGCTTTGCCCCGGGCGCGATCCAGCGGGTGGAGGATTGAGATGAGCCCCGCCGAGGAAAACGCGGCCAGGACCTCGACCCGCAACGGCTGGCTGCTGTCGCTGCCCGCATTGTTGATGCTGGCCTTTGCCGCCTCGGGGCCTCTCCTGATCGTGGTGTGGTATTCCTTCCTGACCGCGAACGACACTGGGAACGTGATCCACGAATGGTCGGTGGAGGGGTGGAAAGGCATCCTCTTCACCTATGACATCTTCGAGGAACGCTATGCGCTGGCCGATGCGCATCTGACGATCTTCTGGCGCAGCGTCTGGCTGTCCCTGACCACCACGGCGCTGACCTTCGCGATCGGGTTCCCGACGGCCTGGTTCATCGCCACAAGACCCGCGCAGCAACGCGCCCTTTGGCTGTTCCTGATCACGATTCCCTTCTGGACCAACCTTCTGATCCGCACCTTCGCGATCAATGAGGTGATCCGCAACGAGGGGATCCTGAACACGCTGCTGATCTGGCTGGGGGTGATCGAGACGCCCCTGCAGATCAACTACACCGAAACGGCCGTCCTGATCGGGATGACCTATGTCTACCTGCCGCTGATGGTCCTGCCGCTTTACGCCACGATCGAGCGCTTCGACATGCGGCTGCTTGAAGCCTCGTACGACCTTTACGCCAGCCGCTGGCTGACCCTGCGGCGGGTGATCCTGCCCATCGTCAAGCCGGGGATCATCGCCGGGTCGATCCTGGTCTTCGTCCCCTCGCTGGGGGCCTATGTGACGCCGCGGATACTGGGGGGCGGCAAGAACATGATGATCGGCAACTTCATCGAGCTGCAGTTCCTGCAGGGCAAGAACTGGCCGCTGGGCGCGGCGCTGTCGGTGGCGCTGCTGTTCATCGTGATGGCCGCGCTTCTGGTCTATGTGCGGGTCGCCAACCGAGACCGGGGGGCCGGTCATGGCTGAGCGGGGCTTCCAGATCAGCCGCTTGCCCGGCTTTGCCACGATCGCGATCGCGGCCTTCGTGCTGCTTTACCTGCCCATCATCACGCTGGTCGTGTACTCCTTCAACGCCTCGAACTCGGTCGCGGTCTGGGGCGGTTTCTCGCTGCATTGGTATGCCGATGCCTGGGACAACGACGACGTGAAGGCCGCCACGATGCGGTCGCTGATCATCGGCGCTTCGGCCGCCGTCCTGTCCACGGCGCTGGCCACCATGGCCGCGCTCGGGACAACGCGGCGCAAGGCGTTCAAGGGCCAGACCTTCATCTATGTCGTCATCAACCAACCGCTCATGGTGCCCGAGGTGGTGACCGCCGTCGCGCTGCTGATCTTCTTCGGGATCATCAAGGTCGCGACCGGCTATCAGGGCCTGGGCTACCTGATCGCGGCGCATACCGCCTTCTGCATCCCCTTCGCCTATCTGCCGATCCGGGCCCGGCTGGAAAGCATGGACCTTGCGCTGGAGACGGCGGCGGCCGATCTTTACGCAAGCCCCTGGCAGACCTTCCGGCGGGTCACGCTGCCCCTGCTGGCGCCGGGGATCATGGCGGGGGCGATGCTGGCCTTCGTGATCAGCCTGGATGACGTGGTGATTACCGAGTTCGTGAAGTCGGGCGGGCAGGACACCCTGCCCACCTACATGCTGGGCCAGCTGCGCCGCGCCTTCACGCCCGAGGTCAATGCGATCTCGACCATGCTTCTGGGGGTGACAGTGGTCCTTCTGACCCTGTTCTTCCTTCTGACGCGCAAGAAAGACTAACCAACTGGGAGACAAGAAATGAAACATCTTCTGTCCGCAACCGCGATGGTCCTGGCCTCGGCAACGCTTGCCGCGGCCGAGGGCGAATTGCAGCTGTACAACTGGGGCAACTACACCAGCCCCGAACTGCTGGAGAAGTTCGAGAAGGAGACCGGGATCAAGGTCACCGTCACCGATTACGACAGCAACGACGTGGCCCTGGCCAAGGTCGAGGCCGGCGGGTCGGGCTTCGACCTGGTGGTGCCCTCGGCCAGCTATGTCCCGATCTGGGTCGAGAAGGGCCTGGTGCAGGAGCTGGACCTGTCCAGGCTGCCGAACCACAAGAACATCGCCCCGGAATGGACGAACGTGGACTGGGATCCGGGCCGGAAGTACTCGATCCCGTGGCAGTGGGGGTCGACCGGGATCGCGGTGAACACCAAGGTCTACGGCGGGGACATCAACACCTCGGCCGTGTTCCTCGAGGTCCCGCCCGAGCTGGTCGGCAAGATCAACGTCGTGCCCGAGATGGTCGACATCCTGTCGCTGGCCACGATGTATGTCGGCGGCGAGCCCTGCTCGACCGACGCCGAGGTGATGAAGAAGACGCGCGACGTCCTTCTGGCCGCCAAGCCGAACTGGATCAGCATGGACTATGGCGCGACCGAGCGTCTGTCGAACGGCGACTGGGCAGCCAGCGTCAACTGGAACGGCTCGACGATGCGGGCGCGGATCAACACCAACGGCGACGTGCAATTCGGCTATCCTAGGGAAGGCTATCCGCTGTTCATGGATTCGGTCGCGCTGCTTTCGGACGCCAAGAATGTCGATGAGGCCTACAAGTTCCTCGACTTCATCATGCTGCCCGAGAACGCCGCGATGATCTCGGCCTTCGCGCGCTATGCCAACGGGATCTCGGGGTCCGAGGAGTTCATGCCGGAAGACATGAGGACCGCGCCCGAGGTGGTGATCCCGGAAGAGCACAAGGCGGCGGGCGTGTTCCTGCCGACCTGCACCGGCAAGGGGCTGGAGTACATGACCGCGATCTGGACCGAACTGCAGAAGTAAGGTCCTGGATGAAGTGTCAGAGCGGGGGGGGCACACCCCCCGCCATACCAGCGGTTGCTTGAACCAATGGCGCAACCGCTGGCACACCCGTGGGATATTTGAGCAAAGATGAAAGCCATGCTGGAGTGGTCGGCGACGGAGCTGTCTGCGGCGATCCACGGACGCCGGGTTGCGCCCTCCGAGGTGATGGCCGCCTGGCTGGAGCAGGTGGCGGCGGTAAACCCTTCGGTGAACGCACTGGTGTCGCTGCGCGATCCCGACGACCTGATGGCCGAGGCCCGGGCGCTGGACGACGTGGCGCCGCGGGGCTGGCTGCATGGGATTCCCTTTGCCGTGAAGGACCTGGTGGCGACGAAAGGCCTGCGGACGACCTGGGGCTCGCCGGTTTACGCCGATCATGTGCCCGCGAAGGACGATCTGGTGGCGGCGCGACTGAGGGCAAGCGGTGCGGTCATCGCAGCCAAGACCAACGTGCCGGAATGGGGCCAGGGGTCACATTCCTTCAACCCGATCTTCGGCGTGACGCGCAACCCCTATGACCTGTCGCGCAGCGCCGGCGGGTCCTCGGGGGGGGCGGCGGCGGCGCTGGCGTGCCGGATGGCCTGGGCGGCGGATGGGTCGGACATGATGGGCAGCCTGCGCAACCCGGCCGCCTTCTGCAACGTCTACGGCTTCCGGCCGACCTGGGGACTGGTGCCGCAGGATGCTGAGGGCGATACCTATCTCTCGACGCTCTCCACCGAAGGCCCGATGGCCCGTACCATCGAAGACCTGGCGCGGCTGCTGCAGGTGCTGGCGGGCGAGAATCCCGAGGTGCCCTTCCCCCGCGCAGTCCCGGAGCTGGCGCTGGACCGTGACCTGAGGGGCCTGCGCATCGGCTGGCTTGGCGACTGGGGCGGGGCCTATCCGATGGAGCCGGGGATCCTTTCGCTCTGCGAGACGGCCCTGCGCCAGATGGAGGCGATGGGCGCGGTGGTCGAGCCCCTGCCCCAGCCCTTCCCGGCTGAAAAGCTGTGGTCGGCGTGGGTCACCCTGCGCGCCATGCTGAACGCCGGGGGCAAGCGGGCGCTGGCCGAAGATCCGGCCAAGCGCGCGCTGACCAAGCCCGAGACAATCTGGGAGATCGAGCAGGGAATGGGGCTTTCGGCGCAAACGGTCTATGAGGCCAGCGTGATCCGCAGCCGCTGGCATGCCCATGCCGCCCGGCTGTTCGAACGCTACGACGCCGTGGTCCTGCCCAGTGCGCAGGTCTGGCCCTTCCCGGCCGACTGGCGCTGGCCGCAAGAAATTGCGGGGCGCAAGATGGACACCTACCACCGCTGGATGGAGGTTGTCGTCCCCGCCAGCCTGATCGGCCTGCCAGCCCTGTCCGTCCCGGTGGGTTTCTCGGACACGGGGCTGCCGATGGGGATGCAGATCATCGGCCGGTCGGGGGGTGACATGGGGGTGCTGGCCGTCGGCCAGGCCTGGCACCAGGCGACCGACTGGCCGGGCCAGCGGCCCCCTCTGGTGGCAGGCGCGGTTTCGCGCTAGGGCTGTCCCATGCGCGTTCTGGTCATCGGCTCGGGGTCCATCGGGCGTCGGCATCACGACAATCTGCAGGCGCTGGGGGCCTCCTCCCGGCTGGTCTCGTGGCGCGCGGCGGGTCTGGGCGGCGCGCTGGCGGCGATGACCGATGCCGAGGCTGTGGTGGTGGCGACCGCGACCGACATCCGCCTGCCGCTGATCGAGGCTGCGACGGCGCGTGGCCTGCCCCTGTATATCGAGAAGCCGCTTGCCTTCCGGCCCGCTGAGGTGGAGGCCATCGCTGCGGTGGCCGCTCCGGTGGCCGAGCGCTCGATGTTGGGTTACATGCTGCGCTACCACCCGGCGGTCCGGGCGCTGGCGGCGATGGACCTGTCCGACGTGTTCCAGTTTGCGCTCACGATCGGCCATGACGTGACCCAGTGGCGGGCAGACTGGCGCTTTTCCGAAAGCTATGCGGCCCGCGCCGAGGGGGGCGGGGTTCTCCTCGACCTCTGCCACGAACTGGACTTGGCCGCCTGCCTTTTTCCGGGGCTGGAGGTGACGCGGGTCGAGAGCCTGGGCCATGCAGCCTTCCCCGGCGTGGACTTCGCCAGCCGGATTTCCTTGCGAGGTCAGGGGATTGTGGGTGATGTGTCGATGGACTACCTGACCCCCCTCCTCCACCGCCGGACCATGCTGCGCGGGACGGAACGGATGCAGGACTTCGACTTCGCCGCGCAGGCCTACCGGGTGACCGAGCCCTCCGGGGCCCGCTTGCTGGACTTGCCCCTGGAACGGAACGCGATGTTCCTGGACGCGATGCGCGACTTTCTGGCGCTGGCTTTCGGGGGGACGACCTCGGGCAACCCGCTGATGCCGCGGCTCGACCTCTGCCTGCCCTCGGCGCGGCTGGTGGCCGAGGCCTGGTCGCAGCGCACCTTCATCGGCGAGATCACGAAGGAGATTCCATGATCCTGGGTCACATCGGTGCGCGGAAGGGCTCGAAGGGCGTGCCGCGCAAGAACTTTCGGGACCTGCACGGCAAGCCTCTGATCGACTGGTCGCTGGACCAGCTGCTAGAGCATCCGCTGGTGGATGCCGTGGTGGTCAGCACGGATGACGAGGAAATCTACGATCACGCGGTGGCGAAGGGCTGCCTCAAGATCGGTCTGCGGCCCGCCCATCTGGCGACCGATACGGCAGGAAAATGGGGGGTCTGGCAGCACGCGCTGGAGGCCTCGGAGGCGCTGGTCGGTCCGGTGGAGGTCTTCCTCGACCTCGACTGCACTTCGCCCCTGCGGCTGCCGTCGGACATCACGGCGGCGCTGGAGCTGTTCCGGGCCCAGCGCCCGGACATGGTGATGAGCTGCTGCGAGGCGCGGAAGAATCCCTATTTCAACCTGGTCGAACCGGATGCGACGGGGGCGCTGCATGTCTCGAAGCCCCTGCCGGGAGGCGTGGTGGCGCGGCAGCAGGCGCCCGTGGTCTATGAACACGCCGCCTCGACCTATGTGGTCGATCCGGCCTATCTGAAACGGTCGAAGGGGCTGTGGGAGGGGCGCGTGATCCCCTATCTGATGCCGCCCGAACGCTGCGTGGACATCGACACGCCCTTCGACTTCCGTCTTGTCGAATTCCTCATGCAGGAGGCCCAGCATGGCTGAGCAACTGAAAGGCCGCACCGTATTTATCACCGGATCGGGGGGCGTGTTGGGGTCGACCTATGTCCGCCGGATGCTGGCCGAAGGGGCTCGGGTCATCGCCTCGGACTTGCCGGGTCGGCGCGCCGAGGCGCTGGTCGAGGCGCATGGCGGAAACGAAGCCTTCCGCTTCTACCCGCTGGACGTGGCGAACGAGGACGAGGTGACGGGGATCTTCCAGCGGATCCTGAAGGATGGCTGGGAGCCGAACGTGGTGCTGAACAACGCGGCCATCACGGGCGAGCTTCTGATGGGCACGGGGCAGCCATTCCCGGATTTCGCCGATCTCAAGGTCAGCGACTGGGAGAAGACCCTGCGGACGAACCTGACGGGGCCCTTCATGGTGGCGCGGCAGATGGACCGGGATATCGTCGGGAAATGGCCCTGCACGCTGATCAACGTGGCCTCGATGTATGCCCTCAACGGCGCGCATCATCGGATCTATGAGGGGATGCCGTTCAAGAATTTCTCGGCCTATGGGGTGACGAAGGCGGGGATTCACGGGCTGACGGTCTGGCTGGCGGGCTACTGGGCGCCCAGGGGGGCGACGGTGAACACGATCGCGCCGGGGGCGGTCTTCAACGGTCATTCCGAGGAATTCCAGCGCCGGGTCGGAGAGCTGATCATGCTGGACCGGATGGCCAAGCCGGACGAGATCGCGGATGCGATGCTGTGGCTGGCTTCGGCCCAGGCGGGCTATGTGACCGGGCAGATGATCAACGTGGATGGCGGGTTCAGCGGCTGGTAGGCCTGGCCTGTCCACAGTGGGCAGGTCGGGCGGTCGCAAGGAAATCAAAGGCTTATCGCGTCGCGTTTACGCGGTGTTAACCTGTGCGTCGAGGGCGGCGAGGGTCTTTTGCGTCGCGCCGGAATGGGCGGCGAAGAAGCACTCGATCGCGTCGGCGCCCGGACCCGTCCAGTCGGTGAGGGCCGCCGCAAGGGCCTGAGGCGTCTCGACCCGGAGGCAGACGCCGGCGGCGATGGCCTCGACCGCGGGGTATTCGATGGTGTGGATTTCCGGGCCGACGATCACCGGGCGCTTGAGCGCGAGAGGCTCGATGATGTTATGCGCCCCGTGGGGCGTGAAGCCGCCGCCTGTCACCACGCGATCCGACAGCGCGATGTAGAAATACATCTCGCCCAGACTGTCGCCGAGGAGGAGGTCGGGCGCGGCATCTGGCGGGTGCCCCCCACCCCCATCCCCTCCCCACGGGGGGGAGGGGAGGCTCTGGGGGGTCAGCGTCGCGTCCAGGGCCCGACTGCGGCGCAGGAAGTTGAAGCCGCGCGCGGCGATCAGTCCGGCCACCTCGTCGAACCGTTCGGGCTTGCGCGGGACATAGACGACGAAGGGCCGCGAGGGGTGGCGCAGCGCGGCGGCGATGGCGTCGAGGTAAAGGTCGTCCTCGCCCTCGACCGCGGAGGCGAAGGTGATGACGGGGCGGCCGCGCGTGAGCACGGGGCGGATCGTTTCGGCGGCGGCCACCAGATGCGGCGGCACGGGCTGATCGAAACGCAACTCTCCGGTGACGGTGATGTTCGGCACACCGACCGAAGCAAAGCGCGCCGCTTGCAGGTCGGACTTGACGAAGGCCCCGGCATAGCCCTGCATCAACTTGTGACGCAGCTTGAACTTCGCATCCCTGGCCATTGATTTCGTGGGATATTGCGCGTTGCACATGAAAAGCGGAACGCCCGCGCCCCTGGCCGCGAAGATCATCCGGGGCCAGATCTCGATCTCCATCACCAGACCGGCGCGGGGGCGGAAGGCGCGGAAGAATCCGGCATAGGCCCAGGCGGTCTCGAACGGGACCCAGACGGCGGCAAGGCGGCCGGTGGCGATCTCGGCGGCGAAGACGCGCGCGGCCTCACGCAGACCGGCGGGGGTGAAATGGGTGGTGACGACGCATTCGCCCCGGTCGAGGAGCGCGCGGATCAGGGGCACGGCCGAGCGCATCTCGCCCAGGGAGACGGCATGGACCCAGATCGCGCCGGGCAGGCGCTGGCGGTAGCGCCCGAAGCGTTCGGCCATGTGCTGCGCGTAAAGCGGGTCCTTGCGTCCGCGCTTCCGCAGGTAGAGCAGCACAAACGGCAGACCGAGGTGCCAGAGAAGCGACCAGAAGCGGAGGAAGAGCCAGAGCCTCATCCCAGGCCCGCCAGATCAAGGAGGTCGGCGGCAAGCGGGGCAAGCGCGCCCTGGGCGGCGGCGGACAAGGCACGGGCGCGGGCGGCCATTGCGGAATGGTCGGCCAGCAGCGCGGCGGCGATCTCTTCGGGCTGGACAGGTTCCGCCGCCCCGGCCTGATGCAGCGCGGCGAAGTCGGCGGCGAAATTCGCGATCCTTGGCCCGTGCAGAATGGCCGAACCCAGCGCGGCGGGTTCCCACGGGTTGTGGCCTTCGGTCGGGCCGAAGGTGCCGCCGATCAGGGTCGTGGGGCAGAGGCGATACCACAGGCCCATCTCGCCGAAGGTATCGACGATCCAGAGGTCGGCATCCGGCCCCTGCCCCACGCTGCGGCGGGTGGCGGTGAGGCCGTGTTCGGCGGCGCGGGCGACGATCTCGGCCCCGCGATGCGGGTCGCGCGGGGCGATCAGGGTCAGCGGGCGCGGGCGGTTGCGCAGGGCGGTGAACAGGGCGGCCTCGTCCTCGGGGTGGGAGGAGGCGAGCAGGACCGGGCGGCGACCGGCCAGCGCCGCGCGCGCCTGGGCCAGATTCGCGGGATCGGCGGCGAGCGGCGGCGCGGCGGCCTTGAGCGAGCCGGTAACGCGGACGCCTTTCGCGCCAAGGTCATGCAGATGCCGGGCCGTCGCCTGGTCCTGGGCGCAGATCAGGCGAAAGCGGGCGAAGAGGTCGGCATAGAGGGAAGCCCAGCGGGCCCGGCGGGCGAAGGCATCTGCGTTCATCCGGGCGTTGACCAGCGCCAGCGGGATGCCGCGGGAGTCAGTGGCGGCGACGGCACCGGGCCAGAGATCCTGTTCCGCCCAGACCGAGAGCGCGGGGCGCCAGTGGTCCAGGAAGCGGGCCAGATAGCGTGGCGCGTCGAGGGGCAGGAACTGGTGGCGGGTCCGGGGCGGCAGGTTGGCGGCCAGGACCTCGGCCGAGGCGCGGGTGGTGGAGGTGACGAGGAATTCGGCCGCGGGGGCCTGCTCGGCCATGGCGGCGATGAGGCCACGGAGCGCCAGCGTCTCCCCCAGGCCCACGGCGTGGAGCCAGATCAGCGGGCCGTCGGGGCGGGGCTGGGTCGGTTGGCCGAGTTTCTCTTGCCAGCGGTCCGGCAGTTCCTTCCCGCGCGCGAGGCGGCGCCGCAGGAGCATCGGCGCGACCAGCGGGATCGCGCGGGAGGCCGCGAGATATGCCGTCAGCGCAAGGCCGGGCCTAGTCACGGAACGCCTTTTGCAGGCTGAGCGACCAGAATTCGGGCCGGGCGAGGGTTTCCACGAAATGCTGCGCGGCAGTGCCCTGGCCGAAGCCTTCATGCGGGACGGCCTGGCGGCCCCAATGGGTCCGCAGGAAGTCGAGGATGGTGGCGCGGTCCGCAGCCTCACACGCGGTGACGGAGGGGGCGTCGGAGCGGTTGGACTGGCGGGTGCCGATATCCAGCGAGGGCAGACCGAGGAAGGGCGCCTCGCGCACGCCGGCGGAGGAGTTGCCGACCATGCAGGCGGCGTTCTTCATCAGCTCGGAGAAATGGGCGAAGCGCATGGAGGGCAGCAGGCGGAAGCGGTCTTTCGGCAGTTTTTCAAGGACTTCGAAGATCGCGGCGCTGCCGGGGTCGTTGTTCGGCGCGATGGTGACGAAGTTGCGGCCGCTGTCGGCCAGGGCGCCAAAGAGGTCGGCGGTCTGGCGGCCGATCGTGTCCTGTTCGGAGGTCACGGGGTGGAAGGTGGCGATGCCGTAGTCGGCGAAGGGGATGGCGTAATGGGCGCGCACCTCGTCGATGGTCACGCCGGAGGGGCGGGCGTGGAAGTCAAGCTCGGGCGAGCCGATGGTGTGGATCGTCTCCTCGGGTTCGCCCAGGGCGCGGACGCGGCGGGCGGCGGCCTCGGAGGAGACGAAGTGGTGGGTGCAGAGCTTGGTGTTGCAGTGGCGGAAGACCTCGTCGATGGTGCCCGAGACCTCGCCGCCCTCGACATGGGCGGAGCGGATGTAGTTCGTGGCGGCGACGAGGGCGCCGGCGATGGCCTCGATCCGGTCGCCGTGCAGGAGGATGAGGTCGGGGCGGGCCTGGTGGACGAAGGCGGAGAAGCCGGTGACGGTGCGGGCGAGGATCAGGTCCTGGGGGTCGCCCTCCTGCTGGTTGACGAACTCCTCGACCGCGACGCCGGGCATGCGGCGGACCTCGTTCCGGGTGAGGCCGTAGCGGTCCATCATGTGCATGCCGGTGACGAAGAAGGTCACCCGATGCCCGGCGTCGCGGGCGGCGGCCGCAAGGGGCTCCAGCTTGCCGAAGTCGGCCCTTGTGCCGGTGAGGAAGAGGAGGTGGCGGGTCATGGGGTTAGAACTTTGGTTGCCGGGCCGGTCTCGGGTATGGACAGGATGCGCCCGATTGTCTAGCCATGCGGGTCTGAGAAGCGCCCCGATGGCGCCGGAGACCCGATGCCGCGCGAACGCGTCGTTCTATGCATGAAATGGGGAACGCTATTCCCCTCGGATTATGTGAACGTCCTTTTTCGGGCAGTCAGCGCGAATCTTGCGCCTGGCTTTCGCTTTGTCTGCATGACGGACCGGACAGAAGGTCTGGACCCTGGCATCACAACGGTTCCAATCCCTGATATTGGACTGACACCTGGGCAAATCCGCGCGCCCGGCGTTTGGCGGAAGCTCGCGCTATTTCATCCCGATGTTGCCGAGCTTTCACCCGGAGCCCGTGCCCTGGTCATTGATTTGGACATGGTGAT